>JBEBWZ010000106.1:0-11527 GCA_040391865.1 Solimonas flava
CCTGCGCTTTGAACAACTGACGGCCGATTGCGCGGTGGTGGTGGTGCGCAACCGGCGCAAGGTGCAGAACCATATCGGCGGCGTGCATGCCGCGGCGATGGCGTTGCTGGCCGAGACCGCCAGCGGCGCCGTGTTCGGCATGAACGTCGGCGACGATTGCCTGCCGCTGCTGAAGTCGATGGAAATCACCTACCTGAAGCGTGCGCAGGGCGACTTGCGCGCGGTGGCCACGCTGAATGACGACGCGCGGGCGCGGATCGCCAGCGAACCCAACGGCAATCTGGTGGTGCCGGTGACCGTCTCCGACGAAAGCGGCGAACAGCCGATCCAGTGCCGCATGACCTGGGCCTGGGTGCCGAAGAAGCGCTGAGCGCTGGCACGGCGGTGTCGTCAAACGGTAGTGTGCTTGCGCCAGCATTCCTGCCTCGGACTTGGAGACTCCCCATGTCGACATTGAACACTGTGTCTGCGGAGCCGCGCGCATGACCCTGCGCCGCGGCCTGCTGCTGCTGCTGGCGATCCTGATGCTGATCGCATTGGTGGCCGTAGTGCTGCTGCAACAGCAGATGCGCCAAGGCATGGCCGCCTATGACGCGCACCTCGCGCCGCCGGCACAGGGGCCGGGTTTGCGCGCGACCTGGTTTGGCGTCACCGGCGTGCTGCTCGACGACGGCGCGCACGCGATCTTCATCGACCCGTTCTTCACGCGCCCGCCGGGCCTGCTGAACATGGCGCTCAATCGCGAGATCGCGCCCGATCCACAGGCGATCGACAGCGCGCTGGCCGCTGCCGGTATCCAGCGGCTCGATGCGGTGCTGGTCTCGCATTCGCATTTCGATCACAGCATGGACGCCGGCATCGTCGCCGCGAAAACCGGCGCGCTACTGCTGGGGTCGGAGAGCACCCTCAACATCGGGCGCGGCGACGGCCTGCCGGAAGCGCAGCTGCAACACATGCCGCCCGGCGTGCCGCTGCAGGTCGGTCCCTACCGCATCACTTTCATCGAGAGCCGCCACGCCGGTGCCACGGGGGGAACACCGACCGGCGAGATCACGCAGGCGCTGGCGCCGCCGGCGCATTACCTCGACTACAAGCTCGGCGGTGCGTACTCGATCCTGATCGAACATCGTCTCGGCCGCGTGCTGCATCACGGCAGTGCCGGCCATGTCGCCGGCGCACTGCAGGGCCAGCAGGCGGATGTGGTGTTGCTCGGCGTCGCGCTGGTCGACGACTGGCGCGACTATCTGCACGAAGTGGTCGACAGCGTCGGCGCCAGGCGCGTGATCCCCACGCACTGGGACGACTTCACCCGCCCGCTGCAGCCGCCGCGCCCCTTCCCGCTGACCGTGCGCCTCGACCGCTTCTTCGACTACCTGCAGCAGCAGCGCCCGGATCTGCAGGTGCAGACGTTTACCGCGGGTCAGCCGATGCTGCTGTTTGCGGAGCAATAGCGCGGATTCAGGATTTTGGATTGACAGAAGTCCGTGTTCACGCAGGCTATCGCAGGATGCGCGGTGAAAAACTCCCTCGCCCCGCTTGCGGGGAGAGGGTCGGGGTGAGGGGCGGCCAGTCGGCGGCATCTGAATTTGCGGGGCTCAACCGAAGCCCCAGACAACACCAGCCGCCACCATCTCTAATCTCTAATCCCCAATCTCTAATCCCCCGTTCCCACCCCATCCGCACGCTGGAACGGATGCCGCGCCGGGCGCAGCGATTTCGCGATATCCGCGGGACGTCGTTTCGGCGCGGTGGCCGGCTCGGCTTCAACCGCAGGCGTCCCGGCATGATCAACCACCGGCGCTGCCAGAATCTTCTCCACCGCCTCCCGGGCAATCGGGTGATAAGCGGTGCGCGCCACGTCGTAAATCTCGCGCGCAAACTCCAGCCCGTCTTCACTGCGCGCCAACTGCTCATAGATCGGCGTGATCAGCAGCATCCGCCCGTGACGATTCAGGAACGCGTCCACTGCCGGATACACCGGCGGATAGTCGTTGGCCAGTGCCAGCCGCAACCAGCGCGCCGCGACCACCGCATTGCCGGTATGCGTCAGGCCGAATCCTTCGTCGAGATCGGTGAGCTGATCGAGGCTCAGCGTTGCCGGCAGGGTGTCGAGAAAATAGCGCCACTGCGCCGGACTCCAGCTGGCGGTGCCCATCCTGTCGGCGGCCAGCTTGCCGGCGAGCCAGGCATCGCGTGCGCGCTCGACACGCTTGAACGCATCCGACACCGGCCACGGCGTGTCCGCCGGCATCCGCGGCTGATACAGCCATTCGTTGACCTTGGCGAGACTGACCACACCCGGATACTTCGACAGCAACTCGCGATCGAGATACGCCACGAAGTCGCCGCTGCGCACCGCGGTGAAGGCATGGCGATCGAACCAGCCGCGCAGGAACGCATCGAAGCGCGTGCGTCCGTACTTCTGTTCCAGATAGGCCAGGAACAAGGCGCCGCGTTCATACGGCACATCGGTCACATAGTCGCTGGGATCACGGCCATTGAGATCGGGTGCCAGCGTCTTGTCGTCGTCGCGCGTGAGTACGGCTAGCGTGTCCTTCAGATCATTCGCCGCCAGTGTGCGTTCCTGCTGCGCGCGATCGCGACCATAGAGTTCCTCCATGATGCGGAAGCTCAGGTGGTTGGTGAAACCCTCGTTGAGCCAGAAATCACGCCACACCGCATTGGTCACCAGATTGCCGGACCAGGAATGCGCCAGCTCGTGGGCGACCAGCGACACCAGTGACTTGTCGCCAGCGATGACACTGGGCGATGCGAAGGTCAGGCGCGGATTCTCCATGCCGCCATACGGAAAGCTGGGCGGCAGAATCAGCAGGTCATAACGGCCCCAGCGATATGGGCCATACAGTGCTTCCGAACGCGCCAGCATCTTCTCGGTGTCTGAAAACTCCGCTGCCGCCGCCGCAAGCACCGAGCGCTCGGCATAAATACCCGTGCGCGGTCCCAGCGCGCGGAACTGCAGATCGCCGACCGCCAGCGCCAGCAGATACGACGGCACCGGCTGCGGCATGCGGAAGCGATAATCGCCGGTGCGCCGCGCCTGCAGATCGTTCTCGGCGCTCATCACCGCCAGCAGATTCTTCGGCGTGCGGATGCGCGCGTCGTAGGTGATGCGCAGCTGCGGCGTGTCCTGCAGCGGAATCCAGCTGCGCGCATGAATCGTCTGAGACTGCGTGAACAGGAACGGCAGCTTCCTGTCGGCGGTCTGCGCGGCGTTCAGCCACTGCAGTCCGGACGCTTCGGGCCGCGTCGCATAGCGGATGCGCACACGATCGGCACCTGCCGGCATTGCAATCCGCAGCGGACGACCGAGCACCGCATCGCGCGGCCCCAGCGTGTAGGTCGTGGCGCGCAGCGCGTTCGCGGTGCCGGCTTCGACCGCGGCAATCTCGAGATCGCGGGTATCGAGCACCAGCGTGCCGGCCTTGGCATCCATGCGCTGCAACTGCAGCTCGGCCGTGCCCGACAGCACGCGGCGCTGGACATCGACGCGCAGATCCAGCGACAGATGGCGCGTGCGGAACGCCTCGGGCTCGGCGTAACTGTGCGGATCGCCGAGCGTCTCCGCCGCAATCCTCGCGGGTGCGGTGGGCGACGAGGGTGTCACCGCCTGCAGCGAACAGGCGGCAAGCAGGCTCAGCAGCAGCGGCAACGACAGATGAAAAAGACGGATCATGGCGCGGATCAGATGGGAAACCCCGGTGATCTTACCTGTCCCGTCCCATTCGGAAATCGGCTCCGCGCTGCGCGTTTGAGACCGACCTGCGCGGCACCTGCGGCGGATTGATCTGGTGACGGCGGCCCCACGAGTCCGCAATCCCCAATCTCCCGAAACATTGCAGCCCGGCGGAAACTGGGCGTAGTCTTGCCGCCTTGCCGCGCACCGGGGGTGCGTAGCGGCGGGTTGCGCAGACAACCCCGTACGAGGAGGAATGAACGATGTCGCAGGGAGTTGCGGTGTCATCAGGCCAGGTGTCCTTGACCGCGGGCGACGGTAACGACGGCCAGTGGGAGGACATGATGCGGGCGTACCGCCTGCCCCTGGGCCGGTTCTTCGCCAGCCGCGTGCGCAATGCCGGCGATGTCGACGATCTGGTGCAGCAGGTGTTCGTGCGCCTGTTCCAGCGCGCCCAGCAGGAGCCGATCCGGCATGTCTCCGGTTACGTGTTCCAGGTTGCCGCCAGCGTGCTCAACGACGAGCGCCGCCGTGCCAGGGTTCGTCACGAAGACACGCACGAGTCCTACGACGATCAGCGCCACGAGCGTTCCGATGAACTGACTCCGGAGCGCATCGTATTGGGTGAGGAAGCGATCGCGCGCGTTGCCGCCGCCGTGCGGCGTCTGCCGGAACTGACGCGCGACGTCTACCTGCTGCGCACCACACAGGAATGCGAATTTGCCGATATCGCCCAACAGCTGGGGATCTCGGAGCGCAGTGCGCAACGGCACATGAGCCGCGCACTGAAATATCTGGAAGAGAATCTCGAAGGTGGCACGCCATCGTCGTTGCCGCCGGCGAGTGAATGAAGAGATGACATCGATGCACGAGTTTGAAACCAGCCGGCCTTCTACAGCGGAAGCCATACGCGATGAGGCCGCCGCATGGAGTGATCGGCTGCGCCATCGTGACGGTGAGCCGGGCTTGCGCGCCGAGTTTGAGCGCTGGCGCGCGCAGGATCCGGCACACGCCGCTGCATTTGCGCGTATCGACGCGGCGCATCGCATGGCGCGTGCCGCCAACGGCAGTGAGCCCATGGCCGCGCTGGCGCAGGAAACCCGGCGGCGGGTCGCCGCCAGAAAGCGCAAACAGCAACGGCGCAATTTCGCGATTGCTGCCAGTTTTGCCGTGGCCGCGATCGCTGGCTTCGCGGTCTCCGGCATGTCGCTGCGCGACCTCACCGATCTGCCCGATCAGGCGCGTCACGCGCTGGCGGGCGAAAGCGTCTATCGCACGGCCGTTGGCGAGCGGCGCGCCGTGACGCTGGAAGATGGCTCGGTGCTGACGCTCAACACCGACAGCCGCGCCGTGATCCGCTATCGCGAACACACCCGCGGTGTGACCCTGCTTCACGGCCAGGCGCTGTTCGAGGTTGCGCACGATGCGTCGCGGCCGTTCGTGGTCACCGCCGGCAATCGCACTGTCACGGCATTGGGCACCGCATTCGACGTGCGCCTGTCGAGCAGCGCACTGGAAGTCGTGCTGATCGAAGGCCGGGTCGCCGTGGCCGATACCGGCGCCGCCGAAGACGGCGGGGTCGCCGCACCGGCGCTGTTGGCGCCCGGTGAACAACTGGTGGTCGCCACCGCCGACTCGGCGGCCAGTGTGCCGGTCATCCGCAAAACCGATGTCGAGCGCGCCGTCAGCTGGCGCGAAGGACATCTGATCTTCCGCAGCGATCGCCTCGACCACGTCATTGCCGAGGTCAACCGCTACAGCACCCGTCGCATCGAACTGGCGGACAGCCGACTCGGCGAACTGCGCATCAGTGGCATCGTCAACACCGGCAACACCGCCGTGTTCGTCGAAACCATGACCAGCTACTACCCGCTGCAGGTCATCGACTCCAACCATGACCGCGTACTGCTGGGGCGACGTGGGTAGCCTGTGGCGGTGCTGGGGGCAGCGCCGCCCGCTGTCCGCAGGTCGGATAAAACCGCAGGTTGATCCCTACTAGCGGCTGCGATTGAACCGCACAGGCTTGCTTGCGCGATAGGCGGTTCTTTCTCTGCAAGAAAGGTCGAGAGAAAGAACCGCAACGGCAGCGGCTGAAACTTTTTTACCCCCACCCTGTCGTTCGGGGCGACAACGCACGTCTTCTAAAGCAAGGCCGCAAAAAATGCGGTTGCCGTACACAAGAGGAGACGTCTGGTGTTCGAAATACATCGCCTACCGGCCAAGCCGGTAGGGCTGCTGATCGTTGTCGTCTGCAGCCTGCTGCTGTCGCTCCCCGCATCTGCCCAGAATGGTGTTGTGGCGCCTGCGCAAGCGGCGGTCATCCGCTACCACATTCCGGCGCAGGGGCTGGAAGAAGCGCTGATCGAATTCGGGCGCCAGAGCAAGCAGGAACTGTTCTACTCGGGCACCGATGTTGCCGGCAAGACCAGCACCGCCGTCAGCGGCAGCATGAGCCGCGAGGCCGCCATGAACACGCTGTTGTCGGGCAGTGGTCTGGAGTTCGAAACCACGCCATCCGGCGGCATGATGATCGGTGACCGCGCCACCCTGGATGCCCAGCGCAGGGCGGCACCCGTAGGCGGTGCGGTGCTCACCCCCGAGCCGGTTGCCGTGACGGCCGAAGCGCCCGTGACCGCGAGCGTGGAAGAGGCGACCACCGCATCGGTGGAAAACACGCGACGCGACGGCATCGAAGAAATCATCGTCACCGGCCAGAAAAAAGAAGAACGCATCCAGGATGTGCCCATCGCCATCAGCGCCTTCAGCATGGACCAGTTGGACAACCAGAAGATCGAAGGCGGCTTCGATCTTTTGAAAGCTATTCCCAACGTTACCTTCAGCAAATCAAATTTCACCGGCTACAACTTCCAGATTCGCGGTATCGGAACACAAGCGATTTCCGCGACGACTGATCCTGGTGTGGCGATGTCGATGAACAACACCACACTGATCGTCAATCGCTTGTTCGAGCAAGAATACCTGGACATGGAGCGCGTGGAAGTCCTGCGTGGCCCGCAGGGCACGCTGTTCGGGCGCAATGCGACGGCGGGTGTGATCAACGTCATCACTGCCAAGCCGAGGATGGGTGAATGGAGTGGTGAGCTAAAACTGGAAAGCGGCAACTACAGCGCGGAGCGTATGCGCGGCCACATCAATGTGCCGCTGTACGGCGACACCTTGGCAGCGCGCATCGCTTACGCCAGTACCAAACGCGATGGATACGGCACCAATCTCGCGGAAGGTGAAACCTTCGTTGGTCGCGAGGCGCCGAGAAGCATCGACCTTGATGACCGCGATCTGTGGACGGGGCGCATCAGTCTGGGTTGGAGGCCAAGCGACCGCTTTAGGCTCAACCTGATTCACGAGCGCTTCGAGGAGGATGATCACCGCCTGCGCACCTCCAAGCAACTGTGTCATCGCGATCCGGGTGACACTTTGGCAGGCGAGCCGCTGATTGATCTGAATTCCCAACCACTGGAAGCCACCCGTTTCTCGTGGCAGCTTTCGCAGGGCTGTTTGCCCGGCTCGCTGTTTGCCACCGGTAATCCAGACGATCCGAGCGACAACGGTGCCTTCGGCGTTCCCATGGGCGACCAGATACCGTTTGTTCGCGCTTTGCGTAGCCTTACGGGACTGACGCGCACCATCCCGATCGGTGCGCCTGACGTTATGGGCGGAGGTGGCGCGCAGTCGCGGGATCTGAGAACCCTGTACACGCTTCTGCAGCCGGAGTATCGAGCCAAATCAGAACTGAGCGAGCTGAGCTTTGATCTGGACTTGAGCGATGATCTGATGTTGTCCTGGCAGAGCGTCTACATGGATAACGACCTCTTTTCGACCCAGGATTTTCTACGTTTCGAGACGCGGCCGGGTGCGTGGAGAACGACCGCTGAAACCGATACATTCCTTCACGTCCTGCCGAACGGAGTTTTTGATGACCCACAGCTGGGGCCGTCCGATCGGTTGCTGATGCAGGATGTTTCGCAGCAGCAGACCAGTCAGTTCAGCCAGGAGCTGCGGCTGACTTCGAGCTTCGATGGACCCTTGAATTTCAGTGTTGGCGCCAATTACACGCGCTTCGAGAACACGGCTGATTATTTCGTATTTTCAAACGCGCTGACCCTGACAGCACGCACTAGCGTGGCAGCGTTTGTCGGTATTCCGAGACTGGTAGATGGTCAATGGTCGCTGGTATCCGGTGAGCCGCCTACGTCTATGACCGTTGGATGCGGCACACGGATCCATCCGGATGCGCTCATACGCGATGACAGCGGCAACGTGATCGGGGCGACCTGTGTTCTCATTCAGGACGGCAGTATCGATGAGGTCCGTAACGACCCGCAGGGCCATCACTTTTTCATGAGCCGCAACCCTTATCAGCTCAACGCGGCGGGTCTGTTCGGCGAGTTGTATTACCAGTTCACCCCGGCGTTCAAGCTGACAGCAGGTCTGCGTCTTAACTGGGACCGCAAGACTTTTACCCCTGTTCCTTCGCAGACACTGCTGCCCGACTGGCGTGGCCGCGCCGCCGGTGGTTTCCTTGGTTGGGGAACCGAGATTGGAAATATTGATCCAGATGGTGCAGTCAGCCAGTGCGATCCGCGCGTCAATCCGCTGCTCGTGCAGGATGGAATCGGCAGGATATTCTGCGCATCCGGTGGCCTCGGAGAGAACGGCGCGGGCTATCCGGCGCAGCCGGACATGGTGCAGGAGTGGCGTGTTCCTACCGGCCGCATCGGTCTGGACTGGAAGGCGGACTTCGGATTTTCCTGGTTGGATGAAACTTTGCTGTACGCCTTCTACACCCGTGGCTACAAGGCCGGAGGTGCCAATCCGCCTGGCGTTTCAGCGCCGCAGGGTCTGCTAATGGCAGCCGCACAGGGAGCAGCGGCACCACCGACGTTTGAAGCCGAGTACGTCAATGCTTTCGAGCTGGGTACCAAGAACACATTGTTCGGCGGGGCCATGCAGTTTAGTGCCAACGTCTTCTACTACGACTACAGCGACTATCAGGTCTCCAAGATTGTAGATCGATCGGCAGCCAACGAAAACTTCGACGCCGCCATCTGGGGGGTGGAAGTGGAAAGTTTGTTCGCGGTTACGCCGGACACCCTGCTTAACGCCAGCATTGGCTACCTGCGCACCCGTATTGCAGATGGCGAACGCTCGCTGGATTTGATGGACCGAACTCAGGGCGGAGGCGCGGGCCACTGGTATGACCGTGATGGTAATCGCCACGAGCTGGATTGGGACGAATGGGTCGTGGTAAAGCCAAATCCAACCCAGGCTTCGAACTGTGTTGCTCCTCGCGAGCTGGTGCGCGAGTTGATTGTGACGGGTACCTCTGCAGTAGACATCCTAGCTGCAACTTGCCCGGGCGGCCGTATTATCGGCTCCGCTGTTCTGGGATCCTACAACCCATTCACCGATTCCCCCAACGGGGCCGCCGGCTTCTTTGCCGAACTTGGCGGCAACGAGCTGCCAAATGCTCCTCGCTATACCGTCTCGCTGGGTGTGCAGCACACATTGCACTTTCGCAGCAGCGACTGGAGTGCCACCGGCCGCGCCGACTGGTACTGGCAGGATCAGTCCTATCACCGCGTCTACAACACCGAGTACGACCGCCTGCAGGATTGGACCAACACCAATCTATCGCTATGGCTCAGCAACGATCGCCACGGCGTGACGGTCGAGGTGTACGTCAAGAACATCTTTGATGAGACCCCGATCACCGGCGCGTTCCTGAACTCTGACGATGTGGGGCTCTCCACCAACGTATTCACCCTAGACCCGCGACTGATCGGGCTCAGTATCCGCAAGCGCTTCTGAAATGAGCACGCAACCGCCCATGCCGTCCGTTGGTGCAACCGTTCCTTCCCGTGCTTTGGCAGCGGAAGGAATGGTTCGCAGTGGTTGGGGTGTGGCAGCGCGTGAAGATCGCATCGCTGTCATGCGGTCCCGCACCGGAGCTTGCTCCTCGTTATCTACGTTCGCTGCATCGGCTGCGTCTCAGGATCTCTTGCCTGGCGGTGAGCCGGAGGACGCTCCTTTTCATTCGCAATGCTGTGAACCATGGATGGTGGCGCGCGCCGCCATCACAAGAAATTTTTCTTTCCGTGCCGACGCTGACCTGCATTTTTCTGCTCGGAAATCCTGTTCGCTATTCGGGGGGGTGGTGAGGCTTTGTTCCGGTTCTCGCGTACGACTGTGGCCGTGGCCTCCAAAGGTTGGATGTACGCAATCGGTTCCCAATCCGGCACAGCTATCCGGTGCGGGGGCAGGAGGTGTTCTATCGAAACATTGAACGCAGTGCGCAGTGAGTTGTAGAGGAACGATGCTTCATCTCAACAAATCTGTTGTACGGAGGATTTACGCATGAAAGTGCTAAGGAAAACGCTGGTGGCGAGCGCTATCGCGACGATGGGACTGGGCTTTTCGATGGGAGCGTCCGCGCAGACCTGGGTGGCGAATCAGGGGCCGTTCGAAATCATCGGCGATGTTGTCGTCGACAACACACTGAAAGGTGGTCCGGCGAGCAATTTTGGTTGCAAAGTGAGGATGCAGGGCAACTTGCTTGGAACCACAGCGGGTGTGCTGAACTTTGTGATCACCGCAGTCCAGGTGCTGAACAATGGGTGGGCTGATGGCGCGGCTCCATGGTCGGCGGGTTGTCATACGGTATCGACGTCAGATGCCAACGGCACAACCTTGCCGTGGACTGGTGCGGCCAACGGTACCAACGTCACCATCACCGGCCTTTACTTCAACGCAGTGGGTAGTGGCCAGCCGGGCTGCGGGACGAATGGGACGACTACGGGGGGGCTTCCCAATCGTGATCCTGCCAGCACCATGACTGCGCAGTGGCGGCAATCGTTGGCCTCACTGCCTTCTGGTCCTCTGCGCTCGGCGTCGACGACAATTTTCATGGCAGACATGTCGGCGCCCACGGTGCCAGTCGTCGACTCGGATCCGGCAGGTGATTGCAGGATCGCCGGCGTGCTGAACATGAGTCGCCGTATGGGGCCCATCGTTCAGTAATTGAAAAGGTAGCAAATAGCTTCCTGCCCCGTTCTGTTGATTGAACAGTGGCAATGACTCGCCCCGTCTCCTGCTGGTTGGTCCAGGTCGGAGACGGGGTTCTTCTGGGTTTGAGAGTTGCGAGAACGCCGGTGAGAAAGACTTTCTACAAGAACCTGTTGTCTTCCTTTTTGCTGACCGGGGGAATGCTGCTCCTGGGAACGGCGCATGCCCAAGTCTGGGAGGGCGACGTCAGCAGCAATTGGTTTGAGGGAGGAAACTGGGCAGGAGGCTCGGCGCCGCCAATTGGTGTCGGGGCTGAGCCTACGATTATCGACGTGTCGATCCCAGCAATTGTCGACAATCAGTCGGGTCAGATGAGCCAGTCCACTATCGTTGGCGCAACATCGACCGGAGCATCGCTGACGATACGCAACGGCGGGACGCTGACGGCTTCAAACTTCTTCCTGACTAATCCGCTAGTGGTAATTGGGCGGGATGCAGGTTCCGTCGGCAGCATTCGCATTGAGGGGGCTGGCTCTCTTCTGTCCGCCACAGCGACGCTAGGCGGAAATGCCATTGCAGTAGGCAGTTTTGGCAGGGGTGAGCTGACGATTGCCGACGGCGCGCAGCTGACGAGCAACACGATCGAAATCGCCAAGAACGCTGGTAGCTCCGGCTCTCTAAACGTGGGCGCGACGAGCGACGAGGTTGCGACGGGCGCCGGCAACATCCAGGCGACCGGCATCACATTCGGCGCCGGCACCGGCAAGTTGGTTTTCAACCACACCGACAGCAACTACCTCTTCGGCACCG
>JBEBWZ010000107.1:0-11502 GCA_040391865.1 Solimonas flava
GAAGCGCTTCCCTCCCCGCGCGCCTCGATGGAAGACTGCGCGTAGTCGGCCTGGGCCTGCAGCGAAAAAACGGCCAGGGCCAGGAACAAAGGCGCAACGGCACGCGTAGCAGTGAGTCTCATGATGGCCTCCTCGATGAGGGCCGTGGGGTTCGATGAACCGGCGACTCTCTATATAAGACGCATGGGCTCCCCAAAACCCGAAGCCATAGTGGCCGATCCGGGATTCCAGAGCGGTGGCAACGCATCACCTCACGGCGTTGCCAGCAGCGCCACGATCAGCAGCGCGCATCCCGCCAGCTCGAACAGATACATCACCCCAGCGGAAATCTGCCGGACCCGGAGCTTGCCCGAGCCCAGCATGCTGTAGCTGTGCACCAGCTTGGCGGCAATGAAGCCGATGACCAATACCGGCAGCCACCTGGCGTAGGGGCTCAGCTGCGCCAGCGCGAGGATCAGCAGACCGTAGGGCAGGCAATGCTCCACCGCGTTCATGTGGGCGCGGGTCGCCTTCTTCAGATCCTTGTGGTCGTCGCCGTTGGCGATCTTCTCCCGCATGCGCACGCGGGAGACATTCATCGCCAACAGCGTGATCAGCAGAACGGCGAGCAACGCGTAGAGCTGGAAATAGAACATGGCACTCCCCCTGAAAAGGACCGCCATACATTAGCGCGAAACGCCCCCGTACCCGGATAGACAGGTACGGGGGCTGGAGCCTCACCAGCGCAGGCGATGGCCCTGGAGTTGCAGATGCCCGGCATGATTCGCGAATCGAGACCGTTCAGTAGCTCGCCGCCACCACCGCATCCAGCTAAGCATCCGAGCCTGGCCGGCCGGAGCCATAGCGGTTACCAGTTGTAGCGCAGCCCCAGCGAAGCCGTGGTGCTGTCGTAGTCATCCCCGAACTGGCCGCCAAAGCTTAGATAGCCCGAAAGCGCGCCATCCAGAGCAGAGAGCCCCAAAGAACCCGCGACTTCGCTGAAGGTGCCGCTCAGCCCGGTGCTCACGGGCACGGCGTCGACGCGGGTCCTGACGTTCATCGAGGCGTCGCCTTCGAATTCCTCCCATACACGCCCGGTCAGCGAGAGATTGAGCTTCACCGCGGCCAGATCGACATCGAACATCGCGCGCGCGCCCACACCACCCCGGAAGCTGGTGGCGACGTCGAAAAGCAGGCCATTGAGCGGATGGCCCGGCAGATTCTCGATATCGCCCAGACCCGAGCGGACATAGGCCAGGCTCGCCATCGGCTGCAGGGAAAGTCTTTCGGTCAACGCCACGTGCCAGCCGGACTCCACGTGCGCACCGAATGCGTTCGCATCGGTATCGATGCGGGTGCTGCTCGATTGCAGCTGCAGACGGCCTTCCAGATCGCCGATGAAGCCGCCACCGCTCAGATCGAGGAAGAACGCCCCCTGGCGATAGCTGCCGTAGAGGTTGATCGCCATGCCGCTAATCTTGGCGCGCGACAGACTGCCGTCGAAATCCACCGTGGAGTTGGCGGATCCAAGGCTGATGCCGAAGGCATGTCGGCTGTCTCCCTCCCCGCCCATGACGTCACCGCCCACACTGAACGCGGTCGCATCCTGGCTGTAGCCGACGCGCACATCCGAACTCAGGCCGAAAATGCTGATGCGGTTGACCGACTCGTGATCGGTGTCGCTGCCGGAGCCCTTGACCCATACGCCACCCTTGGCCGCATCGCTTCGCAGTTCCACCTGCCGCGCAGCGGCGGCATCGTGCCCGGTGCGCCAGAGCTGGTGCACTGCGAGCGGAAGCGCGCCAAAGGCATAGAAATCGCTATCGGGAAGACCGACGAGGCGATGGACCTGCGTCGCCCCATCGTAGAGCAGATGGTAGGTGAAGAACTCGCTGGCGCGGATGCCGCCTCCGAAGGGTGCGTCGACATCGAAGCCGGGCGAATCCGGATCGAGCACGAAGTGGCCGGCCGCACTGCTGCCGCCGCTGACGTCCACCACCGCAACGCCCATGCGGCTGAAGGCACCGGCATAGGGATTTCCCTGGTCCGGAACGATGCCGTGCACGGTCACGCGCGTCACGCCACTGGTGGAACCTCCCGCGACACTCATGCAGTCCGACTGCTGCTCTCCCGGTTGCGCTGTGCAGTAGTCCTGGAAGCCGCCGTCGAGCAGCGCATTGACGATCAGGTGGCTGTTCTCGCCCGCCACGAACGCCGCGCCGGGCAGAATCAGCCGGTTGCCCATCCGGTAGGAGCCGGACGTACTGAACATGTCGATCAGGCCATCGTTGTGGAAGCTTTCCACCTGGGAGGCAACGATCCTTGCGCCTTGGAATGCCCCGTTGGCATTCGATGGCTCCGCCATCAGAAGCGTGCCTGTGTTCGTGAGCGTCCGCAGGTTCGGGGTGAGCGCATTGACCGTGATGGTGAGTGCGCCCGTGTTATGCATGACCTCCAGATCCGGAACGAATCCGAGCGTCAGCGATCCCGTGTTCCGGATTTCCTCCAGCCCATAGAAAGTCGGCCTGGTGGTGGCGGTGGAGGTCGCCGTTATCGTGCCGTTGTTCTCCAGGCGGTCGTATCCCTCGCCGAAGTAGACGCGCGCGCCGCCTATGGACAGGCCCAGTGTGATGGTGGCCCCTTCCCCGTTGTAGAGGACGTCGTCGCCGCTGCTGAAGACGCTGGCATCGATGGTCGCGTTGCCGGACAGGGCCCAGCCCAGGCCGGTGCCACCGCTGAGATTGTTGAAGGTCACGCCGCCGTTCAGGCCGCTGAAGTCCACCCGCCCCTGGATCCGGCCGTGGTTGTTGATCACGACACGGCCCTGGCCCTCGGCCTGCACCACCAGCGTGTTGGTACCGGTAGGCGTGGCACCCTGGATCGTGCCGTGGTTGTCGAGGGTATGCGTATCCCCGGCCGCGGGTGCATCCAGTTGCTGCAGGGCAGCGGTCACCTCTCCTGTGGCGATGACCGTCGTGAACTCGTCGGCATGCGCGGCGCCGCCCGATCCCAGGATCGCGATCGCCGCCAGAACCGCACGGCGTCCACGCCGTGCACGCTGATTGATGCTCGACATCGGCTTCTCCAGATTGGTGGGAACTGAGTGTTTGGTCATGGCAGTTCCCTCAGAAACCCACGCGGATGGACAGGCCGACCAGGCGGGGATCGAGCGTGAAGATATTCGTGGTCATACCCGTTGAATCCGAATTCAGGAAGGCGTCGGTGATCGGCGTCTCGTCAAAGGCATTCTTGACGTAGACCTGGAGGGTCACGTTGCGGTCCGGCTGTGCAAAGGTCAGCGAGAAATTCGCGCTGTCCCAGGCCTGCAGGCGATCGCTGACTTCGGCGTAGACACGCGACCAGGATTCGGTCTGCCGGTAGTAGTCGCCACGCAGGGTCATGGCCCAGCCTTGCGGCATCGGCCAGGTGTAGTCGGCACCCAGCGAAAGCGTCCAGCGCGGGGAGTTCGGCAACTCGTTGCCGCCAATGTCCGCCAGGAAGCCCTGGCCTTCGTTGGCCTCTGCGGTGTCCGGATATTGCGCGAGGTCCGGGGTCCCCCAGAAGTCGAGACACGCCAGCATCATGTCACCGCCATCGTCGACCCCACGGTCACGCGCGCTGAGTACCCGCCCCACCAGGAAGGGTTCCGGCAGTATGCAGTTGGAGGTCTGCTGCACCCAAGGCGAGACGGTATGCCAGCCAGGACGGTTCTGCGTGCGGTTGAAGATATCGAGCGACCGCTCGCCGTTGCCGATCTGTGTCCGGAGATGGCCGATGGCCGCGTTGAGCGTCATCGGGTTCACCGGCCGCCACAGGATTTCGAGTTCGGCACCCCATACCTTGGCATCGAAGTTCTCGTTGATGACGGTCCGGTCCTGTACTTTCGAAACCTGATAATCCTGGTAGTCGTAGAAGAAGGCGGTGCCGTTCAGCATGAGCCGGCTGCCCAGCAAGGTGTTCTTGGCGCCCACCTCGAAGGCATCGACATACTCGGGATCGAAGACCGCCGGCACCACCGCCTGCAGGAACGACTGGGCGTTCTTGGCGGGCGGCGGATTGGCACCGCCGCCCTTGTAACCGCGGGAATAGAACCCGTAGACCATCGTCTGGTCGGTGAACGGGACCACCGGCGTCCAGTCGAAGCCCAGACGGCCGGTCAGTTCCGTCCAGCCGAGATTGATCGGAGCCTCGGGCCCGTAGCGGCCGATATCGTTGCCGACCAGCAGATGGCTCGGCCACGGCGTGAACTTCTTGCGGTCGTTCGTGTAGCGCAGGCCGGCCGTGATCTTCAGCGCATCGGCGGCCTGCCAATACAGTTCGCCGAACATCGAACGCGATTCCAGGTAGTACGGATTCTGGTTCCGGAAGTAATTGTGTCCATCGCCGGCCAGCGAACTGAAAGGACTGTAGTCGACATACACCCCGTTGGTTTTAGCCGGATTGTAGGCCTCGCCAGCGTTGTAGTAGTTCTCGGCGAGCAGCGTCACGACGTTGAAGAACAGGAAGTAATCGTTGTTGCCCTTGAATCGCAGATAGTTGGCACCGACGCTGAAGTTGAGCGGACCATCGAAATCCGATTGCAGGCGGAATTCCTGCGAGAACTGCACGCTTTCGCTGGACGAGACTTCGAAACCCTTCAGCGTATCCGACGGGCCGATCTGCGGATCGTTGTAGATGCCGCCGGGCGTCCTGACGAAAGTATCGCCCTTGATGCCGTTCAACCCGTAGACCTCGTCGCTGTCGGTAAAAACGGCCGGCGTGGAGAATCTCATGTAGTCCTGAAGGGACCAGACATTGTCTTCGTTGTAGGCCGTCTGCGAGGAGAACATCAGGGTATCGGTGAGATCGACATCGACATCGAAGGCAAAGATGTTGGCCTCGGCACGGTATTCCGGCTCGATGATGGATTCGATCGCGCGCAGGTCCGTCGATTGCAGGCCGCTTCCGTAAGGATTCCGATCTCTGCGGATCAGGGATGCGAATGTCGTGTCGGGATCGGTCAGCGGTCCCGTGAAGCCAAACCTGAAGAGTTCGGAACTCATCAGGTAGGTGAATGGAAGCGCCCATCCGTTAGGCTTGCCGAAGGCGTTCCGGTCGTAGAGCGAGCCGATCTTGCAGCCCTGGTTGATGCGGCCACGGCCGAACTCGTCCAGGGTGAGAACCTGTTCGCCGTCCGTGATCGTCTCCGGCCCCTCGTCGCGATGGCACAACTGCTTGCCGGTGCGCAGGCGCCGGTCTTCTTCGTTGAAATACTCCCAGATCAGGTTCGTGCGAATCCGTTCGCTGGGGTGGAACGCCAGCGTCACGCGGCTCGACCACAGATCTCGGTTGTCCGAAGCCTCTCCCGTAGTCAGATTGGTTCCGTATCCTTGGCGTTGCGTCATGGAGCCGGCCACGCGCAGCGCCAGCGTGTCGTCGACGAGCGGCACGTTGATCATGCCGGTCATGCGGCGAGCGTCGTAGTTGCCGACTTCCGCCTTGACGTCCCCACTGAACTCGTTGAATACCGGCTTGTTGGTGATCATGTTGACCACGCCGCCGGTGGCATTGCGACCATACAGCGTGCCTTGCGGACCACGCAGTACTTCCACGCGCTCGACGTCGAAGTATTCCTGTTCGAACAGACGATTCCGGATCAACGGCACATTGTTGAAGCTGATCGCCACACCCGGGTCCGCTGTAGCCGAGACCGCCTTGGTACCGACACCGCGGATGCTGAAGTTGTAGCTTGAATAGTTCGACTTGGAAAAGGTGACGTTCGGCACCGCCTTCAGCAAATCAAAGCCACCTTCGATCTTCTGCGCGTCCAGTTGTTCGGACGAGAAGGCGCTGATCGCGATCGGCACGTCCTGCAGTCGTTCTTCCTTTTTCTGCCCGGTGACGATGATCTCCTCGATTCCATCGCGCTGAGTGTTGGTCACGGACTGGGGCGTACGGATTTCTCCGGCGCCCACGGCCGTTGCCACCACGGCGCCTTCCGGAAACGTGCCGGTCGCCTCGCTGCTGCGCTCGCGCAACCGAGCCTTGTAGGTTTCCATGCTCGTCGGATC
Organism: Solimonas flava; assembly: GCA_040391865.1. Lineage (GTDB taxonomy): Bacteria > Pseudomonadota > Gammaproteobacteria > Nevskiales > Nevskiaceae > Solimonas. The sequence goes on from JBEBWZ010000107.1 coordinate 6,030, forward strand.
CCCAATCATCACACCACCATCCGGCACCTGCAGGTACTCCAGTCCGGTCCCACGCAGCAGCAGCACAATGGCTTCGGCACGGCTCATCGTGCCACTGACAGCAGTAGCGGTTTTCCCGGCGACGGCTTCCGGTGCATAGAACAATTCCTGCTCGCTCTGCCGACCGAACTCGGCCAGCGCCGCACCCAGATTCTGGGCAGGGATGTCGAAGCTGATGGTTCTGGCCTCGGCGGCAGCAGGGTTGGTTGCCGCTTGCGTCGTCGGCTCAGGCCCGCCTGCGGTCTGCGCCGTCGCGTTGCCGCTGATTGCCAGCCCCCCGGTCATCAACAGTACGACACCAGCCATACGGGCAGGTGTGCATCGATATGCGGACATCGGTGTCTCCTCTGATTTGGATGAGCCGCTTGTATTTGCGACTTTGCTCAAAGGTAAGGACGGAGGAACGGCGAAAAGTGTGAGCACCCTTTTGGGGATCAGCGCTGCCGATCTGGCGACGCTGCGCCGCGACCTTTTCTGTCACGTGCGCGTGCGGCCGTACCGCCGCGATCGCTCACTGATGATGTCTGAACGTGGATCTTCGCTGACGCTCAGGATGACGGCTTCCTGAGCGGTGATGACAGGCGATGGCGAGCGGATTGACTAACTGTCACGCAGCGCGAGAACGATGCCATCGTCGTTTGCACCCATCACACGAATCGGGAAATGCAAGGTCAGCATGTTGACGAAGACGGACGTGTTGCTGGTACTGAAGACACCGCTCACACGCAGATCACCCAGGCGCTCGTCGGCAAGCACCACACGGCGACGCGCGTAGCGGTTGACCTCGGCGACGGCATCGGAAAGAGGCTCGTCCGCGAAGATGATGTGGCCGTCCTTCCAGCTGGAGGTACGCTTCAGGTCGACCTTCCGGACCAAAGTCGCGACAGACGCGGCGGTGGCTGGCCGGGCAACACCGGCAGTGGCGAGAACGAATTGCTCGCCTGGCGCCAGTTCGGTGCGTTGGGCAGCCGAGCGCCCTTGTGCCGCGTCGGTCGTCGGCTCCACCGAAACCCGCCCTTCCAGTAGCGTGACTTCCAGTCGCTCACTGGAGACACGCACGTCGAAAGCGGTGCCCAGCGCGGTGACTTTGCGATCGCCGGCGGTAACGACGAAGGGGTGTGCAGGATCCTTCGCAACCTCGAACATCGCCTGGCCACTGACCAGGGTGACGCCGCGTGTCTGTTCGCGGTACTGCACCACGGCACGGCTGTTGGTGTTGAGCGTGAGCGCGGAGCCGTCATCCAGCGAAACCACCAGGCGCTCGCCGATGGCGGTGCGGTACAAGGTATCGCCGGCCAGCGCGTAGCGGGCGCGCTCCTGCAGATATTGCAGTTCCTGCCAGGAGCCACCGGTGGTCACGACTCCGGCGACCACGGCAACGACGAGGCAGGCGGCCAGCGCGGTGATACGGCTCCGCCGCTTGCGGCGCTGACGCGAGACCCGCTCGATGATTTCCGCCTCCATGGCCATGGAAGCCCGGGAGCCGCTGGCCAGCCGCGCGATGCGGTAGGTCTGCTCGATGCTGTCGAAGGCTTCCGCATGTGCGGGAGCGGCATCGCGCCATTGCTCGAAAGCACGACGGACTTCGGGGGCGACGTCGCTGTCACGCAGCACATCGCTCCAGACGGCGGCCTGCGCGTCCGCGCCGGATTCCGTTCCGGCCAGTTCGATCAGTTGCGATGTCGTCAATCGTTTCATGCTGCGGGCTGCCTTCATCCCAGCTCGTTCTTCAACTTATTGAGGCAGGTCAGTGCCCGGGTCATATGTTTGTGCACGATCCGCGTGGAGATGCCGAGCATGCTCGCCACCTCCTCGTGCTTGTGTTGTTGCACGGCACGCAGGAAGAACACGTCACGCGTACGTTGCGGCAGTTTCTGCAGCGCGGCATTCATGCGGCCGACGGCCTGCTGAGCGATGACGATGCGCTCCGTCGAAATCTCGGTGGGCACCGCGTGCAGCGATTCTTCGTAGGGCTCGTGCGCGTCATGATGGCGCGACTTCATCATCCGGCCCTGGTCGCACAATACGTTGGAAGCAACCTGAAACAGGTACTGCTGCACATGCTCGATCGGCGTCCCGCGCGAACGCCGCAGCAATAGCAGGAACGAGTCCTGAACCAGATCATCGATATCCGACGGATTGCGGGCTCGGGTGGCAAAGTACTGGCGCAGCGCACGGCCATAGCGCCGCGTGAGGTTCTCCCACCGACTTTTTTCGTCATCGCCGAAGTCCGCCAGCGCGGCCCGGTTCGACAGTACAGGCCCCGTTCCTGTCATCGTGCTCCCTCCTCCGCCAGAGGCGGTTGCTGCGCGGTCAGCCTAACCCGGCCCCCCATCCTCAGCAAATCGCAGAAATCTAATGTTTATGCCCAATCCTATGAAGACGGAGGGGCGGGCAAAAAGCTGAGCCCCCTTTCGTACTGGATTCCTGTCAGGCCGCCATCGACAATGACGCCATGACCCGCCTCTATCTGCCTCAAGCGCTCTCCACGGGCGACGACATCGTTTTGCCGGAAGCGGCGTTCCGCCATCTGGTGCAGGTGCTGCGCATGCAGGCCGGCGAAATTTTCACCGTATTCAACGGCACCGGCGGCGAGTTCGTGGCCACGCTGGCGCAGGTCGCCAGGAAAAGTGCGGTGGCGCGGATCGGTGAATTTGTCGCGGCAGATCGCGAATCGCCACGCGCCCTGCATCTGGCGCAATGCGTCTCCAAGGGCGAGCGCATGGAGTACACGCTGCAGAAAGCCGTGGAGCTGGGCGTGACCGATATCCAGCCGCTGCTGTCGTCACGCTCGGTGGTACGCATGGACAGCGAGCGCTGGGAGAAAAAGCTGGAGCACTGGCGCGGCGTGGTGATCAGCGCCTGCGAGCAGTCCGGGCGCACGCGGGTACCGCAGCTGCATCCGGTGCAGGCATTGCCGGCATGGTTGGAAGCCGGTGGCGGCGCGGGCCAGCGGCTGACATTGGACCCGACCGCTCAGCACAGTTTGCGTGAACTGGACGCGCCCGCCGGTGCGATCAGCCTGCTGGTCGGCCCCGAGGGCGGGCTCAGCGAAACCGAGCTGGCGATCGCGCGCGACGCCGGCTACACCGGTATCCGCATGGGCCCGCGCATCCTGCGTACCGAAACTGCCGGCGTCGCGGCGCTGTCGGCGATCCAGGCGCTGTGGGGGGATTGGGGCTAAAGGGGGCTGCACCGCTGGCGGTGGTTCCGGGTCGGGATCCAGGTGCTGTCCTTCTGCCGGGCAGCAGTGTCGGATCCGCGCTGCTGCGGTTTCAATCTGCAAAGCTCCAATGACTCTCCGAGCCGCCCCTCACCCCAACCTCTCCTCGCAAGCGGGGCGAGGGAGCGATGACGACGCAGGCCGCCACTCCTGTTCGTGTCGATCGGATCAGGCCGAAGGCGGATCCGGCGCCGACTGTCAGTCACGGTTTCGGTTGCTGCGCCCCGATCGGTTCGGTCCAGACTCGGGACACCCGGCCGCGAATCAGCTCGACCCACAGCAGTTCACGTTGGCCAGCACCGCCGATGAACATCCATTGCTCGCCAATCGGGAAGTTGTCGCCCACGAACAGGGAGAGGGCGCGGTCGGGGGCCTTGCCCGCGACCGCCCGCACCTGCGCCTCGGCATCGCCGATGCGCACGGTGCCATCCCGCCAGGGTACTGGCTCGGCGGTGACCATCGGCCCCAGGCTTTGTGCCGCAGCCGGGCCGGCCAGCAGCGCCAACAGCATGATCAAGCAGCGAATTCTCATGGCCTTTCTCCAAATTCGTGATCGATCATACGCGCCTCGCGCTCACTTTCCGACGCGGCAGGAATAGCGAAAGCGGTAACATTGCCACTCAATATTCATGCAGGTCGCCGCCATGCTGATCACCAACGCTCACATCATCAATGAAGGCCATGAAACGGCCGCGGACCTGCTGATCCGCAATGGTCGCATCGAAAAGATCGCGTCCAAGATCGACGCGCCCGCTGGCGTCGAGGTGTTTGATGCGCAAGGCCAGTGGCTGCTGCCCGGCGTGATCGACGATCAGGTGCATTTCCGCGAGCCGGGGCTGACGCACAAGGGCGATCTGTACACCGAATCGCGCGCTGCGGTCGCTGGCGGCACCACCAGCTACTTCGACATGCCGAACAACAAGCCCGCGATCACCACGCGCGCGCTGCTGGCGGAGAAGTACCAGAACGCCGCCGGCCGCAGCTTTGCCAACTACGCATTCTACTTCGGCGGCGCCAACGACAATCTCGAGGAAGTCGCGGCGCTGCAACGCGATGAAGCCTGCGCGATCAAGGTGTTCATGGGCGCCAGCACCGGCAACATGCTGGTCGACAATCCGAAGACGCTGGAAGGGATTTTTTCGCGTGCGCAGCTGATGGTGGTCACGCACTGCGAAGACACGCCGATGATCACTGCCAACGAGAACGCGGCGCGCGAAAAGTACGGCGAGGACGTGCCGGTCTGGGAACACCCCAACATCCGCTCGGCCGAGGCCTGCTACCAATCCACCGACCTCGCCGTGGGCCTGGCAAAGAAGCACAAGGCCGATCTGCATGTGCTGCACCTGACCACCGCGCGCGAGCTGGCGTTCTTCACGCCGGGGCCGGTGAAGGGCAAGAAAATCACGGTCGAGGCCTGTGTGCATCATCTTTACTTCGATGCCCGCGACTATGAGGCGCTGGGCAATCTGATCAAGTGCAATCCGGCGATCAAGACGCCGGAAGACCGCAAGGCGCTGTTGCATGCGGTGATGGAGGACCGCATCGACGTGATCGCCACCGACCACGCACCGCATACCTCGGAAGAGAAGGCCAACCGCTACTTCAAGGCGCCGTCCGGCCTGCCGCTGGTACAGCACTCGCTGCTGATGCTGATCGATCTGGTCAAGCGCGGCGAGCTGAATCTGCGCACCGTGGTCAACAAGACCAGTCACGCCGTCGCCGATCGTTTCAACATCATCGACCGCGGTTACATCCGCGAAGGCTACTGGGCGGATCTGGTGCTGGTCGATCCGCATGGCAGCACCACCGTGCGCAAGGAAGACGTGCTCTACAAATGCGGCTGGTCGCCGGTCGAAGGCCGTACCTTCCCCGCCGCGATCCGCGCCACCTGGGTCAACGGCGCGCTGGTGTACCGGAACGGCGCAGTGCAGCTGCCGCCGCAGGGACAGCGGATCCGCTTCATCTGATTCCGCGAATGGTCCTCATGACCGATGCCGGCCGCTGCCCCTGGTGCCTGTCCACACCGGAGTACATCCGCTACCACGACGAGGAATGGGGCGTGCCGCAGCATGATGACCGCGTGCTGTTCGAGTTCCTGATTCTGGAAGGTGCGCAGGCCGGTCTGTCGTGGCGCACGATTCTCGAAAAACGCGCCGGCTACCGCCGCGCGTTTGCCGATTTCGACGTACAGAAGGTCGCGCGCTATAGCGA
>JBEBWZ010000108.1:0-11438 GCA_040391865.1 Solimonas flava
CGTCGTATCGACGGCCTGGCACGCACGCCGCCACATATTTCCGGCCGCGACCTCGAACCGCGCGCGATTGCCGCGGCTCGCACCAATGCCGAACGAGCCGGACTTGCCGGCCGCATCGACTGGATCCTGGCCGACGCGCTGGATGCGCGACCGCCCACACAGCAACCGGGGCTGGTGGTCACCAATCCCCCCTATGGCGAACGCCTGGGTTCGGATGCCGAGCTGATCAAGCTGTATTCGCTGCTCGGGGTCACGCTCAAGCAGTACTTCCCCGGCTGGCAGCTCGGCTTCTTCACCGGCCGCCCCGAAGTGGCACAGCGCCTCGGCCTGCGCGCCGAGAAAATGTATTCGCTGTACAACGGTGCAATCCCCTGCAAGCTGCTGCGCTTCGATATTCCCGGCGCCCGCATCGCGCCCATCGCCGCGCCCGCAACACCGCGCGAGGACGACGACGAGCCCGCTCCGGCCGCGGATTCGCCGTGGGCCAGGGCCAAGCTGCCACCGACTGCGGCCCTCGAAGCCGCACCGCTGGGCGGCGAGGAATTTGCCAACCGCCTGCGCAAGAACCTCAAGCATCTCGGCAAATGGGCGCGTCGCAACGGCATCAGCAACTATCGCGTCTACGACGCCGACCTGCCGGAATACGCGCTGGCGGTAGACCTGTACGAAGCCGAAGGTGCGCTGCACGCCGCAATCCAGGAATACGCAGCGCCAAAGACCATCGAGCCGGCACGCGCCGAGCGACACTTGCGCGAAGCGCTGTCGCAACTGCAGGCCGTGCTGGAGATTCCGGCATCGCAACTGCACTACAAGCTGCGCAAATCGCAGAAAGGCACCGCGCAGTACACCCGTCAGGCAGAGAACGAACGCTTCCTGCGCACCGCCGAGCATGGCGTGAAGCTGGAAGTGAATTTCGAGGATTACCTCGACACCGGCCTGTTTCTCGACCATCGACCGCTGCGCCTGCGGATCCAGCGCGAGGCCAGCGGCAAGCGCATGCTCAACCTGTTCTGCTACACCGCCAGCGCCACCGCGCATGCCGTGGTCGGCGGCGCGCGACGCACGGTGTCGGTGGACATGTCGAACACCTATCTCGAATGGGCCAAGCGCAACCTGGCGCTGAACGGTTGCCGTGCCTGGGATTACGAGCACGCCCCGGCGCCCGGCGAGGCGCTGTCGCCGCATGCGCTGATCCGCGCCGATTGCGTCGCCTGGCTGAACCAGCAGGCGGAAGCCAAGCAGGCACAACAGTACGACCTGATCTTTCTCGATCCGCCGACCTTCTCCAACTCCAAGAAGATGGAGGTCACGCTCGATACCCAGCGCGATCACATCGCGCTGATCATGCCGTGTCTGCAACTGCTGGCACCGGGCGGCACCCTGTACTTCTCGACCAATCGCCGTGGCTTCAAGCTCGACGAAGCGGCGCTGGCAGCCTATGCGGTCAAGGACCTCACCCACCAGACCCTGGACGAAGACTTCAAACGCCCGCCGCCGGCGCACAAGTGCTGGCAGATCCAGCATCGCTGAGACCGTAGCGGCCGGGGGCGGATCCGCCCCCGGGTGCCCATGCGCGCCGCGGTCCGTTATCATCGCCCGACAACGAAATCGGGGGCCTTTCCATGCAGCAACTGCTACGCCATGCCGTTTCTCTGGTCCTGCTGGGGACCGCTTCCACCACCGCGATGGCGCAGGACGCAACGGATTCCTGCAAGGCCTATCTCAACGACCAGTGGCAGACCCTGGGCGAAGGCCCGCTGACCTCCTGCCTGCAGGCGGTCGATCGCTGGGTGCCGGACTTCAACAACCAGGGCTTCAAGTTCGGGCTCTGGGGCGCATCGCTGCTGTCGGTCGATGCACATTACTTCTACAGCTCGCAGGATCAAGGCAGCAGCTGGGCCCCACTGGGCCTCAAGGCCGACATCGTGGCCGCGGCACAGGGACCGGAACTGCCGGGCCCGAATGCGGCACCGGTGATCGCCGCCATTGCCGCCGAAGCCTCCAGCGGCGCGGCTGCCTACGGCGCCGCCGCGGCCAATGCCGCGTCACAGGCCGCCGTCTCGGCCGCACCATCGGCGGACGAAGCCGGCACCGCACCGGCTGTGATTTCCGCAACACCGTCGCGCAGCGCCACCGTCGAAACGCGCCGTGCCTGCAGCATCCAGGTCAACGGCAACTGGACCACGGCCGCCACTCCGACCATCGAGCAGTGCGCCGCCAAGCTGGCCGCCAGCGCCGGCGACTACGATCACAACGGATTCAAGTACGGCTACTGGAGCGGCATCTTCCTCGCCGCCGACAAGAAAGCCGTCTACAAGTCGGAAAGCTCGGGCAACTGGGAACCCGTGCTGCAGCGCTGAACCGACTAGCCACAGAAAACCAACGCTGGTCGCCGGCACGCCCCCGCGTGCCGACGATCCTGGCTGGAGAAAACGCGTGCGTTACCTTGCGATCGCCACCCTACTGCTGTGCTTCACCTTGCAGGCCTGCAAGCACAGCGTGCTGCATACGCCAAGCGCCCCGGTCAAGCTGAACCCGCCGCCGCGCTATCCACTCAACGCGGTATTCGTCAGCGAGGTCGGCAACAGCGACGTGGCCGCCGAAGCCCGCAAGCGTCTCGAAGAAAGCGGCTATTTCGCGTCCTTGCGCACCACGGCCACGATCGAGAGCGATATCGAGATCCGCTACCTCAAGACCGAGTGCGATCAGCGCGACCACATTACCGACAGCTTTCTCGGCACCTGGTTAGTGATGATGCCCCTGGGCCTGCTGATCACGTTCCCCACCCTGGGAATGGTCCCCGCCATGAATGCGGGCGAGTGGGATTGCCGTCGCAACTTCAGCTTCCGCTGGCTCAAGGGCAGCGACACGCAGACGCGGTCCGTCAGCCATCACTACGTGGATACCGAGTACGTGACTACCTTCACGCATGCGCTCTACACCAGCGCCGAACGTGAGCGGTATCAACTGGCGTATTCCGTCGACCAGGCCGTCGCCGAACTGCTCAACGCCATCAGCAACTCGCTCACCCCTGCAACCCGATAGATCGCAGCCATGAAATATCTCACGCTGAAGTCGCTTGCGATCGCCAGCCTGCTCGTCGGCTGTGTGCCGGCGGTCGGCGATTACTCGGAGTTCTCGGTGCGCCAGCGCAGCAGCGTCACCGGACAGGGTCAGGGGCAGTTGCAGTTCGCCGAGGGGCGCTACGAAGGTGAAATCCGCGACGACCGCCCGCAAGGCAACGGCCGTTTCGAATTCAAGGACGGCAGCGTTTACAGCGGCGAGTTCGTACAGGGTCGTGCGCAGGGCAATGGCGAGCACCGCTATGCCGACGGTCGCGTGGTGCGTGGCCTGTTCGCTGGCGACAACCCGCTCAGCGTCACCTTGAGTTATCCGGATGGTCGTCTGTTCGAGGGCAAAGTCGCACAGGGGCGTGCCGCAGGCACCGGCACCATGACGCTGGCCAGCGGCGAGTCCCTGACCGGAACCTTCGTCAACGATCAGGCCCAGGGCATCGGCCTGCTCAGCCAGTCCGACGGAAAGCCGATCTACAGCGGCAGCTTCAAGGACGGCAAACCGCATGGCGAGGGCCTTTGCGCCGGCCCCGGCGGTGTGCAGGCCTGCGTGCGGGAAAACGGCCGCGACATCACCTCACAGGCACGGACCCGACAGGCCCTGGATCTTGCCGAGCGCACGATCAACTCCGAGCAGGATTCATCGCTCAAGCAGATCCGCGCACAGTACGAGCCCCAGACACGGCAGGCGCAGTCGCAAATCGATGCCGTCTCCTCGCAGCAACAGCAGTGGCGCGGACCGCAGAGCGGTGACCCCTGCCACTGCGCGATCACCGGCATGTGCCTGATGCTCGAGGATCCGGACACCACCGCAGAGCAGCGGCGCCTCAGTAACTTGCGCTGGGAACGTCGCAAGCTCGAATGTCGGCAGCAGTACTCGGACTATCTCGGCTACAAGACTCGCCCCGACTACAGCGCGCAACTGTCCCGTCTCGACAGCGAGATGGAAAGCGTCAAGCAACGCTACGCCGGCATTCGCGCCGAACAGCGGCGCAAGGAAACGGAAGTGGAGCGCCAACGCCAGGCACGGCTGGCGGACCAGGCCGAGAAAACGCGGCTGGCCGATCAACTTCGCCGCCAGGAAGAGGCCAAACGTGAAGCCGAGCTGGAAAAACGCAAGGCTCGCTGCGGCGACGAAAGATTCCGCCGCGCCAATCCCTGTGGCTGTGCCGCCGCACTGCAGCGCCCCCTGTCCAAGGGCGGTGCCTGCGAGGCCTAGTACACGCGGCGCAGACTGCAGCGCAGTTCGAGCTGACCGGTTACCAGTTGAATCCTTGCTGTCGCGCCAGCGTCTGCATGGCGACAATCTCGCGGGCGTGGTCCTGCATGCTTTTGCTCAGCGTTGCGGACTGCCCCGGCAGCGCGCAGATATTGCTCTGCAACAGGTTGATCGGCACATCGAACGACGGCGCATCACTGCGCGGCGGCGCATCGAAATCCAGCGCGTGCGCCAGGTTGTTGGTGACGGCTGAGCGCACGCCGAGCGGCTGCAGGTTCCAGCGCCATTCCATGAACTTGAGGATGGAGTTCGGCTCGAACAGCAGGTGTTCGACGTGGCCCTTGCGCACCCGAGGTCCGGCGAGTACGCAGGGCACGCGGATGCCGAGGCGACCATCGTTGCCGGTTTCGGTCGCTTCCTGCTCCGAGATGGGCATGAACGGCGGCGTGACGTGATCGTAGAAACCACCCCACTCGTCGTAGTTGATCACCAGCAGCGTGCGCTCCCAGGTCGGCGCGCGACGCAGGATGTTGTAGATGGTGTTGAGGAAGCGCTGGCCGTTGCGCACGTCGGCGTGCGGATGATCGTCGTTGCAGAGATGATCCAGTCCATCCTGATAGAAGAACGGATCGATATAGGTGATGTTAGGCAACAGGCCTGCAGCCGCTTCCACCGCCAGGCTCGCGAACGGCCGGCTGAAGCCAAGATACTTCGCGCCCCAGATCGCGGTGTACGGCAGGTTGTTGAAGTAGTAGCCGGTGCGCACGCCCGCTTCACGCGCCGCATCCCAGATGGTCGGCAATGACGACAGCATCGGCACCACACCGAACAGGCCGCCGCTGTTGTTGCTGCGATCACTCTGGCCGCAATGCATGTACATGCGGTTGGACTGAGTCGAGGCGAGCATGCCGCTGTGATAACGATCGCAGATGGTCCAGTGCTCGGCGCAGCCGGCGAAGAACGGCAGGTCCTCCGCGGTGTAGTAACCGATCGGAAACACGTCGCCCGGCTCGGCGTTCTGCAGGAAGCCATCCATGCGGCCATCGTTGAGATGGACGCGGCCGGCATCATAGCCATGCGGCGGATCTTCGAGGCCGCAGCCCTGAAAATCCGGACTCAAGCGATGCGTGTCCTGCATCACGCCCGCCTTGTCGCGATAACGCAGACCGGCCTGCCGCCCGTCGGCGCCCGGCACCCAGCCGAGCATGTGGTCGAAGGAGCGGTTCTCCATCATCACCACCACGATGTGATCGATGCCGGAATCCCCGGGATCGGGCAGCGCACGCAACTGCGACGCGGGTGCGGTGATCACGGTACTGTCGCTGCAGCCAGCCAGTACGCCCGCTCCCAGCCCGGCGCCGATCATTCCGGCATGCTTCAGAAAATCACGACGATCCATCGGTGGTGACATACGGAGCTCCCCCTGCACTTGTTCTCAGCCGGATGAAACCACACCCGTGTTGCAGCAACGTGCACCGACCGCGGGAAAGGGTGAATTTACTATCCGCAGAGCAAACGCCGCGCGCACCGGAATTCTTGGGATTCGCCGGTGAACTTCCAGGCAAGTTCCTGCCGCCACTGGCGAACGGCGCTAATATTGGCGGCCTGTCAATTTGAAACACGGCCATGCCCAGAACCAAGTCGCCCGCAAAGAAGCGAGGCAGCGTTGCCCCCAAGCGTCAGTACCTCAGCCGCGACCAGCGGCGGCGGACCTTGCTGGAAGTGGCGGCTGGCATTGTCGAGAGCGATGGCTGGGCCGCGCTGACCATGAGTGCCCTGGCCGAACGTGGCGGTACCAGCCGTCAGCTGATTTACCAGCACTTTCCCAGCCTGGAAACCTTGCTCGCCGATACCGCCTGGCACATTTTCGAAGGCACCATGCTCGGCACCAAGGCATCGGTCGCGGCACATCCCAGCAGCCTCACCGAAGCGGTGAAAGCCGCCGAATCGTTCACGCTGGATCTGCCGCCGGGGCGCGGCGATGCGTTGTGGCAGCTGATCGCCGGCACCGCGGCGGCCGGCCCGGAGCTGGAAAAGATCCGGACCGGACTGCGGCAGATGATCGGCGGTGTCTGGGCCCCGCTGGTGCGCAAGGAGCTGACGCTCAGTGCATCCGACGCGCGCGCCTACGCCTGGTTTTCGGTGATGGCGTTCTGGGGCATGCGCCAGCTGGTGCGCGACGGTGAGCTCACGCGAACCCGCGGCGTCAAGCTGTTCAACGATTTCCTGCAGCGTGTGACGCGGGCATAGCGGCAGCGCTCTGCGCGCCCGCGAGCAAACGTCGCGCCGCCGCCACGCTTCTAACCGCAGTCAGCCGTACGCGCCGCTGTCCGTGAACGGCCGCGTCCTTGCGCCACTCATCACAGCCTTCAGTTCTGCCAGTAGACGTATTCGTCGTCTTCGGCTTCCGGTTGATCCAGTGTCTTGTCGACCATGATCGGCGCCTCCACCAGCGACGGCCATGCGGGTGCCACCATCTGCGCGTTGTGCTCGGCCAGCAGCGCCTGCAGTTCGGCCACCTTCTCCGGGCGCTGTGCGGCCAGGTCATGCTGTTCGGTTGGATCTTCGGCGAGATGGAACAGCCAGTTCTTCTCCGGCCGCTCCGATACCTGCAGCTTCCAGCTTCCGGCAATCACCGCCTGATAGCTGCCGTCGCGCCAGAACAGCGGACGCGCGGCCTGCACCTGCTTCTGCTGCAGGTAAGGCAGCAGATTGACGCCGTCGATCGGCCGGTCCTGCGGGACCTCCGCGCCGGCCGCCGCCATGAAGGTCGGCAGCAGATCGAGGCTGGTGACCGGCTCGGTGTAGCGCGTACCCGCTGGGATGCCGCGCGGCCATTTCGCGACGTACGGCACGCGGATGCCGCCTTCGAACAGCGTCAGCTTCCAGCCACGATACGGCTCGTTGACGGTGGGTAGACCGAGATAGTTCGGCGCGCCGTTGTCACTGGTGAACACCACGATCGTGTTGTCGTCGAGGCCTTCCTCGCGCAGCGTGTCGAGAATCGTGCCGACGCTGCGGTCCAGCGAGCGCACCATTGCGGCGTAGACGCGCTGGCGATGATCGGTGATCTGCGAAAGAGCGTCGTAGTCATCCTTGAATGCCTGCAACGGTGTATGTACCGCCCAGTGCGCCAAGAACATGAAGAACGGCCGATTGCGATTGGCACGGATCGCGGCACTCGCTTCCTCGGTGAGGAGATCGGTCAGGTAGGTGCGCGGCTCGAACCAGGGGCCCTCGTTGTAGCTGACGGCGAACCGCATGTTGGGCCACAGGAAGGTGTCGATCGGATCGAAATCCTGCTTCGAGTTCACCGAGCGAGGATCGTTTTCCGGCAGGTACAAGCCGCTTTCCATGAACAGGCTTTCGTCGAAGCCCTGCGCGGCGGGCCGCATCTCCGGCGTGCCGCCCAGATGCCATTTCCCCAGGTGGATCGTGTGATAGCCGCGCGCCTTCAGCAGCTCGGCCATGGTCAGCTCGCTGGGCGGCATGCCCAGCTCGTTGAAATCCGCCACCCGACCCGCACGCTCCATATGCGTAATCACAGGGCGCATGCGGTCCTTGCTGTTGGACAGCGCGGCGACGACGCGTGCCATCGGTCCGGGAATCGGCGTGAACTCGTAGCCAAAGCGGGTGGCGTAGCGACCCGTCATCAGCTGCGCGCGCGAGGGCGAGCAAACCGCGTTGCCGGCATAGCCGTTGTCGAAGCGCACGCCATCACGCGCAATCGAGTCGATATGCGGCGTCGGTACCCCGGCGTCCGCCCAACCCGTGCCGTAGGTACTGACGTCGTTGATGCCAAGATCGTCGGCAAGGATCACGATGATGTTGGGGGGCCGCTCCGAGGCTGGGATTGCAGCGGTCGCCGGCCCCGTCTGCCAGTTCACCGTCTGCGGCGGCAGCCGCGGATGACGCAGGTCGGTGACGATACCGAGGCTGTATTGCAGCACCGTCATCCGGTTTGCATACAGCAATGCGCCGGCCGCAACGATTACTGCTGCGCCAATACCCAGTTTGCGCTTCCAGCCCATCAGCTACGCCCCAACTTCTGCAAGTTTTGCGGAGTGAAGAATCCCGCCGGAAATTTCTGCCCGAACTTGGCGATGAAGCCTTGCTCGTTCGGCAGGTTATTGACGATGTAGCGGCCGGAATACAGGTCGTAGACGACCTGTGGCGCAGAAACCACCGCCTTGTCGGCCACCAGCGGCAGCACGAAGCCCTCCTGGTACCGCCACAGCTGGCCGCGCGCGTCGTAGCAGTCGACGCCGGCGATGTTCCAGCTGTCCTCGTCGATGTAGAACACGCGCTTGCTGTAGACGTTGCCCTGCCCCGGCTTCAGCGTCGCCTCCACCACCCAGACCCGGTGCAGTTCGTAGCGCAGGTGTTCGGGGTTCATGTGTCCGGCCTTGATGATGTCCGCGTACTTCAGCTCCGGACGCACCAGCCGGTAGTTGTTGTACGGGATCACCATCTCCTTCTTGCCGAGTAGCTTCCAGCTGTAGCGGCTCTGGGCGCCGTTGAACATGTCCTGCTGGTCGACGTTCTGCAGACCGTCGGCACCGGCAATCGGATTGTCGAACGCCACCACCGGCGCGCGGCGGATACGATTGCTGCCCGGCGAGTACTGCCAGGCATCACGGCGACCGTCGAGGTATTCCCATACCAGGGTCATCGAGCCAGCCAGCCGTGGCGGTGAAATGTCCTTGCGCAGGATCTGGAATATCAGGCCATCGTCCGACGGCTCCTTGCGTCCGATATTGGCGTAGGAAAACTCCACCGAACTGGTGAACCCGTTGAGTTGGTACTTGCCGCTGGCCGCGACCACGAACACAGTGCCGGTCAGCAGTACCGAATCGCCGCGATAGCGCACACGATGGTTGATGATCGCCTCGCTGCCCGAACGCGGAATCGGGAACGGGAACCCCAGTTTCGCGCCGCTGAGGCCGTCGTCACCCTGCAACTCGGCACTGGTGGCGTTGGCCATCGTGGCGTCGTAAATCTCCTTCGGGAACGTGGCCGAACGCCGTGTCGGGTAGACGTTGAAATACAGACTCTTGTTCTGGGCCAGCAGTTTCGCCGCCCCCACCGGCAGGCGTGCGCTGTACTGCTGCACATTCTCCGACGTGATGCGGAACAGCGGCTTGTCATCCGGAAACGGATCCGGGTAATAGCCGCCGGAGCCCGGCTTGTAGTCGGCGAACATCGGCCCCAGCTTGGTGATGCCGCCACTCCAGGCCGGAATGCTGCCGTCCTGGCTGGCGGCGGCCTGCGCCCCCACCGGCGTCAGCGTCTTGCCCAGCGCCGCTGCCTGTTCGGGCGTCACCTTCGCCAGTGCGGCGCCACTGCCACCGAACACGAGCAGCGCGGCGGCCGACCATCGCACCACGGGATGTAAGCGGCGTCCGCTCATGGATCGATCCTCAGAAGTCATAGCTCACGTTGAGCTGGATGTTGTCGCGGTCGCCAAGCAGGTTGGCGGTGCCGCCGCCGAAGAACCAGGTATAGCGGATGTTGGCGGTGAAGCTGTTGCCGTAGCCCAGGCTCAGTCCGGTCATCAACTGGCGCCGGCCCTGCACGAACTCGCCGCTCGGCAGCGGCGCGCGGCCATCGACATCGTGGAAGAACGTGAGCTGCGGCACCAGGCGGATGCCCGGCAGCACGTCCTCGTAATTCAACGAGGCCAGCAGGCGATAGCCCCAGGAGAAATCCGTCGCAAAGCCGCTGGCCTGGTAGGTCGGGTTCAGGCGCCGGTCGGCTGAGGTCTGTGTCTGCGCCGCATTCACCGGCCCGGTGCCGTCGATGCCGGCGCTGTGATGAAAAACGACGCCCGGGGTCGCTAGCTGCAGCCGGTCCAGCTCCGGCATGTTCAGCACCTGGTAGGCACCGATCTCGAGCAAGGTCGTCATCTGGTCGGCGCCGAAGGGATTCTCGCTGGCACCGCGCAGCATCAGGAACGAGGTGTTGTAGCTCAGTGTGCGAAAACGCTCGTAGCCCTGGATGACCTGGCCGGGCTGCACCTCGGCGGTGCCGCGGTATACCGTCTCCACATAGTCCGGCACCGCGACGCGACGGCCCGGCAGCGCAGTAACCGCAAAGTTCAGGGTCTCCGCAGGAAAGATCGGCTGCAGCGCGGCGAAGCCGACATCGAGCGGATCGACCTGCAGCGGCTGGCTGGGGCGATAGACGATCTCGCCGGTCCAGGCCACGGCACCGAGATTGCTGGCGAAGCTGAAGCCGAAAGTGTTGATGTCTTCCGGGTAATCCAGGAAGAAGCGGACCGTGTCGATCGGCAGCGGCTCCGCGCCGAGTGGCGTCAGGGTAAAGCCGCGGCAGGCCAGCAAGGCCTCGGCCGGGTTGCCGGAGTCATGGGCGCAGCCCTCCTCCGCGGCAATGAAGCTGACCGTGGGCACGCGGCTGTGCAGCCGCATGTAGGTGAAGTCGAAGCTGGTGTTGTCGAGCCAGCCGGCCAGGTAATTCACGCTCAGGCCGAACTGGCCGTCGTCACGTGCATCCTGATCGGGGCCGCGGTACAGGGTGCGGCTCGCATTCGACAGCAGGTCGCCGTTGCCCGGCGTGCGCTCCGCGAGGCCGGCACGGCTGTCGGGGTCTTCGCGTGCCTTGCCGAACAGCGCCATGTTGAAGGTACCGCCGATGCCGGCCGTGTCATTGGTCGAATAGTAGGTGCCGGTCGCGGGGATCTCGATCGGTTTCCAGCTGAACTGATAGAAGCCCAGCACCGAGAGCTCGTCGTTGAAGCTGGTGCCCAATACCGCGAGCGGCACGCGCTGGAACACATCGCGCACATCCGCGCCCGGCACGAACAGGCGATTGGTGTCCGGCGGATTGACCGCATTCAGGCTGTTGAGGATCAGCAAGGTGCTGGTGCCCAGGCTCAGCACCTGGTTGCCGAGCTTGACCGACAACTGGCGATCGCCCGGCAACGGAATCTGCGTCGACAGGTAGGCATCCAGCAGCAGCACATCAGCGCCGACCGCGCGCCGAACCTCATTGCTGCGCCGGGTGTGGCGTGGCTGGAAACCGTCGTTGTCCTGCTCGTTGTTCGGGTGGTAATCGTCGAAGTCGTAGTTGACCGCGTCGTAGAACGCCAGCGCACTGACGTCGATCCCGAAATATTCATGCGTCAG
>JBEBWZ010000109.1:0-11189 GCA_040391865.1 Solimonas flava
TTGCCGTCACGATCGACCGCGATCACGATATTTTCCGGCTTGGTCTGCAGCGGCTGGTTGCGTTCCGTCGGCAGTTCCAGCGGGACCGTCTGGATCGCCACCGGGATCGTGATCAGGAAGATGATCAGCAGCACCAGCATCACGTCGACCAGCGGCGTGGTATTGATGGTGGAGACGACTTCGTCTTCGTCTCCACTTTCACTTCCGACTTGCATGCCCATGGTTTGGCCTCGGGTCAGTGGTCGCTGAGGCGGCCGTTACTTGGCAGCGGCGTCGCTGACGCGGCTGCCCGAGAGCAGCACGCTGTGCAGATCGGTGGAGAACGTGCGCACCGTTTCCAGCGCCGCCTTGTTGCGGCGTACCAGCCAGTTGTAGCCCAGCACCGCCGGCACCGCGACCGCCAGACCGAGCGCGGTCATGATCAGCGCTTCACCGACCGGACCCGCGACCTTGTCGATCGACGCCTGACCGGAAATGCCGATCGCCGTCAGCGCGTGGTAGATGCCCCAGACCGTGCCGAACAGGCCCACGAACGGTGCCGTCGAACCAACTGTTGCGAGCACCGCCAGACCACCCTGCAGATGCCCCTGGATATCGTCGATCGCACGGCCGACGTTGTACTGGATCCAGCTGGAACGATCGACTTCTCCGGCCAGCTGCGCGTGATGACGGCTGGCGTTGATGCCGACCTCGGCCACGTGGCGGAACGCGGAGCCGTCCTTCAGCTCCTGCACGCTGGCATCGGGCTTGCCGCCCCAGAAGCTCTGATTGGCATCGCGTCCCTGGCGCTGAATCTTGGACTGCTCGATCAGCTTGACGATCAGGATGTACCAGGTCGCGGCCGACATGATGCCCAGGATCACGAACGCCCCCTTGGACACGGCGTCGCCCTGATTCCAGGCGGCCGACAGGCCATAGGGGTTCTCGACCTCGGCTTCCGGCACTGCAGATTCGGCGACTGTGGGCTCGGCCATGGCCGAATCCTCGGGGGCGGCGACAACGGATTCTTCGGCGGCAGGTTCCGCCAGCGGCAGTTCCTCGCCTTGAGCGTAAGCCGTGCCTGCGAGCATCAGGCCCAACAGCGCGGCGGCGGCCATCTTGTGGTGACGTGTGATCAGCGACAGTTTCGGTTTCTCCAGATGTTGCTTACCGCGACTTGCAAACGATTCGTAAAAGGTGACGACTGGCCAGATACTTCAGTTCTGGCTTCTGAACGTGTAACGGATCTGCGCCCAGGCATCCTCGGGAACACCGTCATTGGTGCCTGGCGTGAAACGGCAGCGGCCCAGGCCTTCGAGCGCGGCCTTGTCGAGTCGCGGATAACCGCTGGATGACTCGACGCGCCGATCCTTGACGCGACCATCCACGCCGACCAGCAACGACAGCACCACGGTGCCGACTTCGCCCAAACGCTCCGAGACCGCCGGATAATCCGGATCGCGGCAGTTCTTGGCGCGGACCACCGGTGCAACCCGTACCGCAGCCCGTGGCGCAGGGGCCGGCGCTACCGGCGGCGGCGTGCTGGTAACCGTAGTGATCGCGGTCTGGCGCGGTGCCGCCTGCACGATGTTGATTTCCGGCGGAGGAATGAAGGGCGGCGGCGGCGGCGCCACGAAATCAGGCGGCGGCGGCGGCGGCGGCGCTTCTTCCGGCGCGGCGCGCTCTTCGATGATCTTGGTTTCGATCGGCAGCGGCAGCAGTTCGACCGCATGGCGTGCGAGACCGTTGACCAGGCCCCAGATCACCACCACGTGCAGAGCGGCAACGATTCCCAGGCCGACGAATCGGCGGCGCGGATCAGCCGTTTTTCCATAGGCCATCAGCAGGTTCCTCCACGGCCGATCTCGCACAGCCCGGGGCCGCACGTCGCAGCGCCGGATCGATCCGGAGAAAGCGCTTCGTGAAACGAGTTTATTTTCATTGATTCCAGGCCTGTTCCGACATTGCTAATGTGGCTGCTGAAACTTGCTGCAGCGACCTTCGCCGTACTCTGCCGCGCCACCGTGACACGGCTGACATCTCGCACAAAAATTTTGTAACTGTATGTTTTTAAATCTTATTAACGATAAAATTCAGAATTGAAATCAACTCTTCAGCAGCACCGTCAGGGCGATAATTAATCTTTAGTGCACTATTTGTCAACCACTGATTACGCGCTTACGTCCGATATTTGAAGCGCATATCATTTTGTCCAATCAAGTGTCCCAATCGGAGATCCGGAAACGCTGCACTGCAGCATCCGCGCATCGGCCACGAAGGCCTCGCCACGGCAATCCGCACGCCCAACAAAAAAGCCGCCTCATGGCCGAGGCGGCTGGCGCGCACTGCTGTTGGCGAACTCAGTCGTCGAACTGACGCTTGGGCTTGCTGCCATCCAGCTTGGGATCGAGATAGCGGCCCAGCTTGTAGTCGCCAACCAGTGTGGTGCGCTCGGCGTAGCGGTTCACATCCAGCGGCACGCCGGTGGTGGAGTGGATCAGACGCCAGTTGTCCCAGACGATCACGTCGTCGGCCTGCCAGGTGTGGTGGTAGGCAAAACGTTCATCGACCAGGTACTCCGCCACCTCGTGCAGCAACGCATCGCTGTCCTCGGCATTCATGCCCAGCACGTACTGCGCGTGCATCGGACTGAGCTTGAGGATCTTGCGGCCGGTCTCGCGCTGCGTGATCACCAGCGGATGCACCACCGCCGGAAACACGTCGCGATAACGCGCTACCGCAGCCGCGCGCTTTTCATTGCATTCGGCGAGCGCCAGATTCCCCGGAAAGCCGAAGCGGTTGGCCTCCTGCGCGCCGGTGAAGTGATACACCACTTCCAGACCGTCGATCCTGCGCTGCAGTGACTCCGGCAGCCGTTCCCAGGCCTGGATCGCGTCGATGAAACCGGTGCGGCCTTCGATCCGCGCCGGATCGATCATCCGCAGCACACCACCGCGCACGATCTCGGCGGTGAATGCCTGATCCCAGTGCCAACCCAGCCATCCGGTTCTCACCTGACCGTCGATGCGATACGCGGCGTAGGTATCGGCCTGCTTGTTGCCTGCCGCCTGCCGCAGGCTCAGCAGCACCGGATTGCTTTCGAGATTCATGTGCGCCGTCGCCGACGGGCGCAACTCGCCGAAGCAGGCGCTGAGACGCAGATGCGCCTCCTGCGATCGGCAGTTGCCGCGCAGCAGCAACAGTCCGGACTGCACCCACAATGCATGCATCCAGGCCGACACCGCCGCCGGGATCGGCTGCTCTAGATCCAGGCCGATCACCTCGGTGCCGAAGGGCGCAATGCGGCGTGCGAAAAGGCCGGCCTGCGGTGCCGCCGGCAAGGCTTCAGAAGTATGGGAAGTCATCGTGTTCATGGCAGTTTCCTTTTCCGACAATAGAAATTCAGCCCGGCTCCGGGCCACGTAGATAGGCATCGATAGTGCCGGCGCAGCCGATGTGGTCATCCGCGCCCGGCGGCGCATGGCGCGTGATCGGTTCGAGCATCGTCGGCCCGCTGCGGCCGCAGGGGCAGCGATCGCTGAAATCCATCGTCACCCGGTCGCCGCTGATCACCCCACCCCAACGCCCGTCCAGCGACAGATCGACGAACCCGAAGCGACCGCTGACCTGTCCGCTGCGCGGCTGCATCGCATCGCCACTGTCATCGAGCACCAGCGAGATCACGCCGGCCGGCTGGTGATAGCGCTGATGTTCGCAACGTGGAAACAGCAGCAGCATCTCGGTCATGCCGTAGTTCTTGGGTCGCTTGACCGCACCGTAGAAGCGCGCGATCTGTGCCTCGTAATCCTCCGGCAGCGCGATGCCCTTGGTACCGCCACCGGCCGCCACCAGCGTCTGCGGATGGAAGTCGCCATCGGCAATGCCGCGCTCGCGGGCGGCTTGCAGGATCGACCAGTGCTGGGCCCAGGGTCCGGCCAGAAACATCGGTTCGTGGCGACGATCCAGAATCTGCCCGATCATCGTTTTCAACGCCGCGCGCGCCTCCACCGCCGTGCGTTCGCCGCGGGTCTGCAAGGCCGCGATATCGTCGGGCGTCGCGGTACCGTCGGCCATGCGCTTGCGCACCGCTGCGGCAAAACTGACTTCGGAAATCTTCAGCGGCGCACCGAGAAAATGCGCATCGCCGGGACGCGCCCACAACTCCGCATTCAACCGTGCCGACTGCACGCCGTTGTTCGGACCGCCGGAAGGAAACAGCTGGAACACCGCGCGATCGGCATTCGGTGCGAGGCCGACGAAACCGCCCATCACCTGCGCCAGATTGCGGCGCTGCATCTCGCGATCGCGCAGCGTGCGATTCAGGAACGAGCATTTTCCGGAAGTACCGCTGGTCGCCATCACCTCGTGTCCGGCCGCCCACAATCGCTCGACCCATTCGTCGATCGACTGCACGTCGCAGACATCGACTGCGCGCACATCGGCTACCGACAGGCCATCCAGCCAGGTCGAGAGCCGCTGCCACTGTCCCTCATCGACGTAACGCTGCGGATAGGACTTGTAGGCGGTATGCGGAAACAGCAGCGGCACCAGATCCTCGAAACGGCGGATCGCGTCGATGCCGGCATCCTGCGCGCGACGCGCCAGCAACGGGATCTGCTGCCGGCGCAGCGCGAACAGTTCCTGCGCGGCCAGCAGCTGCTGCGCGGCAACGGCGCCACTGTCCTGATCGAAATGCGCCGGCATGAACATCGACTCCAGCAACGCTGCGCGGGCGCTGCTCATGCCGCATCACCCGGAAAATCGGTCGACAGGCTCAGGGCCTCCCAGCGCGTCAGTTCCGCAAGCAGGTGCTCGTACTTGCCCCGCACCCGCGGCAGCATGTCGGCGCCGAGCACCAGACGCAGCGGCGGCTCGGCCATGTCGCTCAGTTGCAGCATCAGTTGCGCGGCACGCGCCGGATCACCGGGCTGACGGCCGTTGAACTGCTCAAAGCCCGCACGCATGCGGCCGGCCGTCGCGTCATAGGCCGCGATGCGCTGCGCGGCCTGCGCGCAGGAACCGCCCGAGAACTGCGTGCGGAAGCCGCCCGGCTCGAGAATCGTGACCCGGATGCCCAGCGGCGCCACTTCACCGGCCAGCGCTTCGGAAAAGCCCTCGACCGCAAACTTCGATGCGGCATACAGCCCCAGGCCCGGAGAAGCGATCACACCGGCGCCCGAGGACAGATTGATGATGTGGCCGCGACCGCGCTGGCGCATCTGCGGCAACACCGCTTGCGTGACCTGGATCAAGCCGAAGACGTTGGTCTCGAACTGCTGCCGCACCTCGGCGATGCTGGCCTCCTCCACCGCACCGACAAAACCGTAACCGGCGTTGTTGACCAGCACATCGATCGCACCGCAGCGCTCGATCGCGCCCGCCACCGCCGGCGCAATCGCAGCCGAATCGGTCACATCCAGCTGCACCGCGTGGGCGCGACCGGGGGCCAGCGCCTCGAAGGCCGCCAGTTGCTCCTGCTTGCGCAGCGTGCCGATCACGGCATCGCCTCGCGCCAGCGCCGCCTGCGCCAGTTCGCGGCCAAAACCGCTGGAAACGCCGGTGATCATCCAGGTCCTGGACCGCGACTCAGGGGCAGTGCTCATATCGTCTCCTTGCAAATTGGTGTACTGTTTATGCATCCCAGTCTAGGGCGTCGACGAGCGCGAAAACAGCCCCGGATACGACAACAACAGGAGGCGAATCGGTCATCGCAGCACATGCGCTGATCGTCGGAGAGCGTCATGAGCCGCAGAGTTGCCATTTACTTGCCCGACGGTGCGGTCCTCAGCACCGCGGCCGCCCCCACCGATCTGCTGCAGCTGGCCAATCGCTTTGCACGCGAACGCACGGGCCAGGACGGTGGCAGTCGCACGCGCGGTGATGGCGCCGCCCTGTCCTGCCGCTGGCTGTCGCTGGATGGCGCAGCCGTGCGGCTGGCATCCGGCTCCGAGGTCGCGGTCGACGGCGGCATCCAGGCCGATACCGTCTACGATCTGGTGTTCCTTGCCGCCTATGACGAGGCCGGCGACAGCGACGGCACCCTGCCGCCGCGCGCCGCGGTCACAGCGCTGAACCACTGGTTGCGGCACCAGCACCAGGCCGGAGCAACCCTCGCCGCCTGCGGCAATGCCGTGTTCCTGCTGGCCGAGGCGGGCCTGCTCGATCGCCAGCCGGCCACCGTGCCGTGGTGGCAGCAGCGCGCCTTCCATCGCCGCTATCCGGCGGTGCGCCTCGATGCCACGCAGCAGATCACCGAAGGCGAGCGCCTGCTCTGCGCCAGCAGCCTGTCGGGCCTGTTTCCGTTGGCGCTGCGGCTGGTGCAGCGGCTGACTTCGCCCAACTCGGCAGACTGGCTGGCGAAAACCACGCTGATCGATCCTGCCGCAAAGATCGAGACGCCATTGCCGCAGGCGCCGGTTCATGGCGAAACCGCCGACGCGCTGGTCACCGCCGCGCAATACCAGCTGCAGCAGCGTTATGCCGAGCATGCGCAGCTGGCCCCTCTCGCCGATGCGCTGTCGGTCAGCCCGCGCACGCTGGTGCGTCGCTTCCGCAGCGCGCTGGGCATCACGCCGCAGGCCTACGTGCAGCAACTGCGGATCGAATCGGCGAAGCGCATGCTGGTGCGCACCAACCTGCACGTCGAGCGCATTGCACGGCAGGTGGGTTACAGCGATCTCAATTTCTTCAAGCGCCTGTTCCGCGCACAGACCGGCATGACCCCTTCCGGCTGGCGCTCACGCAGCCTGAACAGCGAATCCGCCCGTCATGCGCCTTGAAGGACAGGTCGCGATCATCGTCGGCGCCGGCAGCAGCCGCAGCGGACGGCGCGACGATCAGGCGCTGGGCAACGGCGCGGCAGCGGCGCAGCTGTTTGCACGCGAAGGCGCGCGACTGCTGCTGGTGGATCGCGATGCCGATGCGCTCGCCGAAACCTGCCGCAGCGCCGCGGCGGAGAGTGCCGAGGTGTATCCCTGCCTCGCCGATATCGCCGTCGGGCGGGATATCGAGCGCATCGCCGCAACCGCGCTGCAGCAGTTCGGCCGTATCGACATCCTGCTGAACAATGTCGGCCTCGCGGCACCCGGCGGCCTGTTCGACACCACGCCGGAGATCTGGGAGCGCTGCTTCGCGATCAATGTGCGCAGCGTCTTCCTGATGGCACGCGCGGTGATCCCCGCCATGCGCCAGCAGCGCCATGGTCGCATCGTCAACGTCGCATCGATCGCTGCATTGCGCAGCACCCTGCCGCCGCCATACGCCTATGCCGCATCAAAGGCCGCATTGATCGCCCTGAGCCGCAGCCTCGCGCTGGAGTTCGCCGCCGAGGGCATCCGCAGCAACTGCATCGTGCCGGGCATGATCGATACGCCGATGGTGCGCGCCAGCGTGCTCGCCGCCGGTATGAATGAGGTGCAGGCCGAGGCCTATGACGCACAGCGACATCGGGCATCGCCGACCGGACAGCAGGGCAGCCCCTGGGACATCGCGCAGGCGGCGCTGTTCCTCGCCAGTGGCGAGGCGGACTACATCAATGGCACCGAACTGGTGATCGATGGCGGCCTGACACAGCGGCTGAGCTTTCCCTAGCGCCCGGACCTGATCCGCGGCGCTAGTCCGCGAGCGGCTCGAAATCGCGCCGCTGCGCCAGCTGGCGCTGCACCAGCGCCTCGCGCAGCTCAGGATGGGTGTAGATATGGAATCGCCCGGCGCGCACCGCGGCCAGCACTAGCCTTCCCACCGCCAGTGCATCCAGCCCCTGCTGCGCCAGTGCGGTGACGGCCGCTGCGCGCCGCTGCATCGCATCGTCGGCTCCACCCGCCAAGACCTGCGCCGAGGTCT
The DNA here is from genome assembly GCA_040391865.1 of Solimonas flava. Classification (GTDB taxonomy): domain Bacteria; phylum Pseudomonadota; class Gammaproteobacteria; order Nevskiales; family Nevskiaceae; genus Solimonas. The sequence goes on from JBEBWZ010000109.1 coordinate 7,822, forward strand.
CGAACAGGCGCGTACGCACCAATCCGGGCAACAGCACCGAGACGCCGATGCCGCTGCCATCCAGTTCCTGCCGCAGGGTCTCGCTGAACGCGAGCATCCCCGCCTTGCTGGCGACATAGCTGGCACCGCCGGCATACGGCAGCAGGGCCCCCATCGATGCGGTGTTGACGATGTGTCCGCCCTCACCGTGACGCCGCAGATACGGCAGCAGCGTCTGGCAACCGAAGAAAGCACCGCTCAGGTTGACCGCAAGAATCCGCTGCCATTCCTCCGGGTCCAGTTCAGCGACGTGATGCCCGGTGCCGGTGATGCCGGCGTTGTTGCACAGCAGATGGACTGCGCCGTAGTGCCGCTGCACCTTTTCCGCGGCCGCACGCCATGCCACGGCATCGCTGACATCGAGTCGCAGCGTCAGCACCTCGGCCGCCATCGCCTGCAAGCGCTGCTGCGCCTGCGCCAAGGCATCAGGATCGACATCGGCCAGCGCCAACCGCATGCCGCGCTGTGCAGCGGCGACGGCAATGCCATAACCGATTCCGCTGGCACCGCCGGTGATCAGCGCGACCCGCCCTGCATCGGTGCCCGCGGCTCCGTTCATGTCATTCGCAACCGGAGAAATCGGGCTTGCGCTTCTCCAGGAAGGCGGCAATCGCGATCCGCACTTCTTCACTGCCGAGCTGCGCGCTGAACGCTTCCGACTCCCGCCGGATCTGCTGCGCAATCTCGGCCGAGGGTTGTCGCAACAGTTCGCGGGTACGGCGCAGGGCCGCAGGCGGCTGCGCCGCGATCCGCTGCGCCACGGCGTGTGCTTCCTGCTGCAGCTGCGCTTCCTCGACCACGCGCGTGACCAGCGCCCAGTCGCGCGCCGTCTGTGCATCCACCGCCTCGCCGCCGAGCATCATCTGCGCCGCGCGCAGAGGGCCGACGCGCTGCGGCAGGCTCATCGAGCTGCCCGCTTCCGGCACGAAGCCGCGTGCCACGAACGGCAGCAGGAAACGTGCACTGGGCGCGGCCAGCACGTAATCGCATTGCAGCACCAGACTGGTGCCGAAGCCGACCACATGCCCCTGCACCGCAGCGACCATCGCCTTGCGTACCTGCGGCAGCCGCGCCGTAAAACGCCCGCCCGGATTGTCGAGCCCGCTGGGCACGCCATCGGCCATGGCATCGGCGCTGAAGGCATTCAGGTCGGCGCCCGCACAGAACGACGCACCCGCGCCGGTGAACAGGACCACGCGCACGCCCGGATCGGCTTCGGCGATATCCAGCGCCTCATTCAGCGCCACCCACATCGGCGGCGTGATCGCATTGAGCTTGTCGGGGCGGTTCAGCCGGATCTCGCAGACACCGGCGTCGATCTGATGCAGGACGTTCATGCCGCCAGTCCGTAGAGTTCGATGTAAGGCGCGAAGCGCTTGCGGATGATGTCCTCACTGATGCCGGTGCCTTCCAGCGAGTATTTGTGTTCGCCGTGCTTGCCCTGCGGGTTCTCGATCAGCCAGCGCTGCATCGCCGCCGCGGCACTGTCGCTGAGCTGCAGGCCGCAGCGCTCGTAGATCTGACGGATGACCTCCATCGGGCGCGTCGCGAAATCGGAGAAATAGACATCGACGTAGCGCTGCGGATGCGCCTCGCGCACCGCCATCGCCATCTCGATGCCGCGCCCCCACAGCTCGACCTCGCGCTGTGCCGCCGCGGTGAGGCTGGTGTCCGGCCCTTCGTAGGTGGTGCGCGCCATCCGCGCCAGACTGGCCCCGGATGCCACCGATGTCACCGGATTGCGATGGGTCTGGATGATCGTGGCCTCGGGAAACACTTCCATGAACCCGGCGAGGCTGAACAGCGAGGCCGGATTCTTCAGCAGCCAGGGCTTGTCCGGCTCGTGCAGGCCGATCAGTTGCAGGTTGTCGCGGTAACGCCGCCACATCGGCGCGAAATCCTGCTCCAGGAACCAGCGCTGATAGCTCGGCAGGTGCGCATTGGTGGTGAAGTCCACCGACAGGAAATTCTGCCGCGTCAGCAGCAGGCACTCGTAGACCTCATCGACGATGATCGGATGCGCGGTCTTCATCGCCGGCACTTCGCGATACAGCGTCTCCAGTTCTTCGGCTGCGCGCTGGTACAGCGGATTGCTTTCCCAGTGTTCACGCGCCGGTCGCGGCATCGGGTTGTCGATCAGCCAGTACTCGAGCCCCTGGAACTGCGGGTCCATCGCCAGCACCCGATGCAAGGCGGTGGTGCCGGTGCGCGGCAGGCCGGTGATCACGATCGGCGGCCGCAAGCTCTGCCGCAGGCTTTGCGGATACTCGCGCCAACCGCGCTGCGAATAGGCACGACCGACCAGTACCTGCACGATGCGGTCGAAGAATTTCTGCCAGCCGATCTCGGTCAGACGCGTGTCATGATCCAGCGCATGCAGCAGCTTGCGCAGCGCCGGCAGGTACTCCTCGACGGGTCCGAAATCGCTCATGCCGCAGCGCTGCGCAGCGGTGTCATGCAGCAGCGCTTCACTGGCGACAAACGATGCGGGGTTTGGTAACGGCATGCTCATCCTGGCTCTCCTGTCTTACTCGGCACAGCGGCCGCCATCGACCGCGTAGACCGCACCGGTGATGTAACTCGCTTCGTCCGATGCGAGGAAAGCGGTGACGGCGGCAATTTCATCGACCGTGCCCAGCCGTCTCATCGGCGTGACCGATTCCTTGAATTCGATCAGCCCCGGCGCCGCGGCCTGCACCATCGGCGTCAGGATCGTGCCCGGTGCCACCGCGTTGACGCGGATGCCGTAAGACACGTATTCGAGCGCCGCCTGCTTGGTCAGCATGTTCAGCCCGGCCTTGCCGACGATGTACGGGCCCGAGCCCGGCGCCGGGCGTGTGCCACCGACCGACGACATGTTGACGATCGCGCCGCCGCCCTGCTGCATCATCACCGGCAGCGTGTACTTCAGCACCGCGAACGCACCGCGCAGATTGACCGCCATGATCCGGTCCCACAGTTCCAGCGAGGTCTCATGCAGGGGCGTGCCGCCATGCGAGATTCCGGCGTTGTTGCACAGCACATCGATGCGACCGTAGCGCTCGACACAGGCCGCGACCATTGCGGCGACCTGCTGCGGATCACCGACATCGGCGCGATGCGCCGTGATCTGCTGCGGATGCTGCGCCGCCAGCTGCTCGATGTTGTCGCTGCGGCCGACGGCGAAGACCTGCGCGCCTTCGCGTTGCAGGCGCTCGGCGATCGCGCGGCCGATGCCGGCGCCGGCGCCGGTGACCAGCGCGACCTTGTTCGTGAAACGATTCATGGATTCTCCTCCGGCGGCCACTGCAGCGGCTCTACGCGGATACCGCAGATGAACGCGCTCCGGC
>JBEBWZ010000110.1:0-11096 GCA_040391865.1 Solimonas flava
CCCGCGCTCGGGGAGCGCGGGATGGCGGCACCGACAGCACGCACCGCATTGCACCCCCTCTCTCCGCGCGCGGGGAGAGGCCCACGACAGGGAAAAGGTCGTCGCCGATGATTTCCCCTCGGGGCTACGCAGGAACGTGTCGTCGCCCAGACCCTCACTCCCTCGCCCCGCTTGCGGGGAGAGGGTTGGGGTGAGGGGCGGGCCGCCGAGTGCGCCGGGCATCGCGCCAGCGACGGCAGGCCACAAAAAACCCCACATCGCGAGCAGCGATGTGGGGCGGTCCAGCTCGAAACGCTTACTTGGTTTTGACGTCGGCTTTCACGTCCACCGAGGCCTCGGTATCGGCCAGCGCGTCGGCGCCCGACTGCGCGGTACCGGCAACACCACCGAGCAGGCCAGCCGCCGCGCCCTTGGTCTTGTCTACCGCCTTGCCGGCACCGGCCTTGGTCTTGTCGACGGCATGCTTGCCGCCATCGACCGCCTTCTTGCCAACGGCCTTGCCGGTATCCAGCGCCTTGCCGCCGATGGCCTTGCCGGTGTCCACGGCCTTGCCGCCGGCATCCTTCCCGGCATCGAGCGCCTTCTCGCCAGCCGCCTTGCTGCTGTCGACGGCATTGCCGGCAGACGCCTTGGCGGCATCCAGGGCGCTGCTGCCGTCGGCCTTGGCATCGGCGCCGGCCTGCACCTCGGCGGACAGCGGATTGTCCACCTGCAGCGAGACACCGGCCTTGGCACCAGCGGCCATGGCCGGTGCGGTAGCGAGGGCGAGCAGCAGCGTGGCGGGGATCAGGGTCTTGTACATGGTTTGTTACTCCGTAAGACGCGACAGAGAAATGGAACAGCGATCGGTTCCGGTGGTTTCAAGGCCGGGCCCGGGGTATCGATGATGAGGTTTCCAGGGAAGGGTCGCTGCAGTGGCGACAGTCATTGTGGACCGGAACGACGATAGCGGCGCTGTGTTAATCCCGGCTGAATGATAAGTGTGGAATCGCACCGATGCGCAGCTGGCGAAAGGGTAGAGCGCCAGGTGTTGGCGCCACCCGAAAGTTCGCAAAGCGCGATGCAAAGCGCTATAAAGCTCGGCCGCTATGATTGTGCCGTCCGTTGTCGTTGATCGGCAGCGCGTTAAATACCCCGTTCGCCCCGAGTCCCACTGGGAGGTTTTGCACTGGCGCCGCAGGCGCTGTATCGAGGGGCCTGCGCCGGTGCCTCGATACACTGCGTTACGCGCAGCACTCGGCACGAACGGAAAAACGCGCTACCGGTGCGAGCCTGTTTTCCTTCCGTCATGACCACCGAATCCGATACCACCGCCCGTCTGCTGATCACCTGTCCCGACCGTCGGGGCATCGTTGCCGCCGTTACCACCTTCCTGTTCCAGCACGGTGCCAACATCACTGAGCTGGACCAGCATTCCACCGATCCTGAAGGCGGGCGCTTCTTCCTGCGCCTGGAATTCCAGACGCCGCGTCTCGATGTCTCGCGAGAGGCGCTGCGGGCGGCATTCGACGAACAGGTGGGGCGGCCCTTCGCGATGGACTGGCGCATGACCTACGCCGTCGACCGGCAGCGCATGGCGATCCTGGTCTCGAAGCACGATCACGCGCTGATGGAACTGCTGTGGCGCTGGCAGCGCGGCGAGCTGCCGGTCGATATTCCCGTGGTGATCTCCAATCACGCGGACCTGCGCGCCGAGGTCGAGCGTTTTGGCGTGCGTTTCGAGCATGTCGCCATCAGCGCCGCCAACCACGCGGAAGCCGAAGCGCAGATGCTGGCGCAGCTCGAAGGCCGGACCGATTTCATCGTGCTGGCGCGCTACATGCGGATTCTCTCGGCAAATTTCGTCGATCACTATCCGCAGCGCATCATCAACATCCACCATTCGTTCCTGCCGGCATTCGTCGGTGCCGATCCTTACCAGCAGGCGTCGGACCGCGGCGTGAAACTGATCGGCGCAACGGCCCACTACGTGACCTCGGAACTGGATCAGGGACCGATCATCGAGCAGGACACCGCGCGCGTGTCGCATCGGCATGAAGTGCCCGACCTGCGCCATCTGGGCCGCGATCTCGAGCGCCAGGTCCTGGCGCGCGCCGTACGCTGGCATGTCGAGGACCGCGTCATCGTCAACGGCAACAAGACCATCGTGTTCTCCTGAGTCGTCGCCGATGTGAGCCGAAGGGGTCACATTTCGCCGCCGCGTGCGTCTATGACTGGATAGCCACCCCGCTCGCCGCCCGGCAGCGCGCGGGATAGGCTTCGACAGCAGGCGCAGGCGTGGAGAGGCAGGTTTGTGACCAAAGGCGAGCCCGAATCCCCGGAAGAGACGGAAAAGCGGTCGTTCTCCGACTTCGGCGACGACGCGCGTAGCCGTTGGGCCAACATCGTGCGGCGTTTCGAGGGGCCGTTGCGCGGCTTCTTCGCCAATCGGGTCAAAAACCCTGCAGACATCGACGATCTGGTGCAGGCGGTATTCCTGCAGCTGCTGCAGCGCAATAACGGCGAGTCCATCGAATATGTCCAGCAGTATCTTTTCCAGGCCGCGGCCAACGTCCTGCGCGACCAGCACCGCCGTTCAATGGTCCGCCACGGCGACCAGCACCAGAGCTACGACGAAGAGCTGCACGCGGTCGGCACCGAAATCTCGATGGAGCGCATCCTCATCGCACAGGAATCGGTGGCCCTGGTGATGAGTGCCATCAACCAACTCCCGGAACGCACTCGCGAAGTGTTCTTCCTGCGCGGCATCGGCAAGCGACCCCACGACGAAGTGGCGCTGATGCTCGGCATCTCCAGGCGTGTCGTGCACAAGCACATGGCGCGCGCATTCAAACATCTGGGCCGAGTGCTCGGCGAACTGGACTGAGCCTTCATGCCCTTTCTGAAACGTCCCGATAGCGGCAGCGTGCCGACCACCCCCACCGGCACCGTGGAAGAGCAGGCCGCCGCCTGGCGCGACCTGCTGCACGATCCCCAGGTATCGACGGCGCAACGAGAAGACTTCAGCCGCTGGCGTGAGCAAAGCCCGAAGCACGCCGAAGCCTATGCGCGCATCGACCGCGGCTGGGCGTTTGCCGAGGCCCTGGCCAAAAGTCCCGAAATGCTGGCGATGGAAAAGGAGGTACTCGCGCGCATCGCCCTCCGTGCCGGTCATGGCCAGCAGCGCTTCGGCCGTCATCGCTGGATGGCGCTGGCCGCCGGGCTGCTGATCCTGATCGTCGGTGGCCTGGTGGCCACCGGCGGCTCCCCGGACGAACTGCGCTGGCTCGCCGACCGCACCCGCCATGCTTTGGTCGGAGAAACCCTCTATCGCACCACCGTCGGCGAGCGCCTGGCCGTCTCGCTCAGCGACGGCTCCACCATCACCCTCAACACCCGCAGCCGCGCCGCCGTGCGCTACCACGACGGCATCCGCAGCGTCACCCTGCTCGACGGTCAGGCCCTGTTCGACGTCGCGCACGATGCGCAGCGGCCGTTCATCGTCACCGCCGGCAATCGTCGCGTCACCGCACTGGGCACCCTGTTCGACGTGCGCCTGTCGGAGCAGCAGCTGGAAGTCACCCTGATCCAGGGCCGGGTATCGGTCGAGGCAGAAGCCGCGACACCGGCCTCCCGGCTGCGCACCGAACTGGCGCCGGGCGAACAGTTCGTGGCCGCGCTGGCCGCGCAGGAGCCACGCACCACGGCTGCCTTCCCCGAAGTGCGTCCGGCCAACGTCGAGCGCGCCATCAGCTGGCGCAACGGGCAAGTCCACTTCGACGGCGATCCGCTGAGCGACGTCATTCGCGAAATCAACCGCTACAGCGAGCGCCAATTCGTCCTGGCGGATGAACGGCTCGGCGCCCTGCGCATCAGCGGCGCCTTCAACACCGGCAACACCGCTGCCTTCATCGACATGCTCACCGGCTCCTACCTGCCGGTGCGCATCGTCGAAGCGGATCGCGCGCACATCGTGCTGGGGTATCGCAGCCCGTAGGAATAGCTAGCCCGGATCCCATCCGGGCTAGCTGCCGTTTGGTGAGAAGTTCGCGCGAGTCTCTCGATACGCCTGCTGCGCGGGGGGCCGTCGGTCCCGAGTCCCACAGGGAGGCTGCGCACTGATTCGCGTAGCGAATCGTATCGAGGGACTCGCGCAAGCCACGCTTCCCCCACCGTTCCGAACCCAAGCCCCGGTTTCAAAAGGATCAAAAACTCTCTTGCCAAGACAAGAGATTTAATCTCCCGCACTCCCTGAATCCACCGCCATTGCCGCGATAGCGCAAATCCCACACTTCCTGCTGAACTGGAAGGGGAGGACACACTTTCCGTTTTTTTCTTCATCGGAGGGGGTCACATATCCAGGACCCCTGCGTCATTACCAACACGAGCAACCGCATGACGACGGCTGCCCATGACGATAACAACGCAAGAGGAGAGAAATCGATGAGCAAGCATCGCAAGCCGCCGTTGGCGGTGGCGCGTGCCGCGGCGATCCTGGCGCTGGGGATAGGGTTGGCACCCGCAGCCACGCTGCACGCACAGGCTCAGCCGCTGCCGGTTGAAGCGCCGTCCTCGTCTGCATCGCAGACTCCCGCGTTCGACATTCCGGAACAGAGCCTGTCCAGGGCGCTGGCGGAATTTGCCCGACAGAGCGGGCTGGAGCTGCTCTATACGCCGGAAGTCGTCGAAGGCCTTACCGCTTCCGCCGTCAGCGGCCAGCACACGCGCGAAGCGGCGATGAGACTGCTGCTGCAAGGTACGGAGCTGGACTTCATCGTCTCCGCGAGTGGCGGCATGGTGATCGGGGACCGTGCAACGCTGGAGGCGCATCGCGCGCGCATGCGCGGCAACGGCGGTGCCAGTGCTGCGAGTCCCGATAGCGGTGGATCGCTCGCGGAAACCGCGCCGGTCGATCCTGCATTGCTTGATCCCGGTGTGAACCTCACCGGCGAATCCACCACCTCATCGGTGGAAACCACGCGCCGCGGCGGCATCGAGGAAATCATCGTCACCGGCCAGAAGCGCGCCGAGCGCATCCAGGACGTGCCGATCGCGATCAGCGCGTTCAGCATGAAAGACCTGGACGATCAGAAGATCGAAGGCGGTTTCGATCTGCTGAAGGGCGTGCCCAACGTCACCTTCTCCAAGACCAACTTCAGCGGCTACAACTTCCAGATTCGTGGCATTGGAACACAGGCGGTTTCGGCCACGACCGATCCGGGTGTTGCCGTCAGCTTCAACAACACGACACTGATCGTGAACCGCCTGTTCGAGCAGGAATACCTCGACATCGAGCGCGTCGAAGTCCTGCGTGGTCCGCAAGGGACGCTGTACGGCCGCAACGCAACGGCGGGCGTCATCAACGTCATCAGCGCCAAGCCGGAACTTGGTGTTTCCGAAGGCGAGATCAAGCTGGAAACTGGCAATTACGGCGCGCAACGCATCCGCGGTTACTACAATCTGCCGATCGGCGAGGACTTCGCGCTGCGTGCGGCCTACGGATCGACGGTCCGCGACGGCTACGGCTACAACCAGTATGACGGCAGCGATATCGACGACCGTGACCTGTGGACAGGCCGCCTGACCTTGGGTTGGGAGCCCAACGAACGCACCCGCGTAAACCTGCTGTACGAACGTTTCGAGGAGGACGACCAGCGCGTGCGTTCGGTGAAGCAGCTTTGTCATCGAGACGAGGGCCCGACGAGCATTGGCAGCCTGGATTTCAGCACGCTGACGAACAGACTGACCGGCGGCAACGGTGAAGAGGCCGGCGTGATCCTGCAGGATGCGCTGTCGCAGGGCTGCCTACCTGGGTCGCTGTACGCAGACGGTGCCTTCAGTGCGCCCAATGGCTACGCGATTCCCTTCCTGATGGCGACGCGTACGCCGGGACAGTCGGGTGGTGTGGGCGACAATCCCTACTATGCTCAAAGTGGTGCGCCTGTTATTTCGCCCGCACCTTGCGAACTGCTCGAGTTCGCGCAGTACGTGTCGCTGATCAATCCCTGCGCCGGCGATCCCTACCGCGGCCTGACGCAGTCGCGCGACATGCGCAGCATCTACTCGGTGATCAAGCCGACCTATCAGGCCGAGTCGGACGTCTTCGAGCTGTCGGTCGATTTCGACGTCACCGATGAACTCGTACTTTCTTCTCAGACGGTCTACGTCGAAGACTCGGTACTGTCGACGCAGGACTTCAACCGCTTCGAGACGCAGGAGAACTTCTTCTCGGACAGCTCGATTGCCTGCCCCACGACAACATCGGGCGGCGTCTTCGGATGTACGCCCCAAAATGGGGGCGTGGGAGCGAGCTTTTTCGCGGATGTAACGCCGGGCGGCATCTTCTGCGATCCGCAGCTGGGCTGCTCGGACCGCTTCCTGTTCATGGACATGTCACGCGCCAATGGCAGCCAGTTCAATCAGGAAGTGCGGCTGGTCTCGTCGTTCAAGAGCGACGTCAACTTCAGCATCGGTGCCAACTTCACGCGCTTCGAAACCACGAATGACTATTTCGTCATGTCCAATGGCATTTCGATGCTGGCCAGGACGCCACCCTTTGTTGGAGACATCAGAGTTCCAGGCGGACGACTGTGCCGCCCGCCGGGCTCCGGTATTGGTTTCGCATCTTGCCTCTACACCGATCCGCAATCGTTGGACGAGCTGGCTCGCGACAACAATCCGGAAGGCCACAACTATTTCCTGAGCCGAAATCCGTACGAGCTGACCTCGGCGGCTTTCTTCGGCGAGACGTACTGGCAGGCAACCGATGCGCTGAAGTTCACTGGCGGCTTGCGCGTGACCTGGGACCGCAAGGCGTTCACGCCCGTGCCCTCGCAGACCCTGCTGATCGGCTACCAGCAGTTCCTGAACGGTGTGGGTGAGTACGAAGACCCGTCTCAGTGCACCACCAATAACGTTCTGAGATTCTGCTCGGTTGCCGGTAGCACGCCGGACGGTCGTGGCTATATCGCGGAGCCGGAGATCGTGCAGTCCTGGCTGGAGCCTACAGGCCGCATCGGCTTTGACTTGAAGCTGGACACGGGTTTCACCGATGAGACGATGGTCTACGGCTTCCTGACCCGTGGCTACAAGGCCGGCGGCGCCAATCCGCCGGGCATCGCGGCACCGCAGGGGGCATTCATCGCCGCCGCGCAGGGAGCTGTTTCGCCCAAGGTGTTCAAGGCCGAGTACGTCAACGCGTTGGAACTCGGTGCCAAGAATACGCTGCTCGACGGTGCGATGACCCTGAACGTCTCGGGCTTCTACTACGACTACAGCGACTACCAGATCTCGAAGATCGTCGACCGCAGCGCGGCGAATGAGAACTTCGATGCCACGGTGTGGGGGCTGGAGCTGGAAGCGGCCTTCGCGCCGACGCCGGACACGCTGTTCAATGCGGCCATCGGCTATCTGAACACCCGAGTAGCCGATGGTGAGCAGTCCATCGACCTGATGGACCGTACCCAGGGCGGCGAGTACTTCCACATCACCACGATCCAGAATCCAAGGTTCGATCCGAACACGACGCCGCGCGACCGTCAAAACTATGTCGCAGGCCTCAATGCGCCGACCGATCAGCAATTCCTGGCCTTCGACGAGTGGTTCATCGTCAAGCCGGCCGTGACGCAATCCTCGAACTGTGTGGCGCCGGTCGAACTGGCGGCGCTCGCGGGGGCAAACCACCCGGCATCACCGGCTGATGCCATGGCCTCATTCTGTCCAGGTGGCCCGCTGCTTGGTGCCAACTACGCTAGCACGATCGTGTGGGGAACCCCCGCGTTCTATCCGGGCAGCGGCGGCATTCTCTACAACCCAGCCCTCGATGCGCCGAACGGCAGCGCTGGTATGCACGCCGACCTCAGCGGACACGAACTGCCGAACGCTCCACATTTCACGGTGTCGCTGGGTGGTCAGCAGACGGTGTATCTCCCCGGCGGCTGGGATCTGACCGGTCGCTTGGACTGGTACTGGCAGGACAAGTCCTTCCATCGCATCTACAACACCGAGTACGACCGGCTGAAGGCCTGGACCAATACCAACCTTTCGTTCTGGGTGAACAAGGCTGCGTGGGATCTGAAGGTCGAGGTTTACGTCAAGAATCTCTTCGACGAAACGCCGATCACCGGCGCTTTCTTGAACTCCGACGACACGGCGTTGACGACCAATGTCTTCACGCTCGACCCACGCCTGTTCGGCGTCTCCATCACCAAGCGCTTCTAAGGAGGAGACGACTATGAGAAAGAATATGAATGCCCAGTCTCTCTTGCCGGTATCGGCTGGTTTCCCACTGACGACTATTGCCGCCGTGCTTGTGCTGATGTCTCTGCCGTCGCATGCGCAAGTGGATGCCGACTGCACCGGCAGCAATCCAGGGACGGTGACCTGCACAGGCGATACTTTTGCCGATGGCGTTACGCATACCGTAACCAGTGGCGATCTGACTGTGAACGTCGGGGATAACACGACCAGCTTCGGCACCGGCGGATTCAATACAACGGCCACTGGAGGCAGTAATGTCACGATGACCAAAGGCAACAGTGCCAACATGACGACGACGGGCACCTCGTCATCCGTGATCATCGGTGCGACGACCGAAAGCGGCGACATCAGCATCACGACGGGAACCGGGAACATCGTGGGTGTCGCAACTTCCGTTGAGTACGGTATTCGGGCGCAATCCAGCGGCGCGGGCGACATCACCATTGCCACTGGTGGGGTGGTGGGGTCCGCTGTGATGGCCAACAACGTCAATAATGTCGCCGGTATTGACGCGAGTACTCAGGGTGGCGACATCACGATGTCACTGGGTGGCGGTGCCCAAGGCCGTCAGGCTGGAGTTCGCGCGCACGCCCACGGTGGCGACATCTCCATCATCACTTCAGGCACTGGCGCCATTGGTGGCGCCAGTAACCAGCGCGGCATTGAGGCGGTCACTACGGGCAACATTGATATCACCCTCGGTGCCTCCAGCACGGCGGTGACGGGAGCCCAGCAAGCCATCCTCACGGACACCCGCGGTGGAGCGGGGACGACGACGCTCAATCTGTCCCGTAATGTGAACGCCCCCGTTGAGGCCTTGACGGGAACAGGCGCGCTGACGGTCAACATCACGGCACCGACCCCACAGACGAATGTCGGCATCAACAAGATCGTTACCAGTGGCGCCGCCCAAGGCATTATCAACATCGAAGAGGGACGGATTGCGGTTGCCGGCTTCGATCTGTCGCCCGACGCGGGAGCCGCCATCACCGTCAATAATCGTGCGGCAATTGGCGGTAGCAATTTTGGATTTCCGGCTTCCCCCAGCACGCTCTGGGGTCAGGGTTCGGGCGCAGGTGACCTGGTTTTCATCAACGATGGTCGCATGAGAGGTTCCGTGGATTTTTCAGGCGCCAGCGGCTCGGTCACCATCGTGAACAACACGGATCGTCCTTTGGGAAATCCGGCGAATGGAGGCTGGAACTTTGGCGGTGTGAATGCCTTCGGCTCCGGCGACGATCAGATCGTCAATGCCGCGACAGCGACGTTGATGGCGCAGCCCGGGGCCTCGATGGACTTTGGTGGCGGTGAGGACGTGCTGGTCAACGACGGTCGCTTTGTCGTCGGTGAGGGTTTTATTCCCACGGGCGCTGTTACGCTGACCAATCTCGATCGCTTCGAGAACAATGGGTTTCTCATCATGGGCGCGACATACTCCCAAGGGGTAGATCTGGGGCTGACGTCAAATCTGCAGCCAGGCACGCGGCTGATTGCTCACGGCGTGGACTTCGTCGCGGGCGAGAACAGCCGTATTGCGCTGGATGTGGCGCTTGCGGAAACGGTGCAGCTTGATTGCAGCTCTGCACCTGCTGCGGACTGCCTCGACTTCACGGGCGGCACCACTAGCGGCACCACCGTACTCTCGCTGTCCGATGCGCGCCCTGCCACGGCAAGCGCCGCGTTCAACGAAGGCATCGTGCTGATCGAAGGTTCATCCGCGTACGAGCATTTCGTCCTCGACCCCAACAGTCGCGGTTACGTCGCCAACACCTCCACCGGCCCAGCGATCCAGAAAGGCCTCGTCACCTACCGCTTCACCTACGACGAGACCGCCAAGCAGCACAAGCTGACCGGCGTACTCGCGGACGAAGGCGCGCAGGGCGGCACCTTCATGGCCTCCGCCCAGGAAATCTGGCGCACAACGACGGACACCTGGTTTGATCGTCAGGCGGCGTTGCGGTTAAAGCCTCAGCAGGCGGGCAGTGAGTCGGGTCTGTGGAGCACCGTCAACATGAGCACCGGCGAGCGCGACTTCATGGCATCGAACACCATCGGCGCCAATACCTATGACTACAACCTGACCCAGGATCAGCAGATCACGCATCTGGCTTTCGGCGGAGACATGATCAGCGGTGGCGGTAATGACACGGCCTGGAGCGTTGGCGGCATGGCGGGATATGTCTATTCGACCATCGACTACGACGCCACCCAGTTGCAGTCCGAGATCGGCGGCTTCCAGGCCGGTCTGTACGGCAGCTATCTGGTCGGCCCGATCAGCGTCGACGGACTGGTCAACTACAACCTCGCCACTCAAAGCCTGGATGCGAAGAACCTTGGCCTGGGTCCGGACACGCAAATCCGTACCGACCTGATGTCGATCGGTGGTCGCGTCGATGCAGGCTATCGCCTGTCGCTGAGCGAGGCGCTGTTCCTTCAGCCGCTACTCGGCTTGGCCTATGTGACGACGTCGATCGACGATCTGGAACTTCCATCCAATGGCGGTTCCTTCAGGTTCGACGGTACCAGCTTCCGTGCCGGTGCCGGCCTGCGCATGGGCATGGAGTTTCCGGCCGGGGGCCTGAAGACCCGTGTCGATCTCACCGGCCGCTGGTGGAACGAGATGGAAGGCCAGAACGACACCGTCGTCACGATTCCGAACGGCAACACCGAAGTCCCGCTGACCGACGAGTTCGACGGCGGCTTCAGCGAAGTGGCGGCGGGCATTCAGCTCGCCGGTCCGGGCAGTATCGGCTTCAGCGGCTTCATCAACGTCAAGAGCAAGTTCGCCAGCGAGTACAGCACGCTCGGCGCGTCGGCGGGCTTCCGTTATCAATGGTGAGGATTCGTCGCCAATCGGC
>JBEBWZ010000111.1:0-11085 GCA_040391865.1 Solimonas flava
TGGTCGAACGGCCGCACGCATATTAGAACCGATGCGGTGGTTGGCGCCAGCAACCATGTCGGCCGCCCCATGATGCTGGAACTGATGCTGGCCGGCGCCACCGCCACCTGCTGTCACCGCTTCACCGCCGATGTCGCTGCGGAAGTGGCGCGCGCCGACATCGTGGTGGTGGCCGTGGGCAAGCCCGGCATGGTCAAGGGTGAATGGATCAAGCCCGGCGCGACCGTGATCGACGTCGGCATCAACCGCCTGGACTCCGGCAAGCTGGTCGGCGACTGCGATTTTGAAACCGTGCGCGAGCGTGCCGCTTTCATCACCCCGGTCCCCGGCGGCGTGGGGCCGATGACCGTGGCGATGCTGATGCAGAACACGCTGGAAGCGGCCGTGCGCTTCGGCGCCAGGAGCTAAAGACTCTCTCTGAACAGGCGCGCTCCGTTCGTGCCGGGTACTGCACGTACTGCGGTGCATTAAGGCACTCGATCAGCCCCTCGGTACAGCGCCTACGGCGCCACCCGCGGCGAACGGGAAAGGCTGCGCCTGTGGTAGAGAGTCTCCAAGAACCTGTTGCCGCTACTCCACCCACACCACCGGCTGCCGGCTGTCTGCCCAGCGCTCGAAGTGAGGGCCGTAGCGCTCCTCGATGATGTTGCGCTTGACCTTCAGCGTCGGCGTGATGAACCCGTTGCCGACCGTCCATTCCTCGCTGACCACCGCCAGGAAATCCATCTGCTCATGCGCATCGAGTTGCGCATTGATGCTGCTCAGGTGCTGCGTCAGAGATCGCTGCAGTTCACTGCGCACCGCGGGATCGCGCGCGCGCGACGCTGCATCCTGAGACAGCATCACGATGCCGAACGGTTGCGCGAAATTGGCGCCCACCACACAACAGGCCTCGACACTGGCGTGCACCACCAGACGATCCTCGATCGGTGCCGGCGCGACGTATTTGCCCTTCGAGGTCTTGAACAGATCCTTGACGCGACCGGTGATCCGCAGATTGCCGTTGCCGTCGATCTCACCCTTGTCGCCGGTACGGAAGAACCCGTCATCGGTCATCACCTCGCGGGTCTTCCCGGGCTCCTTGTAGTAACCCAGCATCAACGCCGGCGAGCGCATCTCCACTTCGCCGCCCTCGCCGATCCGGCAGTCCACACCGGGATACGGCACCCCGACATAACCCGGCTTTCCCTGCCCCGGCAGATTGCTGTGCGAGCAGCCGAAATTCTCGGTCATGCCATAGCCTTCGAGCAGTTCCAGCCCCAGGTTGCCGAACCAGCGCAGCAGCTCGGGCGGCATCGGCGCCGCACCGCCCCCCGCGAAAGCGGCCTGATCGAGGCCGAGTCCGCGCAGGATCTTTTTCCTGATGATGCGGCTGAGGATCGGAATGCGCAGCAAGCGCTGCAGCTTCTCGCGCGGCAGCTTGGCAAACACGCCCTGCTGGAACTTGACCCACAGCCGCGGCACCGAGATGAACATGGTCGGCCGCGCCCGCTGCAGATCGGAAGCGAAGGTCTCCAGCGATTCGGCGAAATACACACGAAAACCGGCATTCAGCGTGCCGGACTGCACCACCCAGCGCTCGGCCACATGCGACAGCGGCAGATACGACAGCATGCGGTCCTCCGGGCCGCCACCAAAGCGCTGGTGTAACACCTGCGCGGCCCAGGCGATGTTGTGATGACTGTGCATCACGCCCTTGGGCATGCCGGTGGTGCCGGAGGTATAGACGATGGTCGCCAGCTCATCGGCCGCACGCAGCGGACTGCCTGCGATCGGCGCGGTGCGCGCCACGATCTCGTCCCAGTCCGGATAACTGCGATCCGGCGACAGCGGGCACGAGAAACGCTGCACCGCATCGGGAATACCGGGCTTCATCAGCGCCCAGTCGTCGAGCTTGCCGACGAAGCAGGCCTTGGCCTCGCTGTGCTCGAGGATCTGACGCACGCTGGCCGCGGTCAGCGTCGGATAGAGCGGCACGCTGACATAGCCGGCCATCCAGATCGCGAGATCGGTCATCAGCCACCACGCGCAGTTCTTTGACAGGATCGCCACGCGCGTCCCCGGCTCCCAGCCGAACGACTGCAGATACGCCGCCATCCGCCGCGCTTCGTCGACGGCCTGCGCCCAGCTGTAATCACGCACCTGCCCCGCGCCCATCGGCTGCGTCAGCCAGATCGACTGCGGGCGTTCCTGCTCCCAGCGATATGCACATTGCAACGGCAGCAGCTTGGCATCCAGCGGCATCGCGCTCCTCCGGTATTTTCAGTTACCCATGCGCCAATCTTGGCATCTCGCATCGGCTTCAGATATCGTCAATTGCAGCGAATATAGCTTATCAACCATCGGTAATTTACGTGACCACAAAGCATCCTTTCTACACCGAAGATCATGAGACCTTCCGTTTGCAGGTACGGCGCTTCGTCGAACGGGAGATTGCGCCGAATATCGAGACCTGGGAAGCCGCGGAGACCCTGCCGCGTGAACTGCACCGCAAGGCCGCCGAGGCAGGTCTGCTGCAGATCGGCTTTCCCGAGGCTTACGGCGGCACCGACGTGCCGGACCTGTTCTATCTGCTCGTGATGACAGAAGAACTGGCGCGCGCCGGCAGCGGCGGCCTGATCGCCAGCCTGATGTCCCACGGCATCGGTACCCCGCCGATCGTCCATACCGGCACGCATGAGCAGAAGCAGCGGTACGTTGCACCGGTGCTGGCCGGCGAAAAGATTGCCGCACTCGCGATCACCGAGGCCGGCGGCGGCTCCGATGTCGCCAACCTGAAAACCCGCGCCGAACGCGACGGCGACCACTACGTGGTCAGTGGCGCCAAGAGCTTCATCACGTCCGGCATGCGTGCCGACTTCATCACCACCGCAGTCCGTACCGGCGGGCCCGGCATGGGCGGCGTTTCACTGCTGCTCATCGAAGGCGATACCCCGAGGCTGACGCGGTCGCCACTGAAGAAGATGGGCTGGTGGTGCTCGGACACCGCGACGCTGTACTTCGATCAGGTACGGGTTCCGGTCGCCAATCGCATCGGCCCCGAGAACGCCGGTTTCATGGCGATCATGATGAACTTCAACAACGAGCGGATCATGCTCGCGGCGCAGGCCTGCGCGTTCGCACAGGTCTGTTACGAGGAGTCTCTGGACTATGCGCGCAGCCGCGAGACCTTCGGCAAACCGCTGATCCGCAACCAGGTGATCCGCCACAAGCTGGTCGACATGCGCATGCGCATCGAAGCGGTCAAGGCCAATCTGGAGATGCTCGCGTGGCGCGTCGGCCACAAGCAGCTGCCCGTCGCCGAGGTCTGCCTGCTGAAGAATTTCGCCACCACCACGCTGGAATGGGTAGCCAACGAAGCGATCCAGATCTTCGGCGGTGCCGGCTACCTGCAGGGCGCCAAGGTCGAGCGCATCTACCGCGAGACCAAGGTCCTGACCATCGGCGGCGGCTCGCTGGAAATCATGAAGGATCTGGCGGGCAGGCAAATGGGACTGTAAGGGGTTTGTAAGAAAAAGTTATACATCGACCGGGAAAAGTGGCGCTGGCAGAAAGCCGGCGTTCAGATAGAATCGAGCGCTATGTAACGGCCGTAACAAACAGACAGGGACCCGGGGTCATGAGCGTTCTGAATCGCAGCAAATTGCGTAAGTCATTGGCGATCGGCTTTGCTGCCGCGATCGGGGCCATGACGGCGGCACCTGCAACCGCATACGAGCCGGGCTGGTACTTCGGCGCCGGCGGCTACTACAACTCGCTCGAAGACTCGAACGGCACCAGCCGCGTCAGTGAGACCGAGCTGATCCCCGGTGGCAGCACCAGCAACCCTTGTCCTGCGGCTTCGATTCCGGTTCTGGGCGGGATCCTCAACGGCCTGGTGGGCTTGCTGGGCGTGGAAGAAGGCTGCCTCCTGCTGCTGCTCGGTCCCGGATCGACGACCACCAACCCGGATGGCACCAAGGTCACCGAGTTCGCGGCCCAGCCGACGTTCATGCGTTTCGATGGCGGCTTCGGCGTCAACGCTTCCGTGGGCTACCTGTTTGAAGGCGGCTTCCGCCCGGAACTGGCGCTCTACTACTCCGAGAACGATCTCAGCGGCGCGAGCCAACGCGCGGTTGACGGCTCCATCGTCGGCCTGGCCAACAGCGGCAAGATGCGCAGCAACCGCATCCTCGCAAATCTCTGGTACGACCTCGATTTCGGCGGCACCGTGGTGCCCTACATCGGCATCGGCGGCGGTTTCCAGAGCGCAAAGCTGGATCTCGACGGTCTTTCCGACAGCAACTCCGGCCCTGTATTCCAGGCGGGTGCCGGCGTCGGTTTCCTGATCAACGACAAGACCACGCTGTCCCTCGATTACCGCTATGTGACCGGCGACGATTTCGAGCACAACAATTCAGCCGTCAATGGCAACGTTCGTCGTGACACGCAACTGAAGTCGGAGTACGCGGCCCAGACCATCGGCATCGGCATCCGTTACGCCTTTGGCGAGAACGGCGGCAAGGACTCCGATGGCGACGGCGTGCCCGACCGCAAGGACAAATGCCCCAACACGCCCAAGGGCGTGCAGGTGTACTCCGACGGCTGCCCGGTCGACGTTGATGGCGACGGCGTGCCAGACTACCTCGACAAGTGCCCGAACACCCCGCGCGGTGCGAAGGTCAACGCCCGCGGTTGCGAACTCGACTCCGACGGCGATCGCGTGCCGGACAGCCGCGACCAGTGCCCGGACACCCCGCGTGGCGTGAAGGTCGATGCCCGCGGCTGCCCGATCGACTCCGACGGCGACGGCGTGCCCGACTATCTCGACAAGTGCCCGGACACTCCGCGCGGCACCGTGGTGACGGCCGACGGTTGCCCTGCCAACGATGCCGACGGCGATGGCATTCCGGATCATCTCGACAAGTGCGCCGACACGCCCGCCGGTGTCGCGGTAGGTCCGGACGGCTGCCCGATCGACTCCGACGGCGACGGCATTCCCGACTACCTCGACGAATGTCCGAAATCACCCGCTGGCGCCAAGGTATTGCCGAATGGCTGCGCACTGAAGGGCGATTGCCGCCGGCCGCGCCCGGGCGAGCAGGTGGATGCCAACGGCTGTGCGGCCGATCAGAACTTCATCCTGCGCGGTGTGAAGTTCGAGTTCGATTCGGACCGCCTGACGCCGGCAGCGCGCGAGATCCTGAACGATGTCGCGGGCACCTTGCAGGCCTATCCGGATGTTTCGGTGGAGCTTGAAGGTCATACCGACAACATCGGCTCCGACTCCTACAACCTCGGCCTCTCCGAGCGCCGCTCGAACGTGGTCAAGACCTATCTGGCAGGCCGCGGCATTCAGGGCAAGCGCATGACGCCGGTGGGCTACGGCGCATCGCGACCGATCGAATCCAACGCCAGCGAAACGGGCCGTGAGGAAAACCGTCGCGTGGAACTGAAGGTCGTCGAGTAAGCGGCAGCGCGCAGACGCTTTGCCCGCAAGCCCCGCAGCGAATGCTGCGGGGCTTTTTTGCATCTACAGACAGGAAACCCCGGGAGCGCAAAGAAAAAGCCCGCGACAGGCGCGGGCTTTACGGGTCCTCCGCGAGCGGTTCAGGCCTGTGGCGTGACCTGCACCAGCAGCTGCCGGCTCTTCACCTGCTGGCCCGGCTGCACGCTGATGGTCGCCACCGTACCGTCGATCGGCAGTGACAGCTGGAACTCCATCTTCATCGCCTCCAGCACCACCAAGGCCATGCCCTTCTGGACGGCATCACCGGGCGCCACATGCACCGCGATGATCTTGCCGTCGGAATGCGCAAGCAAACGGCCATCCGAACCGGCAGCGGCCGCCTGCACCGGTGCCAGTGTCTCGTCGCGGTAGCAGAAGCTTTCGCCTTCCGCCTGCAACCACAACGCCTCGCCGTCCTCTGCCATATAGGCCGTCGCCTGGATGCCATCACAGCGATACTGGAACTCGCGCGCTGCGTGGCCGTGCACTTCAAAATCGAAACGGTCGCCGGCCACCTGCAGCGTGAAGCCCTGCTGCTGTCCCTGCAGCCGGACCAACTGCAGCTGCTCGCGCCAACGGAGCGTGAATGACAGCGGAAACTCGTGCGAGCTGCGCCAGCCGAGCAACTCCGGTGCCAGTCCATGCACCTCTGCCAGTCGGGCAGCATCGCGCAGATACAACGCCAATGCCGCCAGCGCGAACTGCCGCGGGCTCGGCGCCTGTGTTGCCAGCGGTTGCTGCGGAAAATGACTGGCGATGAAGCCGGTGGAAAAATCGCCGGCCGCAAAGACCGGATGCGCGACGATCTCGGTGAGATGGCGCTGATTGGTCACCACCCCCTGCAGGCGCAGATCACGCAATGCACTCAGCAGACGCTGCCGCGCCGTCTCGCGATCCTCACCCCAGGCAATGACCTTGGCCTGCATCGAGTCGTAGAACGGGCTGATGACCTGCCCTTCGCGCAGATAACTGTCCACGCGCACACCGGCGCCCTGAGGCAGATGCCAGGCCAGCACCTTGCCGGTCTGCGGCAGGTAGTTCTGCAACGGATCTTCAGCACAGAGACGGACTTCGATCGCCCAGCCCCTGCGCCGTGCCGAAACTTCCGACTGCGTCATCGGCAACGGCTCGCCCTGCGCGACCCGCAACTGCCACTCGACCAGATCGACGTCGTAGACCAATTCGGTCACCGGATGCTCGACCTGCAGGCGCGTGTTCATTTCCAGGAAGTAGAACTGGCGATCACGCGCCAGCATGAACTCCACGGTACCCGCGCCGACATAGTTCACGGCCTTGGCGGCAGCAACTGCCGCCGCGCCCATTGCCGCGCGCAGCGCCTCGTCCAGCGCCGGGCTCGGCGCCTCCTCCACCACCTTCTGGTTGCGCCGCTGCACCGAGCAATCGCGCTCGCCAAAGTGAATCATGTTGCCGTGGCGATCGCCGAAGACCTGGATCTCGACATGGCGCGCATCCATCACCGCCTTCTCGATCAGCAGCTGTCCGGAGCCGAATGCATTTGTTGCCTCGGAACGCGCCGACTGGATACTGGCGAGCAGTTCGCCTTCCTCGTGCACCAGGCGCATGCCGCGCCCGCCGCCGCCGGCCGCCGCTTTCACCATCACCGGCAGGCCGATCCTGCGCGCCTCGGCATGCAGCGTCTCATCGCTCTGATCGTCGCCCTGATAACCCGGCACGCAAGGCACTCCCGCCTCGATCATGCGGATCTTCGATGCCGACTTGTTGCCCATCGCTTCGATCGACTGTGGATCTGGGCCGATGAAAACCAAACCCGCGTCCTGCACCGCAGCGGCAAAGTCGGCGCGCTCCGACAGGAACCCGTAGCCCGGATGAATCGCCTGCGCACCTGCTGTTCTGGCCGCCGCAATGATGTTGCCGATCACCAGATAAGACTCCGCCGCTGGCGCCGGCCCGATGCGTACCGCCTCATCCGCCTCGCGCACATGCAGCGCATCGTGATCGGCATCGCTGTACACGGCCACCGTGCGATAGCCCAGACGCTTCGCGCCGCGGATCACCCGCACCGCGATCTCGCCGCGATTGGCCACCAGCACCTTGTCGAATCGCTTGCTCATTTCTGGCTTCCATCCTGCAGCGCCCACTTGGGCGCACGCTTCTGCATGAAGGCGGCAATGCCTTCCGGCGCTTCATTGCCACGCACACAGGCCGCGAACTTTGCCGCGGCATCGTCAAGTACCGCATCCATGTTCTGATGCGCGACTTTCAGGATGATTTCCTTGGTCATCGCGTTGGCGCGAGGCGCGCAGTTCAACACCTGTTGCACCGTTTCGGACAAATGACGCTGCAGTTCGGACTCATCCGCATAGGTCTCGTGAACGATGCCCAGTGCCTGTGCCGCACCGCCACGGAACTGCGCGCCCGTGAGGCATAGCCGGCGCGCCTGCGTCAGGCCGATGCGCTCGACCACAAACGGTGCGATCTGCGCAGGCGGCAGGCCGCGTGTGGTCTCCGGCAATCCGAACTTTGCATCGACATGCGCGAATGCAATATCCGATACACACGCCAACCCAAAGCCACCACCCAACACCGAACCCTCGCAGACCGCAATCACCACCGCCGGCAGGTTCGCGACCTTGCGCAGCAGGCTGCCGAAGCTGCGCGAGAACCCGATGATGGGATCGACCTCACCCGGAGCCGGCGGCTTCATGCCGCCCGCCATCATTTCCTTGAGATCGGCGCCGGCGCAGAAGTGTCCGCCAGCACCGCGCAGCACCACCACGCGCACAGCGCGTTCGCCCTGCACGGCATCGAACACGGCATTCAGATCCACCACCATGCCCAGGCTCATGGCATTGCGGTTCTCGGGGCGATTCAGCGTGATCGACAACACACCACGATCGAAGTCGAGCAACAGGTTGCGACATTCAGGCAGATTCATTCCTCACTCCTTCGCTTCGTCATACCGGCGCAAGCCGGTATCCAGTTCCTCAAGTCCAGCCCATGCCGGATGGACTGGATGCCGGCTTTCGCCGGCATGACGGTTGGTCGGCTGTCCGCAAATCTGGTCGTACAAATCACGCCAGCCGGGATTGCTTTTCTCGATCAGTTCCAGCTTCCACTGGCGCTTCCATTGCTTGATCTGCTTCTCGCGCGTGATCGCGCTCTCGGCGCTTTCGTGCTGCTCGAACCAGACCAGATGATGGACTTCGTACTTTTTCGTAAAACCCTCGACCTCGTTGTTCTTGTGTTGCCATATTCTCTGAACGAGATTGGAAGTGACGCCGGTATAAAGCGTGCCATTCCGATCACTGGCGAGAATGTAGACACAGAACTGCTTCTCCATCAGAAGCGCGCCACACCGAAAGTGTTCGGGAACAACTGCCGCGCCTGCGACTCGCGGCACACCGACAGGCACAGGCCGAGCACCTTGCGGGTATCGCGCGGGTCGATCAGGCCATCGTCGAACAGGCGCGCTGTCGCCGCGAAAGCATGCGACTCCTTGTCGAACTGGTTGATGATGTTCTGGCGGATCATGCCCAGCATCTTCTCGTCGGTTTCGGACAGCTGCTTACCCTCCTTCGCCCACTTCTCGCGCGTGATGATCTCCATCACGCCTGCGGCCTGTTCGCCACCCATCACCGAGGTGCGCGAATTGGGCCAGGCAAAGATGAAATGCGGACCGAAGCCGCGACCGCACATGCCGTAGTTGCCGGCGCCGAAGCTGCCGCCCATCACGATGGTGATCTGCGGCACCGTGGCATTGGCCACCGCCTGCACCATCTTCGAGCCGTGCTTGACGATGCCACCCTGCTCGCTTTCCGTACCCACCATGTAGCCGGTCGTGTTCATCAAGTAGATGATCGGGATGTTCGACTGGCAGCACTGCTGGATGAACTGGCCGGCCTTGGTCGCACCCTTGGTGGTGATCGGGCCGTTGTTGGAGATGATGCCGATGGCATGGCCATGCAGCACCGCACGACCGCAGATGGTCTGCTGGTCGTACTCGCCCTTGAACTCCAGGAACTCGGAGCCGTCCACCAGGCGCGCAATCACCTCACGGCAATCCAGCGGCTTGCGGTAGTCCGGTGGTACCACGCCACACAGTTCATCGACGTCGTACAGCGGCGCGCGTATCGGCAACAGTTCCAGCCGCGGCCGTTGCGCATTCCAGTTCAGGTTCCTGACGATCTCGCGCGCGATGCGCACACCGTCGGCGTCGTTCTCGGCAATGAACTCGCTGGTGCCCGCCACCGCGCAATGCATCTCGGCGCCGCCCAGATCCTCTTCCTTGGCGATCTCGCCGGTTGCTGCCTTCAGCAGCGGCGGCCCGGCCAGAAACACCTTGGCGCGCTTGCGCACCATCACCACGTAATCGGAAAGACCGGGCATGTAGGCGCCGCCGGCGGTCGACGAGCCGTGCACCACCGTGACCTGCGGAATGCCGGCGGCGGACAGGCGCGCCTGGTTGGCAAAGGTGCGGCCGCCGGGAATGAAGATGTCGGCCTGGTACATCAGGTTGGCGCCACCGGACTCCACCATCGAGACCAGCGGCAGTTTCTGCTGCAGGGCGATTTCCTGCACCCGCAGTCCCTTCTGCACGCCCCATGGCGTCAGCGTGCCGCCCTTCACCGCCGAATTGGAGGCGCTGACGATGCAGCGCACGCCGGAGACATAGCCGATGCCGATGATGGTGTTGCCGCCGGCCAGGGAACCGTCCTTGTCATCGTGCATCTTGTAGCCGGCGAGCGTCGACAGCTCCAGCCACGGCGAGCCACGGTCCAGCATCAGGTGCACACGCTCGCGCGGCAGGATCTGGCCGCGCTGGTGGTAGCGCTCGCGCTTGCTCTGCTCCTCGACGCGCCCCTTTTCCTCGATCGCCCGCCATTCGGCGATCAGCTTCAGCAGGCCCTCGCGGTTCTGCCGGAACTGCTCGCCGCCAGTGTCGATCTTCGACTCGATAACAGGCATTTCCAATAAACCCTATTTGTGTGCCAGTGGCTTGATTGTAGCCTTGTCACAAAAGGGTTTTCACCAACAATATCGATTTCCGTACTACCTGCCAGCAGCTTCTCGGTAACGCCTGCCGCGATTACTCGTCGGCGACCGCCTTCGGCCTGAAAGCACGGTGAAAACCGGCATAGGGGCGCGAGTTCTTGTGATCCAGCAAGGGAAACGGGCCCACCCCCAGGCTGGCGCCACCGTCGATCTTGATGCAGGTGCCGGTGATGAACGCCGCGCCCTCCGACAACAGGTACACGATGGCACTGCTGACCTCGGCCTCTTCCGCCATGCGCTTCAGCGGCGCCAGCCCGGAGAGCTTGGGGATCACTTCCTTGGCAAAGCTCGGGTCGTAGTGGTCCATGCCGCTGGATGCCACGTAGCCGGGCGCCACCGCGTTGACGCGCACACCGGACACGCCCCATTCGATCGCCGCAGTCTCGGTGAAGTTGAGCATGCCGGCGCGCGCGGCACCGCTGTGCCCCATGCCGGGCATGCCGCCCCACATGTCGGCGATCATGTTCACGATCGCACCGCCGTTCTTCTTCATGCACTGGTTGTACAGCTCGCGCGCGACCAGGAAGCCGCCGGTGAGATTGCTGGCCACCACGGCCTCCCAG
>JBEBWZ010000112.1:0-11004 GCA_040391865.1 Solimonas flava
GCGCCATCCCAGTCATCGACACCCTCGCGTGCGATCTGCTGCATCCAGCGGTGATAGATCAACCCCACGGCGCGCGCGGTTTCACCGGCCCAATCGAAGGGCACCGTTTCACCGGGGCTGCGCTCCAGCGCCTGCACGGTGGCGAGCCCCGGTCGCAGCGCGGGCGCTGCCCAGCCCGCGACCAGGCGGCGCAGGTGCGGCGGTCGCGGGTGCGCTTCGGCGTTGTACCCGGCCCCTTCGGCCGGCGGCGCGGGTGCGGCGGGCTTCATCGTCTCCGCCGCCGTCGCGAATGCCGGAGCGACGACCGGCCACAAGCGCGCCAGCAGACTGCGCGCAGGCGGCTCGCGCAGCGCACCGCCTGTGCCGCCGCCGGACGCCGGCACGTTGCCCAACAGGTGCAGCTGACGGCGCGCGCGCGTCACCGCCACGTACAGCAGGCGTGCATCCTCATGACGCTGCTTTTCCGCTTCCAGCGTGCGGATGAAACGGAAGCTGTCGCCCGGTTCGTCGCCGGTGGCATGCACCGGCGCCAGCAGCAACTGCGGCTCATCCTCATTGCCACTGAGGCTGGCCCAGGCGATCGGCGGCAGGTCGTCGTTGCGGGTGCCGCGCCCGAGTCCCGGCACGATCACGGTATCGAACTCCAGGCCCTTGGACTTGTGAATGGTCATCAAGGTCAGCGCCTCGCCCGCCGCCGGATCGGGTGCCGCCTTCAGCGTGTCTAGCGCCAGATCCAGCAGTTCCAGATCGGCGAGTTCCGGGCCTTCGGCCAGGGACTCGATGCGCTCGAAGAAGCTGCGTGCATCCAGCAGATCACGGGTATCGCCGGCCACCGCCGGGCCACCCAGCCCGACCCAGACCGATTCCAGCCAGCGCCGCAGCGGCTCGCGACCCTGCTGCGCCAGCGCCGGTTCCAGCACCTGCATCAGGCCCGCGACGCGCGTGCGTCCCTCGGCGCTGAGGCCCGCGCAAAGCGACTCGTCACGCAGCGAGTGCAGCAGCACACCGCGACGCCCCAGCGGCGTCACCAGGTGGTCGAGGTCGGCGAGACTGAGCCCGCACCAGGGGGCGCGCAGCAGCGCCAGCCAGGCAATGCGGTCGGCCGGATGCAGCAAGGCCCGGGTCAGCGACTTGAGATCGTCGATCACCGGCCGCGCGGCCAACCCTTCGATTTCCAGTGCCCGATACGGCAGCTGCGCCGCGCGCAGCGCCGGCGAGATCGCTGCCAGATGCCCGCGCGAGCGCACCAGTACCGCGATCCGCTGCTGCGGATCGGCAGCACGGGCGCGCTGCACCAGCTCGATCACGCGCTGCGCTTCCGCTTCAGGAGGTTCGCCGACAAGGGCATGGACGGTCACCGCGGGCTCGGGCCCGGCGGCGCGCATCGCCGTCGCCGACGTGTACGGCACACCGCCACGATCGGCATCCGCACGCGCCGGGAACACCTGCCGGAACGCCGCGTTGACCCAGTCGACGACGCCGGCGTCGGAGCGGAAGTTCACCGTCAGCCCCAAGGGCTGCAGCGTGATCGCAGCGACTCCCTGTTCCTGCGCGCGCAGGAACAGCGCCACTTCCGCCTCACGGCAGCGGGAAACACTCTGCCTCGGATCGCCGCCCACGAACAGGCTGCGACCGTCGCCCGGCTGCCAGCCGGCGGTCAGCCGTGTCAGCAGCTTCCATTGCGACGAGGAAGTGTCCTGGAATTCATCGACCAGCAGATGACGGATGCGGTAATCGAGTCGCAACGCAAGATCGCTCGGCTGATCCTCGTCGCCCAGCGCATGCACCGCCTGCGTCGCCACTTCCGCGAAATCCACTTCGCCGCGCGCCATGAACGCGATGCGCAGCTGCGCCGCCGCCAGCAGCAGGGTATCGAGCAAAGCTTCGAGCACCTCCCATTGCGCGTCGCTGTAGCGCGGCGCCGGCAGCTCGCGCAGCCGCTGCAACGCGGGCAGCCGCTCCGGCTGCGCGCCCAGCTCCGCGAGCAGTTGCAGATGCGCATCGCGCGGCGGGCCCCATTCGGCTTTCTCGGCCTTGGTCTTGCCGGCCGGGAACCCGGCGCGCTTGTCGATCACCTTGCGCCAGCCGCCGTCCTGGGTCAGCACCAGTTCCAGCAGCGTGCGCCAGCGCGGCAGCTCGTCTGCCTCGGCCGCAGGCCAGCTCGTCTCCCCGCAAAAATCCTGCAGGGCGGCGGTCAGCGGCGCCTGCGGTGCATCGGCGGCCAGACGCGATGCTGCATACGCTGCAGACTGCAGCCAGCGGCTGCGCAAGGCCTGCGGCAGTTGTTGCCCGGCTTCGGCCAGCGCGCTGTCGATCTGCGCGCGCAGCGCCGCTTCCAGCGTCGCGCGCGTCTGCCCGGCGCGACGTCCCTGCGTCACCAGCGGCAGCCACTGATCGCGTCGCGCCAGCAGACCGACCAGCTGGTTCTCCAGCAAGCCCACGCGATTGTCGAAATGCGCCAGCACGCGCCGCACCGGTGCCGCCATCTCCGGCAGGGTTTCCATCAGATCGAGCACCGCGCGTGCCGCTTCGCGGTACGCCGGCTGCGGATGCTCGGCGACCCGCACCTGGCCGCCAAAGCCGGCGGTCAGCGGCGATTGCTGGGTGATCAGCATGCACAGCGCATCAATGGTCAGTACCCGCAGCCGTTGCGGATTGTCTTCCAGACCCCAGCTGCGGGCACGGGAATGGGCCAGCGCCGCGCGCGCCAGCTGCCAGGTTTCGCGCTGGTAGTCGTCCTGCGGCTCCGGATCGGACAGCGCGCTGCGGATCGCCGTGAAGATGCGATGACGCATCTCCGCCGCAGCCTTGCGGGTGAAGGTGATCGCGACCACTTCTTCCGGCTCCTCCACCGTCGCCAGCAGCACCAGCACGCGCCGTGTCAGCAACTCGGTCTTGCCGGAGCCGGCCGGTGCCTGGACGATGAAGCTGGTAGCGGGATCGAGCGCACGCAGGCGGCGATCGGCGTCGGCCACAACCAACTGCGGCGCGCTCATGCGCTGTCTCCTTCGTCTTCGGCCACCACTGCGACACTCTCACGGATGCGACACAGCGCGTGCAGATCGCAATCGCGGCAGGTCTGGCGTGGATGCTTGGGGGTGACCGCAGCCCAGCCTTCGCGCACCTCGCCGGCGAGCGTCGCCAGCTGGCCGCGCCAGCGTCCGAACATCGCGGTCCAACTGCTGTCGTCCAGCCCCCTGACTTCACCCAGCGCGCGGATGCCCGGCGCCACGCCCTCGCCTGCGGCGATGCCGACGAATCCGGTGCTGCCTGCCAGT
Source organism: Solimonas flava (assembly GCA_040391865.1). Taxonomy (GTDB): domain Bacteria; phylum Pseudomonadota; class Gammaproteobacteria; order Nevskiales; family Nevskiaceae; genus Solimonas. The sequence continues at coordinate 3,279 of JBEBWZ010000112.1, forward strand.
ACCCGGCCGAACGCGACCGCCAGCACTTCCTGCGCCCCGGCACCGCGCAGCGCGTAGATCAGCAGCTGCGGCTCCTCGGGCCGGCCGTCAGCCCAGGGCGGCGCCAGGCGACTGCCGGTCTTGTAGTCGAGTACCAGGCAACCGCCGTCATCGAGCTGATCGATGCGGTCGGGACGCAAGCGCAATTTCAGGCCTTCGAATTCAACCGTGTCGTCGCTCATGGACGCCGCGTCCTGATCGGGTGCGCGGCCTTCGAGTTCGATCACGCGGAACGGCAGGCGCAACCGCTCCTGCTCCAGCCAGGCGCGGATCAGCTGGCGCAGGCGCAGTGCTTCGAGTTCGCGGAACTGTGGCCGCAGGCGTTGTGGCGCCTGCAACACCAGCTTATGCAGCACCTGATCGACGGCAGCGCCGATGCGCGCCGCCAGCGCGTCATCGTCCAGCGCCAGCAAACCCGCCTGGTCACGCAGCTCGCGCCACAGCAGCTCCAGCACCAGATGCACGGCGTTGCCGCGATCGATCGCACTCGGTCCGTAACCCGGCACCTCCAGCGCGCGCGCACCGAGCCGATGCGTGGCGTAGCCGCGGAACGGACAGCGCGCCTGATCGCCGAGCAGGCGCGCACCGCCGGACAGAACCGCCCCCGGCAGCGGCGGTGGCGCCTGGGCATCGAGCAGTGTTTCCAGCTGCGCCGTCTGCTGCTGCGCGGACCAGGATTCCGGCAGATCATCGATCTGCAGCTCTTGGGCATTGCTCGCCCAGCTTGCGATCAGCGGGCTCGGTGCCAATGGCCGGTCGCCCTCCTGCCGCGGCCAGCTCAGACGCACGTCGTCGGCGGCGACACACCATTGCGCGGTGCGGTGCTGCGCATACGCCAGCTCCTGCGCCGCTGCGGCGTGCGGCAGTCCCTGTTCGCGCTGCAAGGCATACGGCAGAAACGGATGCGGACGTCCGGGCGGCGGCCAGCGCTCGTCATCGAGCCCGACCACCCACAGGTGATCGAAATCCATGCCCACCGCTTCCAGCGCGCCCATCACCTGGATGCGGCTGGGTGGCGACTGCGGCTGGAACACCTCGTGCTCCAGCAGCTCACGCAGCTGCGTCAAGGCCGCCGAGAACGGCACTCGGCCCAGCAAGGGATCAAGTCGTCCCAGTTCCAGCAATGCATTGCGCCAGGCCTGCCAGGCCTGATAGTCGGATGAATCCAGCGGTCGCGCGCCGGGCCAGCCCGCCACCACCAGCAGTTGCGAAATACGCTCGGCCCATTCGCCGGCGGCCAGTCGCCGCTGCGGATGCTGCCACTCGCGCAACTGGCGCAAGGTCTGTGCGAAACCCGGAAGGTCCTGCGCCTCTCGCCACAGCAGTTCGAGATCGACCTGCAGATGGCCTTCGGCCCGCAGGCGCGCATCCAGCGCCGCGCGGCGCAGACGCTCGTCCTCGCTGTCGCCCCAGTACGGCGAATTCAGCAGCGCGCCGGCATCGGCATAACCGAGTCCGCCGTGCCACAGCTGCAGCCATTGCAAGGCCGTGCGGATCAGGCCCAGGGATGCGAGCGGCTCGCCCAGGGTCAGGTTGTAGGGCCGCGCCGCCGCCGTACCGGGACGATCCGCGCATAGTTGCTCGTCGAACAATCGCTGCACGGTCGCGCGACGTGCAGCCAGATCGGGGACCACCACGCCGACCCGCGCCTCGGGATCGGCTTCGACCCGCATGCGCACCCAGGCCGCCGCCGCACGCAATTCCTGCTCGGGACTGGCGGCGCAGACTGCGGCAACCGTCCCCTGCCGCGTCGGCGGCTGCCAGCGCCAGCGCTGACAGCCCGCAGCCGCGAAAGCGGCAAGGCTCTGCTGCAGCAAGGGCGTGCTCTGCTCGAAGCCGGCGAACACGATGGTCGGCGGCACCGGCAAGCGCTGCGCGGCCAGCTCATGCAGCAGCCGTTCACGATGCTGCGCCGGATCCAGCCGCCGCAACCGCACACACTGCTCGGCATAGGCCTGCGCCCAGACGTTGAAGCGTTCGACATCGCTGCTGCCACCGCTCAGCGGCAGCGACAGGCCATATTCATGGACCAGCGCCCAGGCTTCCGCCGCCAGCTGCGCCGCTTCCGATTCGCGCAGCAGCGGTTGCTCGCTGCGGCTCTGCGCCAGCACCGTGCGCCACAGCAGGCGCTGCGCCTGCACCCCGAGCAGCGGCAACAGCGCCGTGCCCGCGCGCTCGCGTTCCAGACGCACCGTTTCGTACTGCGTGCGCAGGAAGCTGTCGAGCGTCAGGATCGTCGGCGTTTCCCAGGCGCCGCGCCCGGCCGCGAGCTGCGCGTCGCCATGCACACGCAATAGATGCTGCGCCAGACGCTGGCTGACGCAGATCACCGCCAATTGCTCGGGCGCCTGCGCCTGCAATGCGGCGATCAGCTGCGCAGTGTCCAGCAGCGGCAGGGCCGCGTCAGCCTCGGAAGGGGGAAACAGGGATTCAGCCATGTCGCGGAGTATGCAGCGAGTACCGGCTCAAATCGCGAGCCTGGAAAACACGAAAGCCCGCGCGAGGCGGGCTTTCGTCGATGACCGCCGTCGCGGCGCTCAGTCCTGCTGTGCCAGCGGCTGTTCGCCCACCGTCGCCGTGGACTTACCGATCTGGTCGAGGCGCTGCGCCAGCGTTTCCGCCGGGACATAGCCGTTGATCACGTCCCCGTCCGGCAGCACCATCATCGGCGTGCCACGCAGGCCCAGCGCCAGACCCAGCTGGTATTGCTCGGCCACCGGGTTGGCGCATTGCGTCGCCGGCACGGCGGCACCGGCCTTGGCCTTGGTCAGCGCGTCCTTGCGATCCTTGGCACACCACACCGCTTCGGCCTTGCGGAACGATTCGGTGTTCGGCCCGGAGCGCGGGTAGAACAGGTAACGGATGGTGATGCCGCGCGCGAGGTAATCGTCGATCTCGCGATGCAGCTTGCGGCAGTAGCCGCAATCGATATCGGTGAACACGGTCACCGTCCGCTTCGGATCGGCACCACTGGCCGGCGCGAACATGATGGTGCGGTCTTCGTCGAGCGCGGCCAGCTTGTCGAGGCGGTCGCTCATGCGCCGCAACTCGGTCAGGTGCTCGCCGGTTTCGAGATTGATCATGTCGCCGGTGATCAGGTATTTGCCGTCGGCGGTGACATAGCCGAACAGCGAACCCTGCTGAATCTCGTAGATGCCCGGTGCCGCGGAAGGACGAATCTCCTCGCGCTTGAGGTCGGGAATGAACGCGGCCAGCTTGCTGCGGATCTTGTCCAGCTCCGATTCCTGGGCACAGGCTGCCGCAATGGCACCCAACAACACGATCGCGGCGACAGCCGGAATTGACGCAAGTTTCATGGGGATTCCGTCAGATTTGAACGTCACCATTATGACAGGCAGCGCTCAACCGCGCGGGTGATGCACCGCGTGCAGCTCGCGCAGGCGCGCGCGCGTCACATGGGTGTAGATCTGGGTCGTCGACAGATCGGCATGTCCCAGCAGCGATTGCACCACCCGCAGGTCCGCACCGTGCTCCAGCAGGTGCGTGGCAAACGCATGGCGCAGGGTATGCGGCGACAAGGCGCTGCCGATGCCCGCGTCACGGGCATAGGCCTTCAGCCGCTGCCAGAAATTGTGGCGGGTCATGGTCGCACCCAGGCGGCTCAGGAACAGGCCATCGACGGCACGGCCGTCGGCCAGCTCCGGGCGCGCACGGACCACATAGCGCTGCACCCAGTCCATCGCCACCTCGCCCATCGGCACCAGCCGCTCCTTGCCGCCCTTGCCCAGCACCTGCACCACGCCACGGCGCAGATCGACGCTGCCGAGCTGCAGCTGCACCAGCTCGCTGACACGCAGGCCGGAGGCGTACATCAGCTCCAGCATCGCGCGATCCCGCAGTCCCAGCGCCTCCTCGACCTGCGGCGCGGCCAGCAGCCGCTCGACATGCGCTTCACTCAGGGTGGTCGGCAGACGCAGACCGAGCTTGGGCGAATCCAGCTGCGCGGTGGGATCGTCGCTGCGCTGCTGATCGGCATGCAGGTAGCGGTAGAACTGCCGCAGCGCCGACAGCAGCCGCGCCTGCGAACGCGGATTCAGTGCGCGCGCGCCGAGATAGGACTTGATCTCGATTTCACCCGCCGCCGCCAGCGCCACGCCGCGCGGCAGCAGCCAGCGCGCGAACAGCATCAGGTCGGAGCGATACGATGCCTGGGTATTGCGCGACAGACCGCGCTCCAGCCACAGACGGTCGAGAAACCGCTCGATCGCCGCCGCGTCTTCGGCAGCGGGGGCAGCAGCAAGCAAGGGTGGCGGCATGGGGCTGGAGGCAGACACCTTTCTATAATAGCGGCCATGCTCAAACGCCTGTTCGACCTCCTCTACGCGCCGCTCGCAGCGATCCTGCTCGTGGCCATGTTCTTTCTCGTCTGCCTCGCGGTGATCGCAGGCCCGACGCTGCGCATCCGTCGTGCCACCGGCCGCCTTGGCGTCCGGGTGGCGCTGGCCAGCATCGGCTTACCGCTGCGGGTACGCGGGCTCGAACGGCTGCCCAGCAGCGGCGGTGCGATCGTGATCGCCAATCACGCCAGCTACCTCGACGGCCTGATCATGACTGCGGCACTGCCGCAGCGGTACAGCTTCGTGGTCCAGGATGGCGCCGCCAGTTGGCCGCTGGTGGGGCTCACCATCCGCCGCATGGGCGTGGTGTTCGTCAACCGCTCGGAAGCGCGCTCCGGCGCACGCACCACGCGCATGCTGATCCGCCGCCTGCAGGCCGGCGAAGCACTGGCGGTATTCGCGGAAGGCACGTTCAAGGCGGAGCCGGGGCTGCTGCCGTTCAAGGCCGGCGCGTTCCTGATGGCCGCGCGCAGCGGCGTGCCGGTGGTGCCGGCCGGAATCCGCGGCAGTCGCAGACTGTACGGCGGTGGCCGGTGGCTGCCGCGCTGGAGCCCGATCGAGGTGCAGCTAGGCTCCGCGCAGGTGGCAGACGGCAGCGATCGCGAGGCTGCGCTGCGGCTGCGCGAAGCCACCCGGCAGCAGGTCCTGCAGCTCAGCGGCGAACCGGAGCTGGCGTCGATGGTGCTGGAGCCGGCGGACGATCCGGCCTGATTCCGCTATTCTTCCGCGCCTTGCGCCCGCCTCCGCGGCGCTTTTGATGCCCTTATTCGCATGATTGCCCGTCATCCGCGCGTCTGGCGCAACGGTTCCGGCACCGTCCGCTGCGAACCGAACCACCGCGCACAGCCGGTCACGCTGGAGCAGATCCAGTCCGAGGTGCTGCGCGCCGCGGAAGAAGGCGAACGTCTGCGCGTGATCGGCAACGGCCACTCGTTCTCGCCGCTGTGCTGGAGCGACGACAACCAGATGTCGCTGTCGCGCTTCACCGGCATCGAATCCTGCGACGTGCAGAGACAGCGGGTCTGGGTCCGCGCCGGCATGCGCCTGCGCAACCTGGTCGAAGCCCTGGCCGACCGTGGTCTGGCCCTGGAAAACGCGCCGAGCAACGACAACATCACCCTGGCCGGCGCGATCGCCACCGGCACCCACGGCACCGGCGCGGCGTTCGGCAACCTCGCGACGCTGGTCACCGGCCTGCGCCTGGTCGGTGCCGATGGCTCGGTGCGGCAGTGCCATGCCGAACAGGACCCGGAACTGTTCGACGCTGCGCGCATCTCGCTGGGCGCGCTCGGGGTCATCACCCATATCGAGCTGCAATGCGTCGACAGCTATCGCCTGCGGCGCCAGAACCAGCGTGCGACCCTGGGCGAAACCCTGGCGCAGATCGGCGATCTGCGCCGCGACCATCGCAACTTCGAATTCTTCTGGTTTCCGCACAGCGGTGTCGTGGTCCAGCGCCGGCTCGACGAAACCCGCGACATCCCATCGCCGATCGCACCGCTGATGTTCGCGCAGCGCACGATCATCGACCATGCGCTGTATCGCGTCGCCTCGGAAGTCGCTGCACGCGCACCGCGAATGACCGAACGTGCCACCGCGGCCATGGCACAACGCGCCGCGCGCCACCGCAACGTATTCGAAGCACAGCATGCCTATGTGATCCGCCGCGGCATGCCCTGCGTCCAGATGGAATACGCGGTCCCGGTTGCGGCGCTGGAAACCGTGGTCTATCAGCTGGAACGCGTGATCCGCGCCCTGCCGTTCCGCATCCCGCTGGCGCTGGAAGTGCGCTTCGTGCGTCATGACTCGTTGTGGCTGTCGCCGCAGTACCAACAGGACAGCGCCTGCATCGCAGTGCCGGCGCTGCCGGCCATGAGCTACGGCGACTACTTCTCCGCGATCGCCGAAATCTTCGCGCGCCACGACGGCCGTCCGCATTGGGGCAGCCAGCATCAGCTGACCGCCCCGGAATTGCGCGCGCTGTATCCACGATTCGACGACTTTTGCGCGCTGCGGCGGCAACTCGATCCGCGCGGCGTGTTCCTGAATCCCCATCTCGCGGCGCTGTTCGGCGTCGCGTTGCGCTAAATACGGCTGCAATGACCCACTCCCCCCTGTCGCCTTACCAACGTTACCAACGGGATCTGCAACAGGAAGGTTTCGTGCATGACCGCACGCAAGCGCACGCGGTCGATGCACTGCAGCGGGTTTTCGAGGAACTGATCGATACCCCGCCCCGGAAGCGGCGCTTCGGCTTCAGGCGCACGCACTGGGCGCGCGTCCCCGGACTCTACTTCTGGGGAGGCGTCGGACGCGGCAAGACCTATCTGATGGATTCGTTCTACGACGCGCTGCCGTTTTCGCAGAAACTGCGCACCCACTTCCATCGCTTCATGCTCGACGTGCACGAGCGTCGGCGCAAGTATCCGGACGAACAGGACCCTCTGCGCCTGGTCGCGGAAGAATATGCGGCGGAAGTGCGGGTACTGTGCTTCGACGAGTTCTACGTCTCCGACATCGCGGACGCGATGATCCTCGGTCGCCTGTTCGAAAACCTGTTCGCCCAGGGCGTGACCCTGATCGCCACCAGCAATATTCCACCCGACCAGCTGTACAAGAACGGCTTGCAGCGCGCCAATTTCCTGCCGTTCATCGGCGTGCTCAAACAGCATGTGACGGTGATCAACGTCGATGGCGGCGTCGACTACCGCCTGCGCGCGCTGACCCATGCCGAGATCTATCACCACCCCTGCGACGCCGCCGCGGAAAAGAACCTGGACCACTGGTTCGCCGAGATCGCACCGGAGCCCGGCCGCGAACACATCGAGTTGACGGTGCATGGCCGCAGCATCCACTGCCGCCGCCTCGCCGAAGGGGTGGCCTGGTTCGATTTCAATGCGTTATGCGAAGGGCCGCGCAGCGCTGCCGATTACATCGAGATCGGACGCATGCACCACACGGTGCTGCTGTCACGCGTGCCGCAGCTGACGGTGTTCCAGGAAGATGCGGCGCGACGCTTCATCAACCTCGTCGACGAGTTCTATGATCGCGGGGTGAAGCTGATCATCGCGGCGGACGTCAGTCAGGATCAGCTGTATGTCGGCGAGAAACTGAAGTTCGAGTTTCAGCGTACGCAGTCGCGTCTGACCGAGATGCAATCGGAAGAGTATCTGGCTCGGGCGCATTTGCCTTAGCTTGTGATTTGGCTTCCGGGTGTTCCATTTGGATCTTCCGGTGGGTTTCCGTTACATCGTGGGTTTGCTGTTTTCTTCCTGACCTGTGTGTTCCGCGCCGCGCCGGCGCGTCTGACTTCTTTTTGCTTGTGCAAA
>JBEBWZ010000113.1:0-10861 GCA_040391865.1 Solimonas flava
GATCAGATGCTCGCGCGCCTGCGTCAGCACCTGGATGGTGACGTCGTCGGGGATCAGGTTCTCGTCGATCAGCTTGCGGACGAAATCGAATTCGGTCTGCGAGGCGCTCGGGAAACCCACTTCGATTTCCTTGAAGCCGATGCGCACCAGCTCGCGGAACATGCGCAGCTTGCGCTCCGCATTCATCGGTTCGATCAGCGCCTGGTTGCCATCGCGAAGATCGGTCGACAGCCAGATCGGCGCCTTGCTGAGCACGGCATCGGGCCAGGTGCGATCACGCAGATGCACGGGCTTGAAGGAGCGGTATTTGCTGGACGGATCTTTCAACATGGTCATGGCAGGGTTCCTTGCCAGGAAGGCCGGCGACGTGACCACAGGTCAGCCGTCAGCGGCGTGAGAATTGGGGAGTTCGGTCTTCGAGTTCGCACGGTTTTGGCCCCGTGCCGGCGCGGTCGTATGTTCTGCCTTACGGCAGAAGCAGACCCGCGAGAAGCACGGACACAGGCAGTCCGCGGCGGAACGCCGCAGAAGGAACCATCAGATGGTTGGCCTGGAAATACATGCGGGGGATTATGGCGCAAAGCAGACGCGGCTGGCAACGCGCTCAGGCCGCCTTCCGTGCCTGCCACCGCCGCCACGCCACGGCCACCACGCCCGACAGCGCGTAACAGAAGAAAATCAGGAACAGGATCCGCGGCGGATCGACCATGATCAGCGCCAGCACGCCGACGCCGGCGGCAAACGGCAGGAAGCGCGTGCGTCCGGTCAGATTCAGCTTCTTGAAACTGTTGTAGCGCAGATTGGAGACCATCGAAACAGCCGTCAGCAGCGTCAGTGGCGCTGCCAGCGCCAGCACCTCGCGACCGCTGAACGGCACCCGTCCGGAAATCCACGCGAACAGCGAATGGCTGCTATCGGCACAGCTCCAGACGAAGAACGCCACCACCGCCGCCGCCGCCGGACTGGGCACGCCGTAGAAATCCTTGTTGGAGCTCGCCAGTGCCGCCAGCACGTTGAATCGGGCCAGACGCAGCGCGGCGCAGGCGGTATAGGTGAACGCGATCACCCAGCCCAGCTTGCCGCCCAGCCAAGGGTAGTCGCCGAGATAGCGCAGTGAAAACGCATAGATCATGACCGCGGGCGCGACCCCGAAGGCAACCATGTCGCACAAGGAATCGTATTCCTTGCCGAAATCGCTCTGGGTGTTGGTCAACCGTGCAATACGACCGTCGAGACCGTCCGCCAGCATCGCCACCAGAACCCCCACCGCAGCCGCCTCGAAGCGGCCCGACATCGACATGATGATGGCGTAGAAGCCGCCGAACAGCGTGCCGGTGGTGAACAGGTTCGGCAGCCAGTAGATGCCTCTGCGCCGCTGTTTCACCGGTATTTCCTGATTCATGCTTGGGACCTGAACGGAGACTGCAAGATTCGCTGCATCTTAATTCGCCCGGCGGCCGAACACCTAACCGCGATGCTGCGGCTTACTGCTGCGACAGCCAGAACTCGGCCAGTTTCAGGTCTTCCGGATAGGTGACCTTGATATTCGACTCGCTGCCGCGCACCAGCCGCGGCTTGTAGCCGGCACGTTCCATGGCACTGGCTTCGTCGGTCACCGACAGCCCGCGCTCATCACAGTCATCGAGTGCGCCGGCAAGCAGATCCAGCCGGAACAGCTGCGGCGTCTGCGCACGCCAGTAGAACGCCCGATCCACGGTTTCGACGATCCGGCTTTGCTGCGAACGCTTCAGCGTGTCGGTCATCGGCAAGGCGAGAATGCCGCCGTGATCGTTGTCCGCCTCCTCGCACAGCCGCTCGATATCGGTCGTTTGCAGACAGGGGCGCGCGGCATCGTGCACCAGCACGAACACTTCCTTGAAACCACGCGAACGCTCGCGTACCACTTGCAACCCCGCACGCACCGACTCGGCCCGCGCCGCACCGCCGTGCGCCACCACGATCTTGGGATGGCGCGCGATCGCCAGTCGCGGGTACTCGCTGTCGTTGCGCGCCAGTGCCAGCACCACGCCATCGATCCAGTCGGCCTCGAGAAAGGGCGCCAGACTCCATTCGAGCAGGGCCTTTCCTCGCAGCGGCAGGTACTGCTTGGGACGGTTCACGCCCATGCGTGTGCCGCCGCCAGCAGCGGGAATTACAGCCCAATAACGAGGTTGCTGCTGCACGAAGATCCGGAGACCGCGCTGCTTAAGGTTGCACGACGAGGTAGAAAGTCTCGCCTTCCTTGACCATCCCCAGCGTGGTCCGTGCGCGCGCTTCGATCGCCGCGACGCCCGAATTCAGATCGCGGACCTCGGCATCCAGCGCGGCATTGCGCGCCGAGAGACGTGCGTTGCCGGCTTGCTGCACTTCGGTTTCGGCCTTCAGCCGATGGGTATGGGAAATGCCGCCATCGGCGATCCACAGCCGCCACTGCAGAATCAGCAGCAGTACGGCGAGAACCCCGATAGCGACACGTTGTCCCATGCGTTACTTGATCGCGACCGGGAACGCCGACTTGCCCGGGTAGCGGGCGCTGCGGCCCAGTGCACGCTCGATGCGCAGCAGCTGGTTGTACTTGGCCATGCGGTCGGAGCGGCACAGCGAGCCGGTCTTGATCTGCGTGGCGGTGGTGCCAACCGCGATATCGGCGATGGTCGCGTCCTCGGTCTCGCCGGAACGATGGCTGACCACGCTGGAGTAACCGGCGTCGGTGGCCATCTGGATCGCTTCCAGGGTCTCGGTCAGGGTGCCGATCTGGTTCGGCTTGATCAGGATCGAGTTGGCGATGTTCTTGCTGATGCCCTCGCGCAGGATCTTGGTGTTGGTCACGAACAGATCGTCGCCGACCAGCTGCACGGTCTTGCCGACCTTCTCGGTCAGATATTTCCAGCCCTTCCAGTCACCTTCGGCACAGCCGTCCTCGATCGAGATCACCGGGTACTTGGCGGCGATGTTGGCGAGGAAGTCGGCGAACTGCTCCGGCGTGTAGGACTTGCCTTCGCCATGCAGGTGGTACTTGCCCTTGTCGAAGAACTCCGAGGACGCCACGTCGAGGCCGAGGTAGATGTCCTTGCCCGGCTTGTAGCCGGCCTTCTCGATCGCTTCGAGCAGCACGTCCAGTGCCGCGACGTTGGACGGCAGGTCCGGCGCAAAACCGCCTTCATCACCGACCGCGGTATTCATCTTGCGCGACTTGAGCACGCCCTTGAGCGTGTGGAAGATCTCCGCGCCCTGGCGCAGCGCTTCCGAGAAGCTGGCCGCGCCCACCGGCAGGATCATGAATTCCTGGATGTCGACGTTGTTGTCGGCATGCGCACCGCCGTTGATGACGTTCATCATCGGCACCGGCAGAGTCACGCTGGAAAGACCACCCAGATGACGGAACAGCGGCATGTAGTTTTCCTGCGCCGCGGCCTTGGCCGCAGCCAGCGATACGGCAAGGATCGCGTTGGCGCCGAGGCGCGACTTGTTCTCGGTGCCATCGAGTTCGATCATGCGGCGATCAAGCTGCGCCTGTTCCTGCGCATCCATGCCGATCACCGCCTTGGCGATTTCGGTCTCGACGTTCTTCACCGCTTTCAGCACGCCCTTGCCGAGATAGCGCGCATTGCCCTTGGCGGCCCTGCCGGCCGCAGCCTTGCCCTTGGGCGCGCCATCGCGCAGCTCCACGGCTTCGCGGGTACCGGTCGAGGCACCGGAAGGCGCAGCGGCCCGGCCGGTCGCGCCGGAGTCCAGTTCCACTTCGGCCTCCACGGTCGGATTGCCACGAGAATCGATGATTTCCAGAGCGGTGACGCGAACGATGGCAGACATCGGTGAGTGCTTATCCTTGAAGTGGTGGAGCGAACGAATTTCGTTATTTTAGAGGGGATTGCCGCGAGCGTCGATGCGGACATCCCCCGCCTTGTCCGAGGCCCGGAAACGGCCCCTGAAACTGCAAAAGGCGACCGCGTCGACGGTCGCCTTTTTCGAACCTCATGCCCGCAGCGCGGACCTTGAGCTCAAACCAGCTGATTCTCCAGCAGCCCGGATTTCTTGACCACGCGATCCAGCTCCACCAGCGTTTCCAGCAGATTGCCGATCAGCTTCAGCGGCAAGGAATTGGGGCCGTCGCACAGTGCCGAATCCGGATCGGGATGCGTTTCCATGAACAGGCCGGAAATGCCAGCACCCACGGCCGCACGGGCCAGCACCGGAATCTGCTCGCGCATGCCGCCGGAGGCATTGCCCTGCCCGCCCGGCAGCTGCACGGTGTGGGTGCCGTCGAACACCACCGGCGCGAACTTGCGCATGATCGCCAGACCGCGCATGTCGGCCACCAGATTGTTGTAGCCGAAGCTGAAACCGCGTTCACACAGCATGAACTGGTGCGGCGCGACATCCTTCATCTTCTCGATCACGTTGCCCATTTCCCAGGGCGACATGAACTGGCCTTTCTTGACGTTGATCGGACGTCCGGTCCGGGCCACGTTCTGCATGAAGTTGGTCTGCCGGCACAGGAAGGCCGGCGTCTGGATCACGTCGATCACGCTCGCGACTTCCGCCAGCGGCGTGTCTTCGTGCACGTCGGTCAGCACCGGCACGCCGATCTGGCGCTTGACCTCTTCCATGATCTTGAGGCCCGCTTCCAGACCCGGACCGCGGTAGCTCTTGTGCGAGCTGCGGTTGGCCTTGTCGAAGCTGCCCTTGAACACGTACAGGATGCCGAGCTTCTCGGCGATGGGCTTGATATGGCCCGCGACATCGATCGCCAGCTGCTGCGATTCCAGCGTATCCGGCCCGGCGATCAGGAACAGCGGCTGATCCAGCCCGATTTCACGTCCGCACAATTTCATGTGGCATCTTCCAGTTAGCGGATCCCGCACTCAGATCCGGTTCAAGCCACTTTGCCCGAGGTCGGCTGCGCCGTCTGGTGATTGGCCAGAAAGTGCTCGCGCGCCGCGCGCACAAAGCCTTCGAACAGCGGGTGGCCGTCACGCGGTGTCGAGGTGAATTCCGGATGGAACTGGCAGCCGATGTAGAACGGATGATTCGGCAGTTCGACCATCTCGATCAACTCGTTCTCCGGCGATTCCGCCACCAATTCCATGCCGCCGTCGATCAAGGCCTGACGGTAATTGTTGTTGAACTCGTAGCGGTGACGATGACGCTCGCTGATGATCTCGGCGTTGTACAGCGCACGCGACTTCGAGCCGGCCTTCAGGGTGCAGGACTGCACGCCCAGCCGCATCGTGCCGCCCTTGCCGGAGGCCTCGCTGCGAACCTGAACCTTGCCGCTGGCATCCAGCCATTCGGTGATCAGCGCGATCACCGGGTGCGGCGTCGCCGGGTTGAATTCGGTGCTGTGCGCATCCTCGAGGCCGCAGGCATTGCGCGCATATTCGATCACCGCGACCTGCATGCCGAGGCAGATGCCCAAGTAGGGAATATTGCTTTCACGCGCATAGCGCGCTGCCGCGATCTTGCCCTCGACTCCGCGCTCGCCGAAGCCGCCCGGAACCAGGATCGCGTCCATGCCCTGCAGGATGCGCGGGCCCTGGGTCTCGACCGCTTCCGATTCGATATAGCGGATCTTGACCCGCGTGCCGGTATGCAGGCCAGCATGCGCCAGCGCTTCGTTCAAGGACTTGTAGGCATCGGCCAGATCGACGTACTTGCCGACCATCGCCACCTGCACTTCCATGTCGGCCTTGGCGCGTGCATCGACCACCCGCTGCCATGCCGACAGATCGGTCTGCCGCGTTTCCAGGCCGAAGTGATCGACCACCAGCTGATCCAGACCCTGCTGATGCAGCCAGGCCGGAATCTTGTAGATATCGTCGAGATCGATCGACGCGATCACCGCCTGATACGGCACATTGGTGAACAGCGCGATCTTGCGGCGCTCGGCATCCGGGATCGGGCGCTCGGAGCGACAGACCAGAATATCCGGCTGAATGCCGATGCCACGCAGTTCCTTGACCGAATGCTGCGTCGGCTTGGTCTTCAGCTCGCCCGACGCCTTCACGTACGGCACCAGCGTCAGGTGCATGTACATCGTCTGCTTGCGGCCCAGTTCGGCGCCGAACTGGCGGATCGCTTCGAGGAACGGCAGCGATTCGATATCACCGACCGTACCGCCGATTTCGACCAGGCAGACATCGGCACCGGCAGCACCCTTGCGGATGTTGGCCTGGATTTCATCGGTGATATGCGGAATCACCTGCACGGTCTTGCCGAGGTAATCGCCACGGCGCTCTTTCTCGAGCACGTTGCGATACACCTGGCCGGTGGTCAGATTGGAATAGCGGGTCGTCTTGCCGCGCAGGAAGCGCTCGTAGTGGCCGAGATCCAGATCGGTTTCGGCGCCATCTTCGGTAACGAAGACCTCGCCATGCTGGAACGGGCTCATGGTGCCCGCATCGACGTTGATGTACGGGTCGAGCTTGATCATGCTGACCTTGAGTCCACGGGACTCAAGGATCGCGCCCAGGGACGCGGCAGCAATACCTTTACCGAGCGAGGAGACCACTCCCCCGGTGACAAAAATAAATCGCGTCTGATGCGGCGCGTCAGGCATGGGGAGTTACAGACAGTGGGTTTGCGGGATTTTAACGGATTGCCTCGTGTCCGCTCAATGTGCCGTTTCGGTGCAAACCCGGCAGATCGTTGTCCCAGCTAGGCTTCCAGCCGATTTCATGCAGCCGCTCGTGGTTCCAGATCGCGCCCGCCGAAAGCAGTTCCGCGCGCTCGTACAGCAAAGGCATCCGCTGCCGCACCCAAACCGGCACCCCGGCCTCCTGGCATAACTGTTTCAGCGTGCGGGTATGGCGGCTGCCCGCCGGCCGCAGTCGCTCGCCGCCACGGGCAAAGCGCACCGTCAACGCCAGCGGCGGTGCGCGCGGTGCGCGCAGCCGTCCGCAGCCCGGCGGCAGCTGCAGTTTCCTGCGCGTTGCCGGCCACTCCAGCACCACATCGGCCGGCAACGCAGGCAAGGCCGGCATCAGATACAGCGTATCGCGATAACGGCGCAGTTCCAGATCACCCACCCGCAGACAGGGTTGCGCATCGCTGCGCGCCTGCAGCACCTCGCGCTCCAGGCGTTCCAGTACCGCGGCCGCAGGCGGCAAGGCGCCCAGCTGCATCCACTGGTGATGCAGCAGATTGCGGCGGCGTGCATGGTCGAGTGCTAGCAGGCCCTCGACGCTGAGGCCACCGTTGCGCTGCAGGGCCACGGCATCGCTGGCAGCGATCTGCTGCAGGATCTGTTCGGCATCGCTCGCGTGCGCAGCCAGCCGGTTCAGACTGGCAGCGGCCTGCGGCCAGTGCGCAGCCAGGGTCGGCCACACCGTTTCACGCAGGTAGGAGCGCGCATAGCGCGGATCATGGTTGTGCGGATCGTCGATGCCGCTAAGGCCCTGCGCAGCGAGATAGCGCTGCAGCTCCGCCTTTGGCGTATTCAGCAACGGGCGCCACAACTGTCCGGCGCCCAGCGGCTGCAACGCACGCATCGCTGCCAGCCCGCCAATGCCGGTGCCGCGCAGCGCCCGCAGCAGCACGGTCTCGGCCTGATCTTCACGATGGTGCGCGGTCACCAACAGATCGCCGGGACGCAGCAGCGCGGCCATCACCGCATAACGGGCACGACGGGCAGCCGCTTCCGGTCCTTCGGGATCATCGGCGGCAATGCTGACGCGGCGCACGCTGAGCGGCACCGCAAACTCACGGCACCACCGCCGCAGCTGGCGCACCCAGCCATCCGCGGCCGCCTGCAGACCATGGTGTACATGAACCACGCGCAAGCGGGGCGTACCGACCGCGACCAGCGCGTGCAGCAACGCCAGCGAATCGCCGCCGCCGCTGCAGGCCACCCAGACACGCCCGCGAGGGCCTGCGGGCGCAGCCGGCAGCTTCAGCACGGCCGGGCTCTACCGCAAGCTCAATGTACGGTGTCGAATGCGCCGTAGGACAGCAGCCGCTGATGGCGCGCCGCCAGCAGTTGCGTCATCGGCGTATGGCGCAGGCGCTCAAGGTTGGAGCTCAGCTTCTGCTTCAGCATGTTCATCATCGCGTTCGGATCGCGGTGTGCGCCGCCCAGCGGTTCCGGCACGATCTCGTCGATCAGCTTGTGCTCGTACAGATCGTTGGCGGTGATCCGCATCGCTTCGGCGGCTTCCGGTGCGCGGCCGGCGTTCTTGAACAGGATCGAGGCACAGCCCTCGGGCGAGATCACCGAATAGATGCTGTACTGAAGCATCATCACGTGATCGGCGACACCGATCGCCAGCGCGCCGCCGGAGCCACCCTCGCCGATCACCGTCGCCAGTACCGGGGTGCGCAGGCGCGACAGTTCGAACAGATTGCGTGCGATCGCTTCCGACTGGTTGCGCTCTTCGGCACCGATGCCCGGATACGCGCCCGGGGTGTCGATGAAGGTCAGGATCGGCAGGTTGAATTTCTCGGCCAGCTTCATCAGCCGCAACGCCTTGCGATAGCCCTCGGGGCGCGGCATGCCGAAGTTGCGGTAGACGCGTTCCTTGGCGTCACGTCCCTTCTGCTGCCCGATCACCACGACGGCTCGGCTCTCGAGACGCGCGACGCCGCAGACGATGGCCGGATCGTCGGCATAGTGACGATCGCCGTGCAGCTCTTCCCAGTCGGTGAACAGGGTCTTGAGATAGTCCAGCGCATACGGCCGCTGCGGATGACGCGCCAGCTGCGCCACCTGCCAGGGGTTGAGCTTGGTGAAGATCTGTTCGGTCAGCTCGCGGCTCTTGGTCTGCAGGCGCGCGATCTCCTCGGTCAGATTGACGCCGCTGCCGGTGGTGGCAAAGCGCAGCTCTTCAATCTTCTGCTGCAGCTCGGCAATCGGCTGCTCGAAATCCAGGTAGTTCAAATTCACGGTCGTAGCCCTCGTTGCTACTCGTCATCGTAGGAGCCACCCGCAGGTGCGCCGGAGAAGCGGCGCTCGCTGACGGGAGCCTGATAGCGTTTGTATTGGACTTTAACGCAGTCCGCGCCCAGCAACTGCTGCAAGGCGATTACCGCGGGATCGTCGAGCCGCACGCGCCATTCACCCGGAAAGTCGAGCTGGCAGCCGATCTTGGCACTGCGGTACTGCACGGCGATATTGACGCCCTGTGCATTGCGCAGCGGTTGCAGCAGTTTCTTCAGCGTCATCACCTCGACCGCCGGGCGCTCCCAGCTCAGCGTCAGCCGATAGGCGTAGTCATGCAGCACCCGGCTGAGATCGAAGAACTCGGGCGCATAGAGCCGCGGCTCCGGTTCGCGGCCGTCACGGGCCGGCGACAGGCCGATCTCGGCGATCACGAACACCAGGCTGTCCGGTTTCACGTAGAGCTGATATTGCTGCCAGGGCTCGGCATCGATCCAGGTCGACAGCTGCGCGGTCTGGTCGTCCAGCGTCACCTTGTAGCTGGCCCGCGCGGCGCGCGCATCGCCGTTCTTGTCGCCCTTGAAGAACCGTACGTCGGTGACCCAGGCGGCAAACATGACCTTGGTGCGCGGCTGCCAGGCCGGCTTGCCGCTGGCGGTGGTCACCACCGGCGCCGGTTGCGCGTGCTGCCGGATCAGTTCGTCCATGCGCCCGCTGCAGATCTGCTCGACCATCTCGCGATAGCTTTCGATCGGATGGCCGGACAGGTAGAAGCCCAGCGTCTCGCGCTCCTTTTCGAGATGCTCGCGTTGCGACCAGTCGGGCTCGATATCGGCCTCGACCCGTTGCTCGACGGTGGCGCCCGCCGTGCCACCACCGAGCCCGAACATGTCTTCCTGGCCGCTGCTGGCACTGGCAGCGGCGGCTTCGGCCAGTTGCAGGGCTTTCGGCAAGGTCTTCAGCAAGGAAGGCCGGTTCAGCCCGAAACCGTCCATCGCGCCGGAACAGATCAGCGCCTCGAGCACCCGCTTGTTGACCTTGCGGGTGTCGATGCGCCGGCAGAAATCGAACAGGTCGGCGAACGGGCCGTTGGCACTGCGCTCGCTGATGATGCCTTCCAGCGCCGCCTGACCGGCGCCCTTGATCGCACCGAGGCCATAACGGATCTGGCCCGGTCCCGGCACCGTGAACCGGTAGAAGCCGGCATTGACGTCCGGCGGCAGCAGCGTCAGGCCCATGCGCAGGCACTCGGCACGCATCGCCACCACGCTGTCGGTGTGCTGCATTTCGCAGGACAGTACCGCCGCCATGAACTCGGCCGGATAGTGCGTCTTCAGCCACGCCGTCTGGTACGACACCAGGGCATACGCGGCGGCATGCGATTTGTTGAATCCGTAGTTGGCGAACTTCTCCATCAGGTCGAATACCTGACCGGCCGTTTCCGCGGCCACGCCGCGCCCGGTCGCACCCTTGGCGAAGATCTCGCGCTGCGTGGCCATTTCATCGGCCTTCTTCTTGCCCATCGCGCGGCGCAGCAGGTCGGCACCGCCCAGCGTGTAGCCCGCCAGGCGCTGCGACATCTGCATCACCTGTTCCTGATAGACGAAGATGCCGTAGGTCGGCTCCAGCACCAGTTCCATGTCCGGATGCAGGTACTCGACCGTGATGTCGCCGCGCTTGCGCGCGCAGAACTCGGGGATGTTGTCCATCGGCCCGGGGCGGTACAGCGACACCAGCGCGATGATGTCCTCGAAGCGGTCCGGCTTGAGATCGGTGGACGCGCGCTGCATGCCCGGAGATTCCATCTGGAACACCGCGGTGGTACGACCGCTGGCGAACAGGGTGTAGGTCTCGGCGTCATCCAGCGGCAGCTTCAACATCTCCAGCGGCTGGCCGTTGCTCCTGACAATGGTATCCACGGCCTCCTGGATCACGGTCAGCGTCTTGAGGCCCAGGAAGTCGAACTTTACCAGCCCGGCCTGCTCG
>JBEBWZ010000114.1:0-10832 GCA_040391865.1 Solimonas flava
CTACGGCGACGTCTACCACCAGAACGAAGTCGAGCAGAGCACCTACAACTTCGAGCATGCCGATACCGCGGCCCTGTTCGAACGCTTCAACAAGGCGGAGGCCGAGTGCCAGCACTTACTGGGACTCGAAGTACCGCTGCCGCTGCCCGCCTACGAGCGCACCATCCAAGCCTCGCACGCCTTCAACCTGCTCGACGCGCGCGGCGCGATCAGCGTCACCGAACGTCAGGCCTACATCCTGCGCGTGCGTGCGCTCGCCCGCGGCTGTGCCGAGGCTTATTACCAGGCGCGCGAAAAGCTCGGATTCCCGATGCTGGACCGCGCCGCGCGCGCCGCCTGACGCGGCTGCGCGGTGGCGCTGCGTCACGGCGCTTCGCCGTCGCAGGCCCCTCCCGCGTGCCCTCCACTGATCCCCTAGGTCTCCATGCGCAACGAATCAGCTGACGATCTGCTGGAGGACTGGTTCGTTCCCGGCATCGAAGCGCGCGACGTCGCGGCGCTGACACCGCTGACGCGCGCGCGCAGCGCAATCCAGGCGCTGACCGGCCTGTTCAACGGCGGCGAAGCCGCGGTACTGATCCGCCTGCATGTGCTGAACGAACTCGGCAAGCGCAGCGGCGAGCCGTGGTTTCTGCCCTCGGAACTGCGCCAGCAGTTCGCCTATCTCGACGAGACCAAGCTGGAGCACCTGATCACGCGCCTGCGCGCGCACGGCGTGCTGGGCTGGGATGCGGAAAATTCGCGCTACAGCATCACCCCGATAGGACGCATGCTGATCGCCGGCCTCGGCGCCCTGTTCGCCTACGGCGAAGACAGCGAGGAAGGCGAAGAGCTGGGCTATCTCGCCGGCCAGCTGGCGGCGCGCAACATCGTCGGCGGCATCAACCAGGACGATCTGCAGCAGCTGCTGGCCCGCCTGACCGAACTCAAGGACATCTTCGAGCGCGCGATCCTGTCCGGCTCGGAAACGCGCACGCGCGAAGCCGCCAAGACCCTGGACCGCGTCTGGCCACTGATCGACAAGTGCACCGACGTGCTGCGCACGATTACCGAAAGCCAGGACATGGATATCCCGGCGCACCGCGCCGCGCAGCGCGTCGGCCAGGTGCAGAGCGAGCTACTGCGCATGAGCGGTGCGTTCCAGCGCGCGCTGTCGCAGCTCGAAAGCCAGAAAGTGCACCTCGGCGCCAGCGGCCTGTCGACCACCGACATCTCGGCCTGGCTGCGCACGCGCACCCAGGATCAACTGGTGGCGGTGCTGGCCGGCGCGGTCGCACCGGTGCCGAATTTCTCGTTCGTGCTGGGCGACATCGCGCTCGACGTCGCCGAGTTCGAGCTGGTCGACAAACTGCGCCCGGAACGACTCGATGTACCGCTGCCGGCAGCGACCGAGCATGCGATGGACGCCCGCGAAGCCGAGGAGCCACCGGACTTCGGCGCCCTGGAAAGCTGGCGCGACGAACTGCGCGACGCACCCGATGGCCTGCCGCTGGAAAACGCGCTGCCGCAGCGCAGCTATGAACTGTCGAGCTATCGGCTGTCGCTGCTGTCGGTGCTCGGCGATCGCGAATCCTCGGCACTGGACGGCCCGATGGCCGATCTCGCGCGCATCCGCCATCACCCGGAATGGAGCGGCGACGTGGTCCAGATCGGGCGTGACGGCGTCGACGAAATGAGTGCGGGCCGCTTGCGGCGCGCCAAGGGATAAGCCGAATGGAAAAGGAAGTACAAACGCTGATCGCCCGCCTCACGGCGCACCGGGTGTTGCCGCGCAAGGACACGCTGGTCAAGCGCGCGCTGACCGACGATCTGTTCTTCAGCACCTTGCAGGAACGCCTCGCCGCCTGCGGCCTGGAGCTGGTTGAACATCCGTACGCGGACAACGTCTGCCTGCGCATCCGCCGCGAAATGGAACAGCCGGTGTTCGGCGCCGAAGACCGCTGGCTGTCCGACAACCTCGAACTCAAGCGCGACCAGATGGCCCTGCTGGTGGTGATCTGGGCCTTGCTGGTGCTGCCCAAGCGCAGCCGCCAGATCGATCGCAAGCTGAAGCGCGGCTCGCGCCAGTCGGAAATGTTCTCGGCGGAGAAGCCGATGCCGAGCGCGGCCGAGCTCGACATCTCGATCACCGAAGCGGCGCTGCTCGCCGACTTCGGTGATCGCCTCGGCGGTCGCACGCGGATCAAGAATTTCGGCTTGCCGGTGCTGTCGCGCCTCGGCTTCATCGAGCGCCGCGACGGCCGCATCTATGAAGGGCCGCTGCTCGATCTGGCGCTGGACTACAACCGCATGGCCGGCCGCGTGCTCGACGGCGCGCTGTCCGACCTGTTCGGCGATCTCGCCGACGAGCCGCAGGAAACCGAACCGATGATCGACGCAGACGAAACCCTGGCACACGCCGACGAGCTTGCCGAGTCGCTCGACGAGCTGACCGCTCCCGGCGATGAGCGCAGCGACGACACGCCCGGCGATGCTCTGAACGGCAGCCAACCGGAGGACGCCGATGTTCAGCATTGAGCGCCTCGAAGTCGTGCACTGGGATTGGTGGGAACGCTTCACCATCCCGCTGGACGCCAACATCGTCACCATCGTCGGCCCCAACGGCTCCGGCAAGACCACGCTGCTCGATGCACTGCGCACGGTGCTGGCGATCGACTGCTCCGCGGGACGCGACTACAAGCGCTACGTGCGTCGCGCGGATCGTCCCTATGCCTGGCTGCGCCTGGTCGCCGACAACACCCGCAACTCGCAGGGCCAGCTGGCGTTCTGGCCGCTGACCTCGCCGAAGGTCACGCTGTTCTGCCGCATCCGCAAGAAAGGCGGCGACTGGGAACGCAACTACGGCATCGGTGCCGGCGATGTGCCGGTCGAACAGGCGGAACAGGATGGCGCCGTCACCTGGATCGGCGTACGCCAGTACGCCGCACAGCTCGATGGCGCCGGGCTGACCCGTGCGATCAAGCGCGTGCTGGCGCTGGACCAAGGTCATACCGACAAGCTCTGCGAATATTCCGGACGTCAGCTGCTGGATCTGGTGTTCGACGTGTTCGGCGATCGCGAGGTGCTCGACAACTACGATGCCGCGCGCGACGACCAGAATGCGGTTGCCCGCGAACTCGATGAGCTGAAGGTCCAGCTCGCCCACCTGCACACCAAGCTGCAGGCGGCCGAGTCGGACGTGAACTCGTACAACGACTACAACCGCCTCAACGACGAACTCGGCGATCTGGTCGGCCAGTGGCAACCGCGCAGCAAGCTGGTGGAACTGGCCGACAGCCTGCGCGGCGGTCGCGCGCAACTGCTTGGCAAGCGCCGCGAACGGCGCGATGCCGCTGCGCAACTGCAGGAACAGCGCACCCGTCTCGCCACCCTGACCCAGGAGCTGGAGCAGGCGCGCACCCAGGAAGAACAGGCCAAGGGTGACTACGAACGCCTGCAATCCGAGGAAAAACCGATCCTGCGCGCACTCGGTGCCGCGGCGGCGACACTGGCACAGCGCGAGGCGCTGCTGGCGCGCATCGCGACGCAGACGCCGGACTTCGATGTCGGCGCCGCCACCCGTGAAGTCGAGCGCCTGCGCCGCCGCCAGTTCGAGATCGAACAGCGCATCGGCGAGCTCGACAACGAACGTGCCGAACTCGATGCGCGCATGTCGTCGATGGACGCCGGACGGCGCCCGATGCCGCCGGAAGTCGCCAGCTTCCGCGCCGAGCTGGATCGCGCCGGCATCCGGCATGTCGGCCTGTCGGAGATCGTCGAGATCACCGACGAGCGCTGGCAGAACGCGGTCGAAGCGGTGCTCGCCGGCGTGCGCCACCTGATCCTGCTCGAAGACCCGCAGGACCGCGCCGCCGCCTGGCGCCTCGGCGAGCGTCTGCGTTACCGCCATTACGTGGTACCGGACCGCGCCGACGTCGATCATGTGCGCAGCGGCTCGCTGCTCGAATGCATCAACTTCACCGCGCCGCCGCCGGTGTGGCTGTCGCGTCTGCTCAATGACATCCAGTGCGTCGAGAGTGTCGAGCACGGCGCCAAGCTGCCGGACTCGCAGTCGTGGATCACGCCCAGCGCCTACCAGCGCGAGCGCCGCGGTGCGCGCGACATCTCGGTCAAGGACAGCTACTTCGGCGCGCAGGCCGGGGCACAGGCGCGACGCAAGCTCGGCGAGCTGCAGGACGAAGTCGATGCGCTGTATGCGCAGCGCGCGTCCCTCAGCAAGCGCATTTCAGAACTGCAGTCGCGACTGGCCGGCATCGACGCGGCACAGGAACTGAGCGCGCGCGAGCCGGAGTTCGAAGCGGCGCAGGCCGAGCACGATCGTCTGTCGGGACAGGCGGCGACGCTGACCGCCAATCGCGAGAATGCCGCGCACCAGTACTACACGCTGTCGCAGACACGCACGCCGCTGGAACGCGATCAGGCCCGCGCCGAAGAAGGGCTGGAACTCAGCGAGCAACGCGATCGCCAACTGTTCGGTGATCTCGATGCCGCGCGCCGCAGCCATGTCGATACCGTACTGCGCTGGCGCGCGCTACGCGCCAGCAGCCCGCGTGCCTGGTATCAGCGCGCCGGACTCGCCGAATGCCGCGAGCGCTACGACTCGCCGAAGATGGTCGAACACGAGATCGAGCGCCTCGAACAGCGCAAGCAGAGCAGCCGCTTCGTCACCGATGCGCAGTGCCTGATGGTGCGCGACAAGCTGCAGCTCGATCACCGCCAGCTCGAAGACCGCATCGAACAGCAGGACGCGCACCTCGAACGCGCGCGCCAGTCCACCGATCGCGCCCGCGCGCAGTATCTCAGCGTGCTGCGCACCACCATCCGCCTGTACGCACGCAATCTCGAAAAGCTGGGCGCGCTGGCGGGCATTCAAGTGGAGGTGCGCTTCCCGAACCTCAGCAACGACGATCTGTCCTTGACCCATGCGGCGCTGGAAGTGCAGTTCGATTTCGACCAGAAGGGCATGATCGGCCTCAACGACGGCGAAGCCTCCGGCGGTCAGCAGGTGATGAAGTCGATGATCCTGCTGGTGGGCCTGCTGATGGAAGACGATCAGACCCAGGGCGGATTCGTGTTCATCGACGAACCGTTCGCGCATCTCGACGTGTTCAATATCGACAAGGTCGGCGCCTTCCTGCAGGCGACGCGCGCGCAGTACATCGTGACCACGCCGAACACGCACAACGTCAACGTGTTCCAGCCCTCGGAGCTGACGCTGCTGACGCAGAAGCGCAAATCCAGCAGCAAGTTCGCGCCCCCGGTCGCGTTCCTGCGCCGTGGCCGCGACGAGGTGGCAGCGACGACCGCGGCGGTCTGAATCCCGCTGCACGAAAAAGCGGTCCTCGCACCCGCAGGGACGAGGACCGCCATACCGCCACAACACGCTGCGCGATTACTCGGCGGCGATCAGCGCCACTTCGAGGTCACGGTCGGCTACCGCCCACCAGACACCGTGGCCGTTCTCCGCGTCGAAGCCCACCAGCGGCTGCTGCTCGCAACCGGCAGCGCGACTCACGTTCGCGGCGAGATAGGCTTCATCGAAACTGCCGTCGACGATGCAGGCCGTCGTGGTCAGCGGCGCCCAGCCCTCAGCCGCACGCACGGCCAGCGTCAGTGCCTTGGCACCGAGCGCTTCCGGCACCCGCAGGCTCAGCGCATAGCGATCGCTGCGCGAATTCGCAATGTCCCACTGCTTGCTCGCCTGCAGCGGCAGCAGATGCGGTTGCTTCGCGCTGCCATCCGGCTGACTGCCCGGCAGACCCGTCGCCGTTTCGATGTCCTTCACCGCGCCCCAGGTGCTGAGGTAGATCCCGTTCTGGTTCTGCAGACCGCTGACCAGCAACACGCTCGATGCCGTGTCCGCTTCCTTGGGCAGCCAGCTCAGGGTCACATGCTTCTTGAGGTCGATGGTGGTCTCCGGGATCTGCACCTCGTCGGCTGCCATGCGCAGACGCGCATTGCCGTTCGGGTTCGGCGTCCAGGCCTCGTGATACCGGAACAGGTACTGGTAGCCCAGGCGCATCAGGTCCGGCAGGGTTTCCGCGCGGCTCCAGCCTGGCTCGACGCCCATCGAACGCGAGCGTGAATCGATGCGGTTGAAGGTGTTGTTGATGCCCGCTTCCACGCGCGCAATCACCCCATCCGGACCGCGGCACTCACTGGTGCGGTAGGACGGATCGAGATCCAGCACCGGCCGCGTACCGGCGGGAATGCTGTTCGGATAGACGATCTTTTCGCAGCGATCGGTGCTGCGCGCGAACTTGTCGAACAGGATCCAGTCCGGGTTCGCCAGCTCCCTGGGGCCGTCGGCATTGCGCAGGACGGTGTGCTCCGCATACCAGGCCTGATAGTCCACGCGTGGGCCGGTGAAAGTCAGCAGTGCCGCGTTGACGTCCAGCGCGGTCGAGCCGTTCTCCATCGAATTCGCCTTGTGCTGCACCACGCGCTGCACCAGCTCGCTCTCGCCGTAGCGGAACTCGTAGCCCTTGTACGACGCGTTGCCCGACATGATCTGGGTGAAGTACGGCAGACGGTAGTTGCCGCCGGTCTCGGTCCAGGATTTGTTGATCGCGGTAAACGGCCCGCGGATCACGCTGCGCTGGTACTGATGCTCGTGGCCCTGCAGCCAGATCACATCGTTCTCGACGAACACCTGACGGATCTCGTCGTACTGGTTGATCAGCGCGTTCTCTCCCTTCTGGCCTTCGACGATCTGCTCGCGCACCTGACCGTACTTGGCACCGATCAGACCGTCGTGACTGGAGATGAGGATGTGCTGCACCTGATCGCGATGCTCGGCGATCACCGTCTTGATCCACGGGAATGCGCCGGCCAGACCCCAGTAGCGCAGATTGATGATCAGCACGTTTTCGCGCACCACGTAGTAGTTCAGGAACTCCGCGTAAGGCATGTGCACGGCATCGGCGGGGATGAACGGCCGCATCGCGTCGATCCAGCGCGTGGTGTGCGCAAAGCTGTCCTCGTGATTGCCCATCAGCGGCAGGATCTCCATCCCGGCCGCACGATACTTCTCGGCCACCGCCACCCACTGCGCGAATTCCGCGGCCGTGCCATCGTTGGTGAGGTCACCGACCGCGATCACCACATTCGCGCCCAGCGCCTGCTGCTGCTTCAGCACCGCATCCATCGCGTGGATGGAAACCGTGGCGCCCTCGCCCTGGGTATCCGGCAAGGTACCGACGCGCAGGGTCTTTGCGGCGGGCACTTCCGGCAGCGGTTCACCCGGCAGGGTGGGGGCTTGAGTCGTGGAGTCGTTGTCGCTGCACGCGGCAAACGTCAATGAAAGCAGCGCGAGCATCGCGCCACCGAACGGCTTTCTGAAACGCATGGAAAAAGTCCTGTTGCCAAAGAGAGGTCGCGGCTTGCGCCGGAGGCAGGGACTCTAGGTTCCAGGAATGACGGGCCGATGACGTCTCGATGACAGGGCACTTCCTGCAGCATCGATCACAGACAACGGACAGCGGCTGACACTGATGGTCTGGCCGGCCACGACCAGACCATCCACTGCTTCGCTACAGCGCCCAGGCCACGATCAGCCCCAGCAGCGCCGCATGCAAGGTCCACTTGCCGATGCGGTAGCCGCGCGGACGTGAATGCTTGAGCCGCTTCATCGTCGCCTTGTAATTGGTGACGTAGCCGCTGAAGCGATTGCCGACGCCGGTCAGGCTGCTGTCGACGTTGTCGATGTAGAACAGGCCGTTGAAGAAACGCGCGAAGTAGAAGTACGCGCGCTGCATCCAGCGCCAGCGCAGCGGCCGGTCGATGTCGGTCATCAGAATGATGCGCGGCACCTCGGTATCGTTGTAGGCGGAATGCAGAAAGGTCTCATCGAACACGATGCCGTCGCCGTCACGCCAGATGTACGGCTCGCCATTGACCATCAGGCCGCAGCGCTCGTCGTTCGGTGTCGACAGCCCCAGCGAATAGCGCAGCGTGAACGCGAACGGATCGTGGTGCGCACCCAGGCGCTTGCCCGGCATCAGCACCGCGAACAGCGCCAGGTTCATGCCGGGAATCTGTTCGATCAGCGCCCGCGTCTTGGGCGCCAGCGCCCAGGCCGACGGCAGGTTGTTGTCGTAGATCTTCAGGTAGAAACTTTTCCAGCGGTTGTCGCGGTAGAAGCTGCTGCCCGGCAGATCGCCACGGATCGCGATCTGGCCCTCGCTGTACAGCGCCAGCGCTTCTTCGCGGATCACCTGCCAGTTGTCCTGCAGCAGCGCCAGTTCCGGGAAATCCGTCACCGGGGGCCGCGCCCGCGTCGACGCGCGTGACAGCAGGTACGCCGGAATGTTGAACGGCACCATGAAGGTCGAGAAGTCGGTCAGCTGCCGCCCCCAGGACAGATGCGCGCGATTGCGCAGGCGCACAAATGCCAGACTGCCGACATACAACAGCAGCAACACCATCAGAATAACCACAGGACCTCCGGTTGCCGCATAACGAATCGCCGCCAGGATGCGGGGGCAACTTCTGCGCCGTGGCAGGCGGCAGTATTTCACGAACGGCCCGATCTATCAGCAGCCGCAGACCTCAAATGGCGCCGATTCACGGCATGACGGGCTTGGCGGCCCGACGCACATCGACGGAAATTACTAAAATCGGCGCCTGCCTGCGTCGCGCCGGGATTGGCGGAAACCCTATCGATCCCAGACACTACGCACCCTTTTTCCGCCGTTGGCCGCTTCTCATCCATGTCCCGCGATCTGCTTCTCGAAATCGGCACCGAAGACCTGCCGGCCCGTTACGTCCTGCCCCTGGCTGAAGCGCTGCGCAGCGGCATCGGCGGCGGTCTGCGCAAACGCGGCATCGAGAGCGGCACCGCACGGCTGTACGCCACGCCGCGACGCATTGCAGTGCTGATCGACGCGGTGGGCGAGCGCCAGCCGGAGCAGGCGCTGGAACGTCTGGGCCCGGCCGTGGCCGCCGCGTTCAAGGACGGCCAGCCTACCCCTGCGGCGCTGGGCTTTGCCAAATCCTGCGGCGTCGAGTTCGCGGCGCTGGGGCAGAAGGACGGCAAGCTGCACTTCGCCAAAACCCAGCCCGGCCAGGACACCGCCGCGCTGCTGCCGGAAATCTTCGAGGAAACCCTGAAGCAGATGGACGAGCTGGTGCCCAAGCGCATGCGCTGGGGTGCGGGCAGCGAAACCTTCGTGCGCCCGGTGCAGTGGCTGCTGTGCCTGTTCGGCAATGCCGTGGTGCCGTTGCAGCGCTTTGGCCTGACCGCCGACCGTCTCAGCTACGGCCATCGCTTCCACGCACCGGCAGCGATCACGCTGGATGCGCCCGGCGACTACGAGAACCTGCTGCGCGACGCCAAGGTCTGGGCCAATGTCGCCAGCCGCAAGGCCCGCATCAAGGCCCTGATCGAAGCCGAGGCGCAGACGCTCGGCGGCCACGCGCGCATCACCGACGAGCTGCTCGATGAAGTGGCGACGCTGGTCGAATGGCCGTCACCCATCGTCGGCCGCTTCGAGGAACGCTATCTCGAACTGCCACCGGAAGTGATCGTCGCCACCGTCGAGACCAATCAGCGCTACTTCACCGTGTTCAAGGACGCGGCGCACACGCAGCTGCTGAACAGCTTCATCACCATCGCCAACCTCGAATCGCGCGATCCGTCGCAGGTCGTGATCGGCAACGAGCGCGTGGTACGCCCGCGGCTCAGCGATGCGCTGTTCTTCTGGGAGCAGGATCGCAAGCAGCCGCTGTCGGCCTACGGCGAGCGTCTGGGCAGCGTCACCTTCCAGAAAGACCTCGGCACCACCGCCGACAAGGTCGGCCGCATGCGCAAGCTCGCAGCCACGATCGCGACCACGCTGGGCGCCAGCGCTGCCGATGCCGAACGCGCCACCGAACTCGCCAAGTGCGATCTGGTGACCAAGATGGTGTTCGAGTTCCCGGAACTGCAGGGCCTGATGGGCGGCTACTACGCCAAGGCCTCCGGCGAGAACGATGCCGTGGCCCAGGCCATTGCCGAGCATTACCGGCCGACGCAGCAGGGCACGCCGATTCCGTCCACGCGCATCGGACAAATCGTGGCGCTGGCCGACAAGCTCGACACCCTCGCCGGCATCTTCGCGATCGGCCAGAAGCCGACCGCCAGCAAGGACCCTTATGCACTGCGCCGTGCGGCACTGGGCGTACTGCGCATCTGCCTCGAAGGCGAACTGCCGCTGGACCTGCGCGAGGTGCTGGACAGCGCCCTGCAGCAGCAGCCGGCCGGCAAGCGTGATGCCGCACTGCGCGACGAACTGGTCGAGTTTGCGATGGAGCGCCTGCGCGCCTATCTGGTCGGGCAGACACTCGACGGCCGGCCGGTCAGCAGCGAAGTGTTCGAAGCGGTGAAAGCGATGAGCGTCACCCAGCCGCTGGACTTCCAGCAGCGCCTGCGCGCCGTGCACGCTTTCGTGGCGTTGCCTGAAGCGCCCAATCTGGCCGCCGCCAACAAGCGCATCCGCAACATCCTCAAGCAGGCCGGCGGCACGGCTGGCGCCGTCGATGCCGCGCACTTCGAGCACGACGCCGAGCATGCGCTGTTCGCGAAAATGACGGAGCTGGAGACGCTGAATGCGAAGACCGCCGACTATCGCGAGCAGCTGGTGAATCTTGCCGCGCTGCGCGCGCCGGTCGATGCCTTCTTCGACGCCGTCATGGTCAACGCCGACAACGCCGCGGTACGCAACAACCGCCTGGCCCTGCTGGCGCGGCTGGAGACGCTGTGCCGCTCGGTGGCGGATCTGTCGCAGTTGCCGGGGTGAGCCTGCCCGCGATCCACCGCTTCGCGGGCAGGCGAAAACACGCCCATGGAAGGC
>JBEBWZ010000115.1:0-10706 GCA_040391865.1 Solimonas flava
GTTGCCCTGGCCGTCGACCAGCATGTAGCGCATGGAGAAGTCCTGCGCCATGCGCACCAGCGCGTCGTAGACCGACTGGTCGCCGTGCGGGTGATATTTACCGATGACGTCACCGACGATACGCGCCGATTTCTTGTACGCCTTGTTGTAGTCGTTGCCCAGTTCCTTCATCGCGTACAGCACGCGACGATGCACCGGCTTCAAGCCGTCGCGCGCATCCGGAAGCGCGCGCCCCACGATCACGCTCATCGCGTAATCGAGGTAGCTGCGACGCATCTCGTCTTCGAGGTTGACGCTGAGAACTTCCTTGGCGAATTCGGTCATTTTCTTGGGCTGTCAGCCGCGCGCGGAACGAGCGGTTTTCTGTCGCGGAATCAGGGTTCTGCCGACGGTTTTCGTGAGTTTCTAATTATCGACAAATCTTAACACGGGACGGGGGTCAACGGGGCCTCCCGAGGCCCCTGTTTCCATCCTCCAAGCTGGCGCCCGCGCCTAGCCCAGCAGCGCCCGGACCGACTCGCGGCTGGGGGTGTGAATCACGCCCCGTTCACAGACGATGGCATCGATCAGCTCGGCCGGGGTGACGTCGAAAACCGGGTTATAGGCGTCATATCCTCTGGGCGCGATGGGCAGGCCGCGAAACTCGGTCAATTCGCTGGCCGTACGCTCCTCGATCGGGATTTCGGCGCCGCTGCGGCAGCGCAAGTCGAAAGTGCCGGTGGGCGCGACCACCATGAACCGCACGCCATGGCGTCTGGCGGCCACCGCCAGCGCATAGGTACCGATCTTGTTGGCGGTATCACCGTTCTCGGCGATGCGGTCGGCGCCCACGATCACCCAGTCGATCTTTTCCTTGCCCATCAGATGCGCCACCGCGCCATCGGCCACCAGCCGCGCGGGAATCGCTTCCTGCTGCAGCTCCCAGGCGGTGAGGCGTGCGCCCTGCAGCCACGGCCGGGTTTCGGTGTTGTAGACGCAAACGATGCGATTCAGCGCATGCGCCGAACGGATCACGCCCAGCGCGGTGCCGTGACCGCCGGTGGCCAGCGCGCCGGTGTTGCAATGGGTGACGATGCGCGAGCCGGACGCGATCAGCGCCGCGCCCAGTTCGCCCATGCGCAGGTTCTGCGCCAAATCCTCCTGATGGATCAGCACCGCCTCGCGCGCCAGTGCCGCGCTGTCGCGGCTTGCCAACCAGACACCGCGCATCCGCTCCAGGGCCCAGCGCAGGTTGACCGCCGTCGGGCGCGAGGCCGCCAGCACTTCCGCAGCCCGCTCGAAACCGTCGGCGTCGGCCCGCACCGCCATGACCAGGCCGTAGGCGGCGGCGATGCCGATGGCCGGCGCACCTCGCACCGCCATGCCGTGAATCGCCGCCGCCACATCGCCGGCACTGTGGCAGTCGAGATAACGCACTTCCTGCGGCAGCAGCCGTTGATCGAGCAGGCGCAGGCCGGAATCGGCCCACAGAATCGGCTGGACAGCAGAGGACATGGCGGGGTTCCGGTAAACTTTGAGAATCGCCATTTTAGTACGGTCAGCGACCCTGCTGACTTCCAACCTTAGCCAGAATCTTCATGCAGACCGTCGATCTCCTGATCGCCCCCCGTTGGCTGGTACCGATCGAACCCGCAGCCGTCGTGCTCGAAGACCATGCCCTGGTCGTCAACCAGGGCCGCATCGTCGACCTGCTGCCGCTGGCCGAGGCGCAGCGCCGCTACCACGCGCGGGAAACGCGGGTGCTGGCGCAACAGGCGCTGATGCCGGGCCTGGTCAATGCTCATAGCCACGCGGCGATGGCCTTGCTGCGCGGCATTGCCGACGATCTGCCGCTGATGGAATGGTTGCAGGAGCACATCTGGCCGGCCGAGGGCGCACATGTCAGCCGCGAATTCTGCGAGGACGGCGCGCGCCTGGCATTCGCGGAGATGATCCAGGGCGGCATCACCTGCGTGAACGACATGTATTTCTTCCCGGACGCGACCGTCAGTGCCGCGCGTGAAGCTGGCCTGCGCGTTACCGTCGGACTGATCGTGCTCGACTTCCCGACCGCCTGGGCGCAGAACGCCGATGAATATCTGCACAAGGGCCTGGCACTGCACGACGAACTGCTGGGCGACCCGCTGATCCGTACCATCTTCGCGCCGCATGCCCCTTACACCGTCTCAGACGAGCCGCTGAAGAAAGTGCGGCAATACGCCGACGAGCTCGGGATCGGCATCCACATGCACGTGCACGAGACCGCCGCGGAAGTGGCGATGGCCGTCGAGGGCAATGGCAAGCGCCCGTGGCAGCGACTGAAGGAGCTGGACCTGCTGGGGCCGGATTTCATTGCAGTGCACATGACCCAGCTCAGCGAGCAGGAAATCGGCGAAGCCGCGGAACTCGGGGTGCACGTCGCGCATTGCCCGGAATCCAATCTCAAGCTCGCCAGCGGCTTCTGCCCGGTGCACCAGCTCTGCGCTGCGGGCGTCAACGTCGCACTCGGCACCGACGGCGCCGCCAGCAACAACGATCTCGACCTGTTCGGTGAAATGCGCACCGCCGCGCTGCTGGCCAAAGGCGTGTCCGGTGATCCGCGGGCACTGCCCGCGCACGCGGCCCTGCACGTGGCGACGCTCGGCGGTGCCAAGGCACTCGGACTGGATGCCGAGATCGGCAGTCTCGCGGTCGGCAAGTCCGCCGACTTCATTGCCGTCGACCTCGGCGGCATCAGCGCGCAGCCGATCTACAACGTGCTGTCGCAACTGGTTTACGCCGCCGGGCGCGATCAGGTGACCGATGTCTATGTCGCCGGCCGCGCGCTGTTGCGCGAGCGACGGCTGACCACGCTGGACCAGAGCGCGATCCTCGCCAAGGCCGAAAGCTGGCGCGTCAGGATTCGCGGCTGAGCATCGCCTCCTTTTCGCTTTTCGCTTTTCGCTCTGCGCAACCGATGCGCGAGATCAGGAAAACCATGAACGTCGACCAGAAAGAAATTGCCAACTTTGATCGCATCGCCAGCCGCTGGTGGGATCCGCGCGGCGAGATGGGGCCATTGCACACCCTGAACCCGCCGCGGGTGCGCTACATCGCCAGCTGCGCCGGCGCGCTGGCCGGCCAGCGCGCACTGGATGTGGGCTGCGGCGGCGGCCTGCTCAGTGAAGCCCTGGTTGCCGAAGGCGCCGAAGTGCTGGGTATCGATCTCGCTGATGAAGTGCTGGAAGTGGCGCAGTTGCACGGTCTCGAATCGGGTCACAAGGCCGAGTACCGCAAGATCGCGGCCGAAGCCCTGGCTGAGGAAATGCCGGGCCGCTTCGATCTAGTCTGCTGCATGGAAATGCTCGAGCACGTGCCGCGCCCGGAATCGGTGGTCGCTGCCTGCGCGCGCCTGGTGAAACCCGGCGGCACGGTGGTGTTCTCGACCATCAATCGCAACCCCAAGTCCTTCGCCCTCGCCATCGTCGGCGCCGAATACCTGCTCGGCCTGATTCCGCGCGGCACCCATGACTACGCCAAGTTCATCCGCCCTTCGGAGCTGGACGGCTGGGCCCGCGCGGCCGGGCTCGAGGTCATCGGCCTCAAGGGCCTGCAGTACAACCCGGTGCTGCGCTCGGCCAAGCTGAGCGACGATCTGGACATCAACTACCTGATGCATTGCCGGCGTCCGGCATGAAGGCAATCCTGTTTGACCTCGACGGCACGCTGGTCGATACCGCGCCCGATCTCGGTTACGCCGCCAACCTCGTGCGCATCGATCAGGGCATGGCACCCTTGCCGCTCGACGACTACCGCACCGCCGCTTCCTCCGGTGCACAGGGCCTGTTGCGGGTGGCCTTGAACCTGTCGTCCGACGATGCCGCATTTCCACAACACCGTGATCGTTTCCTGGCGTACTACCGCGAGCACCTGGCGCGTGCATCGCGGCCATTCCCGGGCATGGATGCGGTGTTCGCCAGCATTGCCGCAATGCGCGCTGTCTGGGGCGTGGTCACCAACAAGCCGTCCTGGCTGACCGACCCGCTGATGGCGCAACTGGATCTGACCCGCAATGCGGCCTGCGTCATCAGTGCCGATCAGGTCGCCCGCGCCAAGCCGGCGCCGGACTCGCTGCTGCACGCCTGCACGCTGCTGTCGCTGACACCCGCGGACTGCATTTACGTCGGCGACGATCTGCGCGATATCGAAGCCGCGCGCGCCGCCGGCATGTACAGCGTCGCCGCGGACTGGGGCTATCTCGGCGAAAGCGGCCCGATCGCCGACTGGGGCGCCGACGTGGTGCTGAGCACGCCGCAGCAACTGGCGCAGTGGTTGGCTGATCGGGGCTGGCAGCCAGCCTGATCGTCATGAGCATCGCAAAGCGCACTCGCCAGAGTCGTCTGGAAAGTCTCGATACCACCGCCGGGCTGTTGCGCGCGCGCGCCAACCGCCACGCCTGGATCGGTCTGCTGATTGCGGTCGCCGCGATCGTCGCTGCGACCTTGCTGGTCTGCCTCTACCGCCACGGCGCGATCACGCTCGACGCGATGGCCGATGTCCATGCCGAGAATCCGGCGCTGTGGTTTCTCGATGCGATGCCGCTGCTGTTTCTGGTCTGGGGTCAGTACATCGGCACGATGATGTCGTACCAGGCGGGTGCGATGGTGCTCGACGAGACCCGCGATCTGCGTGAGGAAGCCAGTCGCCTGCAGTATCAGCTGGGCCAGGCGCCGGTGCCGGGACAGCTGCAGGGCTGGCCCAATCGTCACGGCTTCACCGAACGGATCGACCGTGCGGCGCTGCGCCGCGGCGGCAAGGGCTTTGCGGTGCTGTCGCTGTCCACCGAGCAGTATCACGAGATCGCACTGTCACAGGGCGAGGAAGCGGCGATAACCTACATCCGCCAGCTGGGCGAGCGGATCAAGAGCGTCAGCAGCGACGACGAGGTACTGGCACATTTCGGCCATGACGATTTCGGCCTGTTGCTGCCCAACGCGACCGATCTCGCTGAAGCGCGCCGCTTTGCCGGACGCGTGCAACTGGCACTCGATCTGCCGCTGCAACTGGGGCGGCAGGCGCTGAGCATCCGCGCCGGCATCGGCATCGCGCTGTATCCGCAGCACGGCGGCGAAGCGGAGTCGCTGTTGCGACATGCGGAATCCGCGAAGTTCGCGGCGCTCGCCGATCGTCAGGATTGCTACGTCTACGAGCCGCAACTGGACCAGCAGCGCGGCGAACGTCCGCGCCTGTCGGCGGAACTGCACGGTGCGCTCTACAACGAAGGTCTAGCCGACGACTACCAGCTGCAACAGCCGCTGCAGGCGGAGCTGCCACCGCGCCTGCGTCTGCTGCCGTACTGGGAGCATCCCCGTCGCGGGCGGCTCGAGGAAGCCGAGTTCCTGCACCTGCCCGAACGCCTGGGCCTGATTCACGGCCTCAGTCTATGGTTGCTGCGCGAAGGCCTGGGGCGACTCGCGCACTGGCGTCAGAGCGGCGCGCCCGAGCTTGGGCTGGTGCTGCGGCTCCCCGATGGCGCGCTCAGCCAGATCGGCCTCAACGACATGGTGCTGCGGCTGCTGCATTCGCATGATCTGCCGCCCGCAGCATTGACACTCGAATGGCAGGAGTCGGCGCTGATCGCCGCGACCGACGCGCAGCGCACGCAACTCGGCGCGCTCAAGGATGCCGGCGTTCACCAGTCGCTGCTGGGCGTCGGCGCACCGGGCGCATCGGCGCTGGCGTCGCTGTATCTGCCGCTCAATGAAGCGCAGTTTGCAGACTCGCTGCTGAAGCTTGCGCTGCAGGATCCGACGGCAGCGGAAGCCATGGAAGCGCTGGTCCGCGTGCTGAAGCGCCAGCATCAGCGCGTGGTTCTCACCGGCGTCCGCGGCGATGCCGCGCGCCGCTTCATTGCCGCACTCGGCGCCGACTACAGCGAAGGCGATCCGACCCACACCCGCATGACACCGGAAGGTGTCGAGCGCTGGCTGCAACAGCGCACCTGATTTCTTGAATTCAACTTTACTGTCCGATCCGATGAACGCTTCCCTGCCGTCCAACTACGCACCTGCCGCCGACCTGCTGCGCGGCCGCCGCATCCTGATCACTGGCGCCGGTGACGGCCTCGGCCGTGCCGCCGCGCTGGGCTGCGCCCAACTGGGCGCCACCGTGGTGCTGCTGGGACGCACCGTCAAGAAGCTCGAGGCGGTCTATGACGAAATCGAGAAAGCCGGCGGCCCCACGCCTGCGATCTATCCGCTGCATCTCGGCGGCGCCAGCTGGAAGGACTACGGCGAACTCGCGGCAACGCTGGAGCGCGAACTCGGCGGCCTCGACGGCCTGCTCCACTGCGCGCTGCATTTCAAGGTCTATGCGACTATGAGCGATATCGAGGCCAAGGACTGGCTCGAAAATCTGCAGGTGAACCTCACCGCACCGTTCGCCTTGACCCGGCATTGCCTGCCGCTACTGGCCGCATCGAAGGATGCGTCAGTCGTGTTCGTCTCCGACAAGCCGGGCCGCGAACCACGCGCGTTCAGCGGTGCCTATGGCATCGCCAAGGCCGGCGTCGAGCAGATGATGCGCGTGTGGGCGCTGGAGCTGGGCGGCAACCCGCAGCTGCGCGTCAACAGTTTCGATCCCGGCCCGCTGCGCACCGCGTTCCGCCTGAAAGGCTACCCCGGCGAAGTGCTCACCGAATCGCCCTTGCCGGAGACCGCGGTGCCCAAACTGCAATGGCTGCTGGGCCCCGACAGCCGCGGCGTCAGCGGCCAGGCTTTTTGAGCGAACGCGTTACCGGCTTGCCGGCGCGTGCGGTGCCGGCCCGCTCCGGCGCCGCACCGCCGCGCCGCTCGCTGGGACGATCGGCGGGTGTGCGTGCCGGCGACGACGTTCCCTTGCGCATGCGTCCTGCGGACGCCGCAGCCGGTTTGCCCTTGGGCGCAACCGCCGCGCTGGCCTCGGCGCCCTCGGGCCGACGCGAGCCGGCTTTCGCCGACTTCTTCTGCACGAAGGGCTTGCTGGTCGACGGCTTGCGCGCGCTGCCGCGCGGCTGCGGACCACGACTGGGCCGCGCAACTGCGCCCCCCCGCTCGTCACTCTCGCCACGGCGCGAGGATGAAGCTGCGCGTACCGGCTCACGGCCCGGCCGCTTGGCTCGCTCGCCCGGTTCACTTACCCGTTCAACGTGCGCGGCACCGCGCCGCGCATTGCCGCGTTTGGCCACCGCACTGTCGTCAGG
Organism: Solimonas flava; assembly: GCA_040391865.1. GTDB lineage: Bacteria > Pseudomonadota > Gammaproteobacteria > Nevskiales > Nevskiaceae > Solimonas. The sequence continues at coordinate 7,199 of JBEBWZ010000115.1, forward strand.
CATCGAAACCGCATCCAGCAGTGCCAGCCGCTCTGCGGGCGTCGCTTCGCGGGCGGTACCGGATTTGATGCCGCGCCCCAGTTCGATCGGGCCGTAGGCAATACGGATCAGGCGGCTGACCTGCAGGTCCTGCGACTCGATCACCCGGCGCACGAAACGGTTGCGGCCTTCCCGCACGGTGACATGAAACCACTGGTTGGCGCCCTCGCCGTCCTCGTTCTCACCGGCCTCGACGCGTTCGAACCTGGCGGGGCCATCTTCGAGTTCGATGCCGCTGGTCCAGCGCTTGATCACGGCCTCGTCGACGGTGCCGAGAATGCGCACCGCATAGACGCGCGTCACCTCGAAGCTGGGATGCGTCAGGCGCCGCGCCAGTTCACCGTTGTTGGTGAACAGCAGCAGCCCGGAGGTATTGAGATCGAGACGCCCGACCGCAATCCAGCGACCGCTGTCGAGCTTGGGCAATTTGCGGAACACCGTACGTCGGCCTTCGGGATCGTCACGCGTGACGATCTCGCCCACGCGCTTCTTGTACAGCAGCACCCGCACCGGCTCGGGTGCCTGCGACAGCTCCACCAGACGACCGTCGACCCGCACACGATCCCCGGCAGCGACCTTGTACCCCAACTCGACCGCCTTGCCGTTGACCTCGATCCGGCCTTCGTCGATCAGTCGTTCGATTTCACGGCGGGATGCGACGCCAGCCGTTGCCAGCGCCTTCTGGATGCGTTCATTCATGGCACGTCCTCCACGACGTTCCGATGCGAGCGAAAACCGCTCGCGTAAACCACTCACACAACATTGATGGTGACCGCTTACCGCTTGAGCCGCTCAGTGCAGCGTCGGTTCTTCGGGCGCGGACGGCGCTTCGTCTGTATCGCTGACAACGGATTCCGCCGACGATTCCGCCGACTCGATCTGCGGTGCGACGACTGCATCGCTGTCGATCGCGGCCACCGCCTCATGCGCGGTCTCGTGCAGCTTTTCGCCGAGCCGGGCGAGCGCGGCTTCCAACTGCTGGGGATCCTTGATCTCCGGCAGCGACGGCAGATCGTCCAGCGACTTCAGATTGAGATCGTCGAGCAACTGCTGTGCGGTGCCGAACAGCGACGGCCGCCCCGGCACTTCCTTGACCCCCACTTCACGGATCCAGCCGCGATCGAGCAGCGTGCGGATGATGTTCGGTGACATCGCGACGCCGCGCACTTCTTCGATCTCGCCGCGCGTGATCGGTTGGCGGTAACAGATCAGTGCCAGTGTTTCCAGCAATGCGCGCGACAGCCGTGGCGGCTTTTCCTGCCACAGCTTGCTGACCCAGGCGGCGTAATCGCTGCGCACCTGAATGCGCCAGCCACTGGCAACCTCCTTCAGCTCGGCGGCGCGCCCCTCCAACCCCTGAGCCAGGCGTTGCAGCGCGTCGCGCAGATCCTTCTTGCTGAGCCCCAGCTCATGGCCCAGCAGGCGATGCAGCTGTTCGACCGACAGCGGCAGTTCCGATGCCAGCAGCAGGGCTTCGAGGATGCGCTCCAGCTGCTGCTGCGAATCCTCGCTGCGCAGCGTCAGCAGTTGCTCATCGAGCGGCGCGTCCGGCGCCAGGTCTTCGGTGTCGTTCACGGTTCATCTCCCGGATGCACGACCGCTTCGCGCGGTGCGGCGGCCGTGGCAACCATCAAGGGGGCGAAAGCCTGATCCTGCTGGATATCGAGCAGGGCCGATTTGGTCAGTTCAAGAATCGCAAGAAAGCAGACCACCACGCCCATGCGTCCTTCTTCCGGATCGATCAGATCCTCGAGCCGCATCGGCCCATGACGCACCCGCGACAGGATCTGCGACATGCGCTCGCGCACCGACAGCGGCTCACGCGAAATTTCATGGTGCTGGAACAGCGACACGCGTTCCATCACATCGCGGAACGCCAGCACCAGTTCGCGCAGCGAGGGCATCGGAACCTGCGCAATCTGCGGGATCACTTCCGGACGCGCCTGCGCCATGAACAGATCGCGGCCGACGCGCGGCAGCTTCTCGATGCTTTCGCCGGCGCTCTTGAAGCGCTCGTACTCCTGCAGACGCCGCACCAGTTCCATGCGCGGATCACCCTGCTCCTCGGCTTCGTCCGGCGGTGGCCGCGGCAGCAGGATGCGCGATTTGATCTCGGCCAGCAGTGCTGCCATCACCAGATATTCCGCCGCCAGCTCCAGTTTCATCTCGGTCATCAGGCCGATGTACTGGATGTACTGCTGGGTGATCTTCAACACCGGAATATCGAGGATATTCAGGTTCTGACGCCGGATCAGATACAGCAGCAGATCCAGCGGCCCCTCGAACGCATCGAGAAAAACCTCCAGCGCATCCGGCGGGATGTAGAGGTCTTCCGGCAGCTTGTCCATCGGTTGACCATGCAGCTTCGGATGCTTGTGCGCATCGCCCTGAAGCTCCGCCGCGTCCACCGCGGCGCTCGCTTCTGCTGCCGGCTCAACCGACTCGTTCATTGCGGGATGAATCCCAGGGCTTCATGCACACGCAGCAGCGTCCGATCGGCCTGTGCCGATGCCGCGGCGGCGCCATCCCGCAGGATGCGGCGCAGACCGTCGGTATCTTCACGCACGGCGCGATAGCGCGTCTGCACCGGCTCCAGGCAGGCGACCACGGCATCGGCGCAGGCCTGCTTGAACTTGCCGTAACCCTGTCCGTTGTAGCGTTCGACGATGCTCTCGAATGACTCGCCGCTGCTGGCCGACAGGATCGACATCAGGTTGGAGACGCCGGGCTTTTCCGCCAGGTCGTAGCGGATCTCATTGCCCAGATCGGTCACCGCGCGCTTGATCTTGCGCACGATCACGTCCGGCTCGTCGAGCATGTAGATGGCGTTGGTCGCGGCATCGTCCGACTTCGACATCTTCTTGGTCGGTTCCTGAAGGCCCATGATCCGCGCGCCGACCGGCGGGATCATCGGCTCCGGCACGGTGAACACCGGGCCGTACAGATTGTTGAAGCGCATCGCGACATCGCGCGTCAGTTCCAGATGCTGCTTCTGATCGTCACCCACCGGCACCTTGCCGGCCTGGTACAGCAGGATGTCGGCGGCCATCAGCACCGGATAGTCGAACAGGCCGGCGTTGATGTTGTCGGTATGCTTGGCCGACTTGTCCTTGAACTGAGTCATGCGGTTCAGTTCGCCCATCTGCGTGTAGCAGTTCAGCACCCAGGACAGGCGCGCATGGGCCGGCACATGGCTCTGCACGAACAGTGTGTTGTTCGCCGGATCGAGCCCGCAGGCCAGATACAGCGCCAAAAATTCGTAGCAGCGCTCGCGCAGCACCGCCGGATCCTGACGCACGGTGATCGCGTGCAGGTCCACCAGCATGTAATAGCAGTCGTACTGCTGGTTCAGCGTCACCCAGTTCTTCAGCGCACCGAGATAGTTGCCAAGGGTGAGCCGGCCCGAGGGCTGGATGCCGGAGAGAACAATAGGACGGGTAGAAGGAACGGTCATCGGATCAGTAACGGT
>JBEBWZ010000116.1:0-10644 GCA_040391865.1 Solimonas flava
TCGGCGGTCTTCGTCATCTTCATCCGGATCTCGGCCGAAACCTGCTGCGGCGCGAGCTTCTTGCCCTGGGCCTCGACCCAGGCGTCGCCGTTGTCGGCCTTGACGATCTTGAACGGCGAATGCTTCACCGCCTTCTGCACTTCGGCGTCTTCAAAGCGACGGCCGACCAGGCGCTTCACCGCGTGCAGGGTGTTGAACGGATTGGTGACGGCCTGGCGCTTGGCGGCGCGGCCCACGAGGGTCTGGCCGTCGTCGGTGTAGGCAACGACGGACGGCGTGGTGCGCTCGCCCTCGGAGTTCTCGATGATCTTGACGCTGCTGCCATCCAGGATGGCGACGCAGCTATTGGTGGTACCGAGATCGATGCCGATGATTTTTGCCATGGGGTGCTCCGGATAATTCAGTAATGACGATTCATTTAGTGGCCAGCCCGCCGGATTCAAGAGGCGGAGCCGGATTCCTTGCGCTTTTTCAGGCCGCTGGCGCGCGCGCCACGATCACCATCGCCGGGCGCAGCAGGCGCTCATGCAGCGAATAGCCCTTCTGCATCACCGACAGCACATGGTTGGCCGGCACTTCGCTGCTGTCCTGCATCGACATCGCCTGATGGAAGTCCGGATTGAACGGCTGCCCCTGCGGATCGATTTCGCGGACGCCGTTCTTCTCCAGCACACTCAGCAACTGCCGATAGGTCAGCTGCATGCCTTCGGCCAGGGCCACCGCCGGACCTTCCGCCGCAGCGGCGGCCTTCAGGCCCAGTTCCAGGCTGTCGCAGACCGCCAGCAGTTCGCCCAGCAGCTTCTCTGCCGCGAATTTCAGGCTGATTCCGGCCTCGCGCTCGAGGCGGCGCCGGGTATTGTCGAGTTCGGCGATCGCACGCAGCTGCGCATCCTTGGCGGCGCTGGCGCGGGCTTCGGCATCGGCCAGCTGCGCCTGCAGGGCCACCAGATCGTCAGCCGGCACTGCAGCCGGATCGGGCACGGGAATTTGGGTTTCCGGAGTCTCGGTCATGTCGTTATTCAAAGCTGTGAGGGCCTCGCGCGAACAGCCCGTTGCGCGAGGGCGCGAATGATAACCGCAGGGGCCGGGCGATGTCCGGTGCGGGAAAGCCCGGCCATTGGCAACGCGACAGGCTACAGCCCTGCTATTGGGGGTCAGTCCTGTGCTTTCAAGCCGGCAGAAAGCATCCGCGCCGTTTCACGCACCAGGGGAATGATGCGGTGATAGGCCATCCGCGTCGGCCCGATGACCCCCAGCACGCCAGCCACGCGACCGTCGACGTAGTACGGCGTGCTGACCACGCTGCATTCATCGAGTACCCGGTAACCCGATTCGTCGCCGATGAAGATCTGCAGACTGTCGGTGCTCAGACATTGATCGAACAGTTCCAGCAGATCGCGCTTGCGGTCCAGCGCCTCGAACAGGCCCCGCAGGCGCTGGACGTCGCCCAGCTCCTGGAAACCCATCAGGTTGGGCCCGCCGGCAACCACATAATCCGGCGGTTGCTCCGGCTCCCGCAGCGCCTGCTCGGCCATCGCCGAGGCTTCACGCAGCAACACGTTGACGTGGTTCTGCGCTTCCGCGGTTTCCTGCGCCAGCGCACGCCGCAGGCTGATCAGGTCACGCCCTGCAAAATGCTCGTTGAGCAGATTGGCGTAACGCTCCAGCTCGTCGGCACCGTACGGGCGCTCGGTGTGGATCACGCGGTTCTGCACATCGTGCTGATTGACCACGAGAATGGTCAGCACGCGATTGCCGGACAACGGCAGAAACTCGATGCGCCGCAGTACCGCGAGATTGCGCCGTGGAATGGTGACCACGCCGGCCATCTGCGACACCTGCGACAGCAGATGCGACGCGGCCTGCGCCATGTCCGCCGGCGAGCGGTCGCCGGGCAGCAGTTCCTCGGCGATCCGCGCCTGCTCGCTGTCGCTCAGCGGCTCCGGCGCCAGCAGCGCGTCGATGAAGTAGCGATAGCCGCGCGTGGTCGGAATGCGGCCGGCCGAGGTATGCGGCGACGCGACGAAGCCGAGCGCGTCGAGATCCGACATCACATTGCGGATGGTCGCCGGCGACAACCCCAGGCTGGCCATCCGCGACAAGGTGCGCGAACCGACCGGCTGGCCATCGTGGATGTAGCGTTCTACCAGCAGCTTCAGCAGCTCTGCCGCGCGCGCGTCGAGGGAATGTGACATATCCTGAAAATGAAGCACTCGGAGACCGATTTCAATAGCTAATCAAGGTCTTTTGGTTAACCATCAAGTTTTGTGGAATTCATGCTACCTTTCGCGCCATTCTACCGACACCGTCCATGAGCCTGTTCCAGACCGTCGGCGTCATCGGCAAGCGTAACGACCCCTGTGTCGCTCCCACCCTGATCGCCCTGTGCCGCGAGCTGCAGACCCTGCAGCGTCGCGTATTGATCGAACATCAGAGCGGCGCACTTGCGCAGTGTCCGCCGGAGATCGCACGCGCAACCCGCGCCGAACTGGCGCAGCGTTGCGATCTGGTCGTCGTGGTCGGCGGCGACGGCACCCTGCTCTCCGCCGCCCGGGTCCTGTCCCCTGCCGGCGTGCCCATCCTGGGCGTCCATCAGGGCCGGCTGGGCTTCATGGTCGACGTCCGCCCCGAGGACATGCGCGAAGCGCTCTCCGCAGTGCTGGCCGGCGAGCATCGGATGGAGCAGCGCCTGCTGCTGTCGGCCACGGTCCATCGCGGCGGCACCCCCATTGGCCCGTTCCTGGCGATCAACGATGTGGTGATCCGCAACCAGGCGGCGATCCGCATGCTGGAGTTCGAGACCTGGCTGGACGAGGAATTCATCTCGCAGCATCGCGCCGACGGCTTCATCGTCTCGTCGCCGACCGGCTCCACCGCCTACGCCCTGTCCGGCGGCGGGCCGGTGCTGCATCCGGGCCTGGAGGCGATCAGCCTGGTACCGATCTGCCCGCACACCTTGTCGGATCGTCCGATCGTGGTCGGTGCCGACCAGACCGTGGGCATCATCCTGCGTGGCGGTGAAGGTACCCAGGCGACCTTCACCTGCGATGGACAGACCAGCGAAGTGCTGCAACCGGGTGACCGGGTGGAAGTCCGCCGCGCGGCGGCACGGATGACTTTGGTTCACCCCAACAACTACAGTTATTTCAATATCTTGCGAAACAAACTTCACTGGGGTCGCGGCCCCGCCTCTACGCAAGAAACCACCTGAATAACAGCATCCAATATGCTGAAAATACTAACAATTCGTAATCTGGCCATCATCGATGCGCTGGACCTGGAGTTTGGTGCCGGCTTTACCGTGCTCACCGGCGAAACCGGTGCCGGCAAATCGATCCTGATCGATGCCATCGGCCTGGCGATCGGCACCCGTGCCGATGCCAGTCTGGTCCGCGCCGGCCAGGACAAGGCAGAGATCAGCGCCAGCTTCGAGCTGGAAGCAAACGCCGATGCCAGCCGCTGGCTGCGCGAGCAGGAGCTGCTGGATGTCGACGATCCGGGCCTGCTGGTCATCCGCCGTGTGGTCTACAGCGAGGGCCGCACCCGCGCGTTCGTCAACGGCGCTGCCGTCAACGCCGGCCAGTTGCGCGAACTTGGCGAATGCCTGATCGACATCTTCGGCCAGTCGGAAAGCCAGACGCTGCTGCGCCCCGATGTACAACGGCGCCTGCTCGATGAGTACGGCGCTTACGGCAAACCCCTGAGCGCGGTGCGGGACGCGGCACTCGCCTATCAGGAATGCACACGTGCCATCGAGCGCCTGCAAGGCGCCGGCCAGCGTGACGGCAGCCCGCTGGAATTTCTGCGCTTCCAGATCCAGGAGCTGGAGGCGCTGAATCTGCAGGAAGGTGAACTGGAGCAGTTGGAAGCCGACCATCGCCGGCTGGCCAATGCCGGCCGCCTGCTGCAGGAAGGCGAGCAGATCCAGGAGCAGTTGTACGGCGGCGAAGCCAGCGTCTACGACCAGCTCAGCACCGCCTCCGCACTGCTGGGTGGCTTGGTACCGCTGCACGAGGGCTTCGGCGAGGCGCTGAATCTGGTCGACACGGCCCAGACGCAGGTCAAGGAAGCAGTGGACATCGTGCGCCATGTACTCGAGCGCATGGATCTGGACCCTGAACAGCTGGCCGACGTCGAGAGCCGGCTATCGGCGATTCATGATCTGGCGCGCAAGCATCGCCTGAAGGCGTCGGAACTGACACCGCAGTTGCAGCAGTTACGCACGCAGCTCGATGAGATCGAACACGCAGCCGAGCGCGTCGAAGCCTTGCAGCGGGAGCGTGCCGCTGCGCTGAAACGCTATCAGGAGGCTGCGCGCAAGCTCAGCGCCGAGCGCGGCAAGGCCGGCAGGAAGCTCGCCGACGGCGTCACCGCCGTGGTGCGTCAGCTCGGCATGCCGAACGCGCAGTTCCAGGTCGTGGTCGACAGCAGTGAGCACGAGCCGCCGCGCGTGATCGGCGCCGACGACATCCGTTTCGATTTCTCCGCCAACCCCGGCCAGCCGCCGCGGGCATTGGCCAAGGTCGCCTCGGGCGGCGAACTGTCGCGCGTGTCGCTGGCAATCCAGGTCGCCGGGCTCAGCCGCGGCGGTGCAGCGACCATGATCTTCGATGAAGTCGATGCCGGCATCAGCGGCGGCGTTGCGGAAATCGTGGGTCGTCAGTTGCGCACCCTCGGCGCCGAACGTCAGGTGATGAGCGTCACCCATCTCGCGCAGGTCGCAGCGCAAGGTCATCGCCATTGTGCGATCCGCAAGGAGATCAAGAGCGGACAGACCTATACCCGCGTGCGCAGCCTTGGCGACCAGGAGCGGGTCGAAGAACTGGCGCGCATGCAGGGAGGGGTCGAGGTTTCCGACGCCGCACTCGATCACGCCCGCGATCTGCTGCAGCGCGCGACCCGCAGCCCCTGAAACGACAAAGGGGACCTCATCCGAGATCCCCTTTTTCTTGGAGGCGCCGCTTCAGCCGTTACGTCTTGGGTGTCCCCTTGGCGGCGGCCGGATTCTTCTGCCGCACGTACAACACCAGATTGTGGTCCTCGAGGATGAAGCCATGCTTCTCGGCAATCTGATGCTGCAGCCGTTCGATTTCCTCGCTGAAGAACTCGATCACCTGCCCGGTTTCCAGACACACCATATGGTCGTGATGGTGACCACGCTCCAGTTCGAAGATCGCATGGCCGCCCTCGAAATTGTGGCGACGGACCAGTCCTGCGGATTCAAACTGGGTCAGCACCCGATACACCGTCGCCAGACCGACGTCCTCGTTCAGGTCCATCAACTTGCGGTAAATATCCTCTGCCGACATATGACGCGCTTCGCTGCTTTCAAGCATCTCCAGGATCTTGATCCTGGGAAGCGTCACCTTCAGTCCGGCATTCCTTAAATTCGTAGATTCCATGGCATGCGCTCGATGTTGGTGTTTCCGCTATTATCCCACCTCCATCCAAAGCGGCAACCCAGATGCGCTTACTCCTCATCCTCGGCGCAGTGCTGACGCTCTCGGCCTGCCAGATCATCTACAAGCTTCCGACCCGTCAGGGCAACGTCATCGAGCAGAAGCAGCTCGATCAGCTGAAGGTCGGCATGACCCGCGAGCAGGTGCACTTCCTGCTCGGCACGCCGATCGCGGCCAGTCCGTTCCGCGAGGATCGCTGGGACTACGTCGGCTATTACAAATCGCCGCGTGGCCAGGAATCGAGCCGCGTCGTCACCCTGTATTTCGACAAGGAGAGCCTGCTGCAGCGCATGGAAGGCATCCAGATCGCCGGTGCCGCCACCACTGCGGGCGTCGAGAATCCGGACATCAATACCGTGATCCGTCAGGAACGCAAGGATGCCAACGAGGATTCGCGCGAGCAGAGCGAGGAAGATCGCGAATCCGGCGTGGTGATTACACCAACCAACCAGCAGCCCTGAATGCCGTGATGGCGAAGCGGCGCGCTCAGCGCTGCTTCGCTTTCCTGACGGCAGCGACGCGCTCGCGTCGCGCGACCTTGGGGTCGGCGCTCAACGGCCGGTAGATTTCGACGCGATCGCCGGCGCGCAGGATGTCGTCGGCTTGCGCGAGCCGGCCGAAGATGCCAACACGATGCCGACTCAGGTCGATCTCGGGAAATCGCTGCAACAAGCCCGACCGCGTGATCGCCTCCGCTACCGTGGCGCCGGCAACAAGCTCCAGTTTCACGATCAGCTGCTCATGCGGCAACGCATAGGCGACTTCCACCGACAGCCGCTCAGCTGCGGACATAGATCGTTTCCGCACGTTGCCGGAACGCGTCCATCACGCCACGAACCGCACGGTCGATCATCGGTCCCAGCGTGCTTTCCAGCAGACGGTTGCCGAAATCCAGATTCAGGCTCAGCGAAACCTTGCAGGCCTCGTCGCCCAGCGGCTGGAACTCCCAGGCACCACTGAGTTGCCGGAACGGCCCGTCGAGCAGACGCATATGGATACGGCTGGCGCCATCCGGCAGCGGTTCGCTGCGGTTCTCGGTGGAAAAACTGTCGCTCAGCCCCTTGACCCGAAAGCCCAGTCTGGCACGCACCCGTTCCGCATCCGCCTGCTCGATGCGCGCGGAAACGCAGCCCGGCAGGAATTGCGGATAGGCTTCGATATCGGCCACCAATTGATGCATGTCCGCCGCCCGGAAATGCAGCAGCGCAGAACGTTCGACAGCGGGCATTACCGGATCACAGATTCCACAACGAGGCCAGCCCGTCCATCAGGCCGGCGGAGTACAGCAGGATCGCGATCAGCCCCAGGCGCGCCGGATAGCGCAGCAGCACAAACCACGGTTTGAACAGCCACGGGTCGCGCTCGCCCCAGAGGATGCGCACCAGATCGCGCGGCATGATGCTGACCACGAACACGCAAATCAATAGACCGGCCGCCGGGGCCAGCCAGCTGGCCGTCAGCCACTGCACCCATTCGAAGAAATTGCGGCCGAACAGGGTGGCGTGCTGAATCACGCTGAACGACAGCAAGGTGCCCAGCCCCAGATACCAGATCATGGTTGCGGTGAAGGTCGCCGCGAACACCCGCGTCCAGCGCAGGCGGTCCATCACATAGCGCGCCACCGGCTCCAGCAAGGCAGTGGCCGAGGTCAGCGTGACCAGCACCATAACCGTATACAGGCTGACCAGGAACAAGGTGCCGGCGATGCCTTCGGGAACACTGCGCGGCAACACCTGAAACAACAGCGCAAGCCCCGGCACCGGCTGCAGCCCGGCGCTGAAGATCATCGCGAACACCGCGATCCCGGCGACCAGCGCAAACAGGGTATCGACCAACAGCACCACCAGCGCCATGCGCTTGACCGGCGCCTGCGCCGGCAGGTAGCTCCCCAGCGCCATCATCGCGCCCATGCCCAGCCCCAGGGTAAAGAACGCCTGCTGCAGGGCTTCGAACAGGCTGCGCCAGGTGAACTTGCCGAGGTCGGGCGTCAACACGAAGCGCAACGCCGCTTCGGCGTCACCGGCCTGCAGGGCGTAACCACACAGCAGGATGATCAGCAGACAGGCCGTCGGCACCGCGCGCATCGCGGCGCTTTCGATCCCCTCGCGGAACCCGTGCGCGACCACCACGCAGGTCAGCACCATGAACAAGGTATGCCAGGAAAGACTGCGCTCCGGATCCTGCGCCAGATTCAGGAACAGGGTGTTGGCCGCCTCGGCGCTCATGCCGCTGAAGATGCCGGCGGTGGCGCGGATGCCGTAGGCCATGCTCCAGCCGGCGATCACGCTGTAGTAGGACAGGATCAGCACCGCACCGATCAGCGCCAGCCAGCCGATCAGCGCCCAGGCACGACGACTGCGCGCGGTCTCCGCGAGCCGGCGGAAACCGTTGACCAGATCGTCGCGCATCCAGCGGCCCAACATCCATTCGGCGGCCAGCAATGGCATCCCCACCACCAGCAGCGCCAGCAGGTAAACGCCGAGGAAGATCAGGCCGCCGTGTTCCCCCATCAGATACGGCAGGCGCACCAGATTGCCGATGCCGATGGCCGCGCCGCAGGCTACCCACAGGAAGGTGTGGGTGGATGACCAGTAGCCGTAGCTGCTCTCGCGGATGTTCATCGTCGATAGTTTACCTGCCGGCGCGCCTATAATCGTGGCATGAGCAAGGACAAGAAAGACAAGAGCGACGACCCGGCGCGTCTGATCGCCGTCAACCGCCGGGCGCGACACGAATATTTCATCGAGGACAGCTACGAAGCCGGCCTGATGCTGCAGGGCTGGGAGGTCAAGAGCCTGCGTGCCGGCCGCGCCCAGGTGACCGAAGCCTATGTCACCCTGAAGAATGGCGAAGCCTGGCTGATCGGGGCACACATCACACCGCTGAAGCAGACCTGCACCCACGAAATCGCCGACTCCACGCGTACGCGCAAGCTGCTGATGCACGAACGCGAGCTGTCGCAACTGGTTGGCAAGGTCGAGCGCGCGGGCTATACCCTGATCCCGCTGGATATGCACTGGACCCGTGGCCGCGCCAAGCTGCAGGTCGGCCTCGCCAAGGGCAAGAAGCAGCACGACAAGCGCGCCACCGAAAAGGACCGCGACTGGGAGCGGCAGAAAGGCCGGGTGCTGCGCCATCGCGCCTGAATGGCGGGATTGAACTTCCGCCACTGCAACCACGTCCAAGCACTGTTACACTCCAGTTGCACCGGGGATGACATGGCTTCGACGGTGATTGGAAATCTGACGTGCATGCCGAGGTGCAGTGGCCCTCGTAAAACTCTGCTGCAAACCAAGCTAGTTGCGAACGACTCCAACTACGCCCTCGCCGCTTAAGCCGGCGAGCGTCTGACCAGGTGGTGTTGATGCCCCTGAATCAGATGTCGACTCTCATCAACTCGTGATGACGCCCGCCCTTGGCTGATTTGCTAAAACCTTAAGGGGATAAGCGATGGCGTTCCGTGCCTGTTCGGGAACCAGAGTCGAAAACCAATAACTAGGCTACGCATGTAGAGCGAATGACGGAAGATTGTCGGACGCGGGTTCGATTCCCGCCATCTCCACCAATTCGATGTCCGGTGAGGCAGAAAAACCCCGCAGCGATGCGGGGTTTTCCGTTTCAGCAAGCCCATGATGGCAACCGCCGGCGCGACTCCCCGCTTCAGCGTTTCGGCTGCTTTCCGATCTCGGGCTTTTGTCCGCCGTCCGCACGGTACAGCACGGCACGCATCAGCAGCATCGCCGTTACCGGCGCGGTGATCAGCAGGAATGCGCCGATCAGCAGTTCATGCAGGATCGGGCGCTGCGCCAACGCACTGGCGACCAGCATCGACGCCAGCAGCACACACCCGGTGCCGAGCGTGGTCCCCAACGTCGGCCCATGCATTCGGGAATAGAAATCCGGCAGCCGCAGCAGGCCGATCGCGCCGACCAGTGCCAGCACGCCGGCGAGCACCATCAACACCGAGCCCGGCACGGTCACCCAGAGCGGCAGTTCGCTGATCATGGTTCGATCACCTCCCCTCGCAGCAGAAACTTCGCCATGGCCGCAGAACCGACAAAACCGAACAGGGCAATCAGCAGCGCCACATCGAAGTACAGCGTCGATCCGAAATAGATGCCCAGCGTCAACACGGTCAGCATGCCCAGGATGTAGAACGCGTCCAGCGCGAGGATGCGATCCTGGGCCGCAGGGCCCCGCAGCAAGCGGATCAGCGCGCAGCCCATGCCCAGACTGAAACAGATCAGGGCGAACAGGATCGCCGCAGAGAAAACACTGCTCATTCGAAGATCTCCATCAGCGGACGCTCATAGCGCTGCTTGATCGTTCGCAGCCAGTATTCGCGGTCCTTCAGCTCGAGCACGTGCAGGGTCAGTACCGTTCCGTCGGCCGACAGATCGGCCCAGACGGTGCCCGGCGTTGACGTCACGATCGCCGCCAGCATTGCCAGACCGTGCGGATCGCGCAGGTCGAGCGGAATTTCCAGAAAGCCGCCGTGCCGCCGTCGCTCGGCGGGCCCCAGGATGATGCCCAGCACCTCGAAGTTGGAGCGGGTGATATCGATCAGCACATGGACCGCGAGCCGGACCATGACCCAGGGACGGCGCAATCGGGCGCGCAACGGTCGCATCGATGCCGATGTCAGGATCACGAACATCACCAGTGCAATCCCGAGCAGCCACTGCCCCAGGGCCAGGCTGTCGTTCAACATCAGCCACATCGCCAGCAGCGCCAGTGGCAGCGACCACATCAGGGGTTGCCGTTGCCGTTTCATCATGGCGCCAACTCCGGTGCCGGAATCGACGGCAAGGTGGCAGGCAGCACTGCGTTGATATAGGTCGCGGGGTCGTGCAGCCATTGTGCGGTCGCGTCCAGATACTGCATCACCGGGCCGGCCTTGACCGCCAGCACGATGCAGATCAGCACCAGTGCCGCCACCGGCGCCGCTTCCAGCAGCCGCAGGCGCGGTACGGTGCGCTGTGCCGACCAGAACACGCGGATGCCGATCCGCGACAGTGCGATGACGCAGGCCAGTCCCGACGCCAGCACGGTTGCCAGCAGCAGCCACACCGACGAGGGCAACACTTCGGTCCCAGCGGAGCTCAGGGCGGCCGCGAGCAGCATGAACTTGGCGACGAAGCCGGACAATGGCGGCAGCCCGGCGACCAGCAGGACACAGGCCAGG
>JBEBWZ010000117.1:0-10643 GCA_040391865.1 Solimonas flava
TAGTCATGACCAGTTGCTGTCCCGGCGGCGGATTCAGCAGCGCACAGTCGTCACCGATATCCAGTGCGACGGCATCGCGCGCACGCCCGATACCGGAGAAAAAACTGCGGATCAGCTCGAACTCGTCCATCGTCGCCATGCTCCATACAGCAAAATGCGGCGATCGCAGCCGCCGCATCATTCACTCCCGCAATATGGACGGTGAGGCGCGACTCGCGCTCACCGCCGGTTGCGGGTTCCTGTCGCCGCTGCCGCCGGCTGGCGCTAGCGCCCTGCCTCGTGCGGGCGCGCGCTGCGCACCATCTTGTCGAGCACACCGTTGACGAACTTGAAACCGTCCTCGGCACCGAACAGCTTGGCCAGATTCACCGATTCGTTGACCACCACTTTCCAGGGCACATCAGGACGATGCTGCAACTCGTAGGCACCGAGCAGCAGCACCGCATGCTCGACCGGGTCCAGCTGCGCCAGCGGCCGATCCAGATGCGGCGCCAGCGCCAGCGTCAGTTCAGTGACGTTTTCAACGCAGCCGTTCAACAGCTCCTCGAAGTAAGCCGGATCGGCGCGACCCAGGCCTTCTTCCTGTTCGCGGAACTGCCGCATCAAGGCTTCCGGCGTGGCCTGGTTCAGCAGCCACTGGTACAGCGCCTGCACGGTGAGGCGACGCGCGAGTCCGCGCCGGCTTTGCGGCTGGGCTTCGCTCATTTCAGTTCCTTTGCGAGTCGGATCATTTCCAGCATCGCGGCTGCGGCCTCATAGCCCTTGTTTCCGGCACCGGGGCCGGCACGCTCCACCGCCTGCTGCACGGTATTGACGGTCAACACGCCGAAACCCACCGGCTTGCGCGTCTGCAGCTGCACGTCGATCAGGCCACGCGCGCATTCGCCGGCGACGAAATCGAAATGCGGCGTATCGCCGCGTATCACCGCGCCGAGCGCGACCACGCCGTCGTAGCCGCCATCCTTCAGCAGCTTGAGGCAGGCCAGCGGAATCTCGTAGGCACCGGGCGCGCGGAACTCGCGGATGTTGCGTGCTGGAACACCCCAGGTCATCAGGCATTCACGCGCTCCGGCGGTCAGGGCGTCGACGATCTCGACATTCCAGCGCGTGGACACGATCGCGATCCGCGCCTTGGAGAATTCGTTGCGACCCGGCGCGGCGGGCGCAGCGTAACCGGTCTTGGCATCGGCGGGAACGCTGGCTTTCTTCGCCGGCGCGCGCTTCACACCGCTCTTCATACTAGAAGTTTTTTTCATTCGCTGGGCGATACGTATTCGACAATCTCAAGTCCAAAACCGGAAATGCCCTGCATGCGCTTGGGCGCCGACAGAACACGCATCTTGCGCACACCGAGGTCGAACAGGATCTGCGCACCAATGCCGTAGGTGCGCAGGTTCGGCAGCGGCTCGGGGAACACGTCCTCCGCCCCCGGCTTGTTCAGCGACACGATCTGCTGCACCAGTTCACGCGTCGTGTCCGGCTTGCGCAGCAGCACCACGACGCCATTGCCTTCCTCGGCAACGCGCTGCAGTGCCCGCCGCAGCGGCCAGGGGAAATCACCGTGCTGCACGCCGAGCACGTCCTGCAAGGTGTTGCGGATGTGCACGCGCACCAGCGTCGGCTGGTCGGGGTCGATGGCACCGCGCACCATCGCCAGATGCACGGTGTTGTCGATCGCGTCCTGATAGGTGACGAGGCGGAACTCGCCGAACTCGGTGGTGACATGCGTTTCCGCAACCCGCTCCACCGTATGCTCGTTTTCCAGGCGATAGCGGATCAGGTCGGCAATGGTGCCGAGCCGCAGGCCGTGCTCGCGGGCAAAGGTTTCGAGATCCGGACGACGTGCCATGGTGCCGTCTTCGTTCAGGATCTCGACGATCACCGCCGCCGGCGTGCGCCCGGCCAGACGTGCGAGATCGCAACCGGCTTCGGTATGTCCGGCACGCGTCAGCACGCCACCGGGCTGCGCCATCAACGGGAAGATGTGACCCGGCTGCACCAGGTCTTCGGGACGCGCATCCTGCTTCACCGCGGCGCGCACGGTATGGGCGCGGTCATGCGCCGAAATGCCGGTGGTGACGCCGCTGGCGGCTTCGATCGACACGGTGAACGCGGTCTTGTGGACTTCCTCGTTGCGCGACACCATCTGCGGCAGACGCAGCTGGCGGCAGCGCTCCTGACTCAGGGTCAGGCAGATCAGGCCACGGCCGTAACGCGCCATGAAATTGATGTCTTCGGGGCGCACCATGTCCGCCGCCATCACCAGATCGCCTTCGTTCTCGCGATCCTCGTCATCCATCAGGATGACCATCTTGCCGGCCTTGATGTCGGCAATGATGTCTTCCGGCGTATCGAGCGCGCTCTGCCGCGCCTCACCGATATTTGCGACCTTGCTCATGCTTCTTCAGTCCTTGCGACCAGCAGTCGCTCCAGATAACGGGCGATCAGATCCACTTCGAGATTGATCGCCTGCCCCACCCGCAATGCGCCCAGCGTGGTGTGCGCGAGGGTGTGAGGGATGATGTTAACGCCAAACTGCCTGCCGGCGACGTCGTTGACCGTGAGGCTGACACCGTCGATGCAGATCGAGCCCTTGCGCGCCACGTAGCGTGCCAGCGACTGCGGTACTTCAAAGTTCATCCGCGTCGAGCGCGCGTCTTCAAAGCGCTCGAGCAGCGTGCCGATGCCGTCGACGTGCCCGGACACCATATGCCCGCCCAGCGGCTTCGATGGGGTCAGCGCGCGCTCGAGATTGACCTGCGCGCCGATCACCCAGCCGCCGGCCGTGGTCAGGTTCAGGGTCTCCGCCGACAGGTCGGCACTGAACTGGCTGTCATCGAAGGTGGTTGCGGTCAGACAGACACCATTGACGGCGATACTGTCGCCAAGGGTCACATCGCGCAGGTAACCGGGCGCCGAGAACACCATGCGCCGATCGCCGCCGACCGTCTCGATCGCGGTGATCCGCCCCAGGGTTTCAATGATGCCGGTAAACATGTTCGGTCCTTGCTCGTGAGTTTAGGGAACCAGCGCCGCTGTCAGGCGCAGATCGCCGCCGACCTGGCGCAGGTCCTGCCAGCGCAGGCTCAAACGCTGCGACAGGGATTCCATGCCCGGGAGATAGGCAAACGGCCGCGCCTCATGGCCAAGCAGGCTCGGCGCCAGATAGGCGACGATTTCATCGACCAGCCCCTGGCCCAGAAACGCGCCGGCCAGTCGCGGGCCGCCTTCCAGCAACACTTCATTGACTTCGAGTCGCGCCAGCGCCGCCAGCACCTCGGGCAGCGACAGCTGGCCTGCCGCGTTGGTCGCCACCGGCACCGCTTCGACACCCTCTGCACAGGCGGGCGGTGTACGCCCGACCAGCCATAGACGCCGCGCTCCGGGCGCCCAGACCTGGGCGTCGAGCGCAACCCGCGCCTGCGAGTCGATCACGATGCGGTCGGGCTGCCGCAGCAAACCGTCGACGCCACGCACGCTGAGTCGCGGATCGTCCGCCAGCACTGTCGCCGACCCGGTCAGGACCGCACCAGCTTCGGCACGCAGACGATGCACGTCGGCACGCGCGGCGGCTCCGGTGATCCACTGGCTTTCGCCATTGGCCATCGCGGTACGGCCATCGAGGCTGGCCGCGAGCTTCAGCGTCACGAACGGCCGCGCCCGGCTCATGCGCGAGATGAAACCCCGATTGAGACGCTGCGCTTCTGCAGCCATCAAACCGGTTTCAACGGCGATGCCCGCTGCGCGCAGCGCGGCGATGCCACGGCCCGCCACCCTGGGATTGGGATCTTCCATCGCCACCCAGACACGCGCGACGCCCGCCCCCAGCAAGGCCTCGACGCAGGGCGGCGTGCGGCCGTGATGGCTGCAGGGCTCCAGGGTCACGAACACCTCGGCGCCGAATGCCTGCGACCCGGCCATCGTCAGCGCATGCACCTCGGCGTGGCCCTCGCCGGCCCGCAGGTGCGCGCCCTCGCCCACAATCTCGCCCGCGCGCACGATCACGCAGCCGACCCGCGGATTGGGATGCGTGCTCAGACGCCCGCGCTCAGCCAGGCGCAGTGCACGCGCCATGAACGCTCCTGCGATCGCGGGGCTCATGTCAGCCCTTGGGCGGCCTGGGATCGCCGGCCTTGCGCGCGACGGCTTCCGCCAGCAACGGCAACTGCGATTTGCGCTGTTCCGCGGTCGGCAGGTTCTGCAGGTTCTCGATTTCTTCGCGGAAGGCGTTGACGTCCTCGAAGCGGCGGTAGATCGATGCGAAGCGCACATACGCAACGTGATCGAGATCGCGCAGTTCTTCCATCACCCACTCGCCGACCTGGCGCGACGGCAGTTCACGCTCGCCGCTGGCGCGCAGCTTGCGCATCACATTGTCCACGGCGTGATCGACGCGCTCCGCGGTCACCGGCCGTTTGAACAACGCGTGCTCGATGCCGCGACGCAGCTTGTCCTCGTTGAACGGCTCCGGATCGCCGCTGCGCTTGACCACGTTCGGCATGTTGAGCTGCGCGCGCTCGAATGTGGTGAAGCGCTGACCGCAGGCTTCGCAACCGCGACGGCGACGCACCTGGGTGCCGTCTTCGGCCAGACGCGAATCGATGACTCGCGTATCAGCAGTCTTGCAGAATGGGCATTGCATGGCTTACAGCCGGGGATCGCACATCAGGCATCGCGCCGCGCCGCCGCAAAATCCCGGCTGCACGGCACGATCCGTCATGGCCGATCCCAGGTTCACGTGGTGCGTGGCGCGCCGTACACCGGGAAACGGGCGCAGAGCTGCTCGACTTCGCCGCGCACGCGCTGCAGCGTGGCTTCGATGTCGCCACCGGCACTCAGGGTATCGACGATATCGGCGATCCAGCCGGCCACCTGCGCCATCTCCGCTTCCTTGAAGCCGCGCGTGGTCGAAGCCGGCGAACCGAGACGCAGCCCCGAGGTCACGAACGGTGACTTCGGATCGTTCGGCACCGAGTTCTTGTTGGCGGTGATGTGCGCCTTGCCCAGTGCTGCTTCCGCATCCTTGCCGGTGACGTTCTTGGCGATCAGGTCGAGCAGGAACAGATGGTTGTCGGTGCCGCCGGAGACCACTTTATAACCGCGCTCCAGGAACACCTTGGCCATCGCACGAGCATTGGCCACGACCTGCTTCTGATAGGTCTTGAAGCTCGGGTCCAGCGTTTCCTTGAACGCCACGGCCTTGGCGGCGATGACGTGCATCAGCGGCCCGCCCTGGATGCCGGGGAACACCGCCGACTGGAATTTCTTGTTGAACTCCTCCGGCTGGCCCTTGCTCAGGATGATGCCGCCGCGCGGACCGCGCAGCGTCTTGTGCGTGGTGCTGGTGACCACGTGCGCGTACGGCAGCGGGCTCGGGTATTCGCCGGCCGCCACCAGGCCGGCCACATGCGCCATGTCGACCCAGAACCAGGCGCCGACCTTGTCGGCGATCTCGCGCATGCGCTTCCAGTCCTTGACGCGCGAGTACGCGGAGAAGCCGCCGATGATCATCTTCGGCTTGGTTTCGAGCGCGATGCGCTCCATCTCGTCGTAATTGATCAGGCCGGTTTCGATATCCAGGCCATACGGCACGATCTTGTACTGCTTGCCGGAAAAGTTGGCCGGGTTGCCGTGCGTGAGATGTCCGCCCTGCGCCAGGTTCATGCCCATCACGGTGTCGCCCGGCGACACCAGAGCGAGGAAGATCGCGGCGTTGGCCTGCGCACCGGAGTGCGGCTGCACGTTGGCGTAGTCGCAATCGAAGATCTGCTTGATGCGGTCGATCGCCAGCTGCTCGGCCACGTCGACATGCTCGCAGCCGCCGTAGTAGCGCTTGCCCGGATAGCCTTCGGCGTACTTGTTGGTCAGCGCCGAGCCCTGCGCTTCCATGACCGCCGGGCTGGCGTAGTTCTCGGACGCGATCAGTTCGATATGCGCTTCCTGGCGAACCTTCTCGGCCTGGATGGCGGCATTCAGTTCAGGGTCAAACTGGGCAAGGGTCTTGGCGGCGGTCCACATGCTCTTCTCGGGATTGGGGATTAGGGATTAAGGGGGATTGGGGATTCGGAAAGGCAGTCCAGGATCGCTGTTCGCGAATCCCGAATCCCTGCACTTCAGTCGATCACTTCCAGCATCAGGTCCAGCGCCGCGCGTGCGGGCACCGCGATATCACGCGGCACCTGGATCCGGTTGACGGTTTCGCCGGCCACCAGACTGTCGAGCACCCAGGCCAGATGCTGCGGATCGGTGCGGAACATGGTCGAGCACATGCACACGGTCGGGCTCATGAACTCGACGGTGATGCCCTGCGGCTTGACCTCCTCGGCGAGACGGTCGACCAGATTCAGCTCGGTACCCACCAGCCAGTGATCGCCGGTCTGCGAACCGCGCACGGTGCGCAGGATGTATTCGGTGGAGCCGACGTAGTCGGACTTCTCGCAGACTTCGAGCGCGTTTTCCGGATGGCTGATGACCTTGCCGTGCGGCACCCGCTTGCGGAAGTTGTCGATGTGCGCCGGCTGGAACATCTGGTGCACCGAGCAGAAGCCCTTCCACAGGATCATCTTCGCCTTGCGGATGTCCTCGGGGGTGTTGCCGCCCAGCGGCTTGGAGAAATCCCAGACCACCATTTCATCGAGCGCAATGCCCATCTTCACCGCGGTGTTGCGGCCCAGATGCTGGTCGGGGAAGAACAGCACCTTCTCGCGGCGAGCGAACGACCATTCCAGCACCGCGCGCGCATTCGACGAGGTGCAGACGATGCCGCCGTGGCTGCCGCAGAACGCCTTGAGATCGGCCGCGGAATTGATGTAGGTCACCGGCGTGACCATTTCATCCGGATTCAGCACCTCGGACAGCTCGGCCCAGCAGCGCCGGACCTTGATCAGGTTGGCCATGTCGGCCATCGAACAGCCGGCCGCGAGGTCCGGGAGAATCACCGTGCGCTTGCCGTCGGTGACGATATCCGCCACCTCGGCCATGAAATGCACACCACAGAACACGATGAACTCGGACTGCGTGGTGGCAGCCAGTTGCGACAGCTTCAGGGAGTCGCCAGTGAAATCGGCGTGCTTGAACACCTCGTTGCGCTGATAGTGATGGCCGAGGATGCACAGGCGATCACCAAGAATGCGCTTGGCGGCAACGATGCGGGCATCGCATTCGCCATCGTCCAGCAGGTTGAATTCGTCGAGCTTCAGGGCGGCGGCCATGTGGGAGCCTCCGGCGCAAAGGCGCCTAGAAAAAACAAGCGATTGTAGCCCGGATGAGCCGCTCCTACTACCGGTAGCGGCTCTACGGCTGCAGTCTCAGTGCCGTTATCCGGGGCGAAAACCCGACTTCACGCTTTACGGTGTCTCGGGAATGGCGGTGATGTTCAGCTGGGCGGTGCCTTTTTTCTCGACCGCGGTATCACCGCTGCCGATCGTGCGTTTGGCCGTGATCTCGATCGGCGCCGTGGTGGCCTCGTTCTTCAGCGCGGCCGCGACACCGTAATCGAGCTGCACCCCGTTACCGATGGTCGCAAGCGCGGTATCCGACACACCCCAGACCACGTGCCGGGTGATGTCCTGCGTGGTGGTGACCACGCCGTCGGTAAAGCTGCCGACCGCGTTGTACTGCTGGGTCTCGCCGGCTTCGATGGTCGCCGTTGCAGGCGTCACCGCAATGCTGTCCAGCGGCCGGTCGATGATCGTCAGCGGCACCGCATTGCTGGTCACTACAACGTTGTCGTCCTCGTCGTCATTGATCTTCAAGGTGTAAACGCCGGTGACATTGGCGGTACCGACCTTGATGCCGCTGACCAGCCGGGTCGCGGCAAACACGACTTCCGTATCACTGGACTTGAACGCGATCTGGGCGCTGAGATCCTGCGTTTCAGCGGTGCCGGCAAAGTGGCCGGTGGCGCTGAAACGGTCGCTGGTGTTCAGCATCAGCTCGTTGTTCGGCGCCGATGCAAACTGACGCTCGATGGCAATCGATTCGAGCGGGCGGATATTGATGGTCGCGGTCGGCTCGCCCATCGAGCAGCCTTCGACGAAACGCGGCACGGCAGTCACCACGCCGGGCTCCTTCAATGCGGCAACCACGCCCGTCTGCACGCCGATCACGGCGAGATCTTCGGTATCGGCTTCCTGGAACTTCCACAGCACCCGCTGCGTGACGTCGATTTCCTCGCCGTCGACCGTCGTCGTCAGCTTGACGCTACCCGCGGTATTCAGCGCCAGCGTCTGGCTCACCGGCTCGATCGTCAGCGCGTCGACGGTCTTGACCTGGACTTCGTAGGTCGCCACCAGGGTGTCGAGGAACGTCGCCTTGATCATCGCCGTGCCGGTCGCGTTCGGCAGGATGGTCCCGGCGGGATAAGCCAGTTCCTCGTCATCCGGCAACTGGATATCGCCGTTGCTGACCTTGACGATGTTCTCGTCGCTCGAATCCCACCGCAGCCCCGTGGATGAGGTGTAGTTGGCCCGTGTGCCATTGCTCCAGGTCACCACCGCCGCCAGCGAGTCGCGGAAGCACTGGTAAGCCACGTTGTTGGTCTGATCCACCAGCGAACTGCCACGGATGATCTCGATACTGACCGGCAGCTGGCCCTTCCCCACGCCATCGCAGGCAGCCAGCGCGGTGACGAGGGAACCGGCTACAACCAAGCGCGCAAGCGGGGCAAAAATCGGCATCGGGCGAAATTCCTGATTAAAGACGGGTTGTATGACGGCAGCTTAGGCGGGTTTCGCCACAGTGTCCTTTGGCTGGACCGTCGAACGGATGCTGAGTTCCCGCAACTGGCGCGGATCGATCACGCTCGGCGCGTTGGTCAGCGGGCAATGAGCGGTCTGGGTCTTGGGGAAAGCGATCACGTCACGGATGCTCTGGCCACCGACCATCAGCATCACGAGACGGTCGAGACCGAGCGCCAGGCCGCCGTGCGGCGGTGCGCCGTAGGACAGCGCCTCGAGCAGGAAGCCGAACTTCTCCTGCTGCTCCTCGGCACCGATACCCAGCAGATCGAATACCGCCTGCTGCACGTCGGGCCGATGAATACGGACCGAACCGCCGCCGATCTCGACGCCGTTGAGCACGATGTCGTAACCCTGCGACAGCGTTGCACCCGGATTGTCGCGCAGCGCCTGCGCGTCGAACGGCTTGGGCGCGGTGAACGGATGATGCAGCGAGGCCCAGCGCTGACCGTCTTCATCCCAGTCGAACATCGGCCAGTCGACCACCCACAGCGCACGCCAGTCGCCTTGGTTCAGCTTGAGATCGTTGCCGAGCTTCAGGCGCAGCGCGCCCAGGGCATCGCAGACCACGCGGGTCTTGTCGGCACCGAAGAAGATCAGGTCGCCGCTCTCGGCACCGGTGCGTTCCAGCAGCCCGCTCAGGGCCGCATCGTGCAGATTCTTGACGATCGGCGACTTGAGGCCGTCGCGACCCTTGGCCTTGTCCTCGACCACGATGTACGCGAGGCCCTTGGCACCGTAGATCTTGACGAACTCGGTGTACTTGTCGATCTCGCCGCGCGACAGCTTCTGGCCGCCCGGCACCCGCAGCGCAGTGACACGGCACTTGGGGTCGTTGGCAGGGCCGGAGAACACCTTGAAATCAACGTCCGCGACCAGATCGCGCACTTCGATCAATTCCAGCGGATTGCGCAGGTCGGGCTTGTCGGAGCCGTAGCGATCCATCGCCTCGGCATACGTCATGTGCGGCAGTTCGCCCAGATCCACACCCAGCACACCCTGGAACAGATCCTTCACCAGCCCTTCGATCAGGGCCATGATCTGCTCCTGAGTCAGGAACGAGGTTTCGACGTCGAGCTGGGTGAATTCCGGCTGGCGGTCGGCACGCAGATCCTCGTCGCGGAAGCAGCGCGCGATCTGGTAGTAGCGGTCCAGGCCCGACATCATCAGCAGCTGCTTGAACAGCTGCGGCGACTGCGGCAGCGCAAAGAACGATCCGGGATGCGTGCGGCTGGGCACCAGATAGTCGCGCGCGCCTTCCGGCGTCGCCTTGGTCAGGATCGGCGTCTCGACATCGACAAAGCCGTTGGCATCCATGAAATCGCGGATGCGCTTGATCACGTTGTGACGCAGGCGCAGGTTCTTCTGCATCTGCGGCCGGCGCAGGTCGATATAGCGGTACTTGAGGCGCGTGTCCTCGCCCACCGTCTCGTCGTCGAGATGGAACGGCGGCGTCTCCGCCTTGTTCAGCAACTGCACCTGCTTGCCCAGCACCTCGATCTTGCCGGTACTGAGATTGCTGTTCTCGGTGCCCGCAGGACGCGGCCGCACGCGGCCGGTGATGGTCACCACATATTCCGAGCGCAGTTTGTCGGCGGCCTGGAACGCCTCCGGCGTATCCGGATCGAACACGCACTGCAGCAGGCCTTCACGGTCGCGAAGGTCGATGAAGATCACGCCGCCGTGATCGCGACGACGATGGACCCATCCGGAAACCGTGACGGTTTCGCCGGTCAGCGCTTCGGTAACCTGGCCGCAATAGTGACTACGCATCATGAATTTTGGTGTGGAGAGCCGGCGCAACCGGCGGTCCTGAAGGTTCGGCGGACACCAGGGCATCCGCTACTAATGGGGGCGCGTAGTGTACTCGCGCCGCCCCGTCCGAGCCACGACGGATCGACGGGG
>JBEBWZ010000118.1:0-10595 GCA_040391865.1 Solimonas flava
GGCGCGCTTCATCAGTTTCTGGTGTTCGCGCTGTGCCTTGGAGCCCGGTGGCAGCTGCCACAGCTCGGCGCCCAGCACCGCGCCATTGCGGTCGGTGATCAGGCGCCGCGCGCTGGTCTGGCGCAGCACCGGAATCTTCAGCTGCTCGATCCGGCGCTTCAGCGCCTGATACAGCTCGCGCCCGGAGTCGATCCCCGGGGTCTTGACGCGATGGCCGCGCGGGGCGGGCTTGGCATGCTGCGCGTACGCCGGTACCGATTCGTTGCCGGAGTAGTAGAGATAGGTGCCGTTGCGCGGATAGGAAGTCTTGGGCGGATGGGCGTTCGACTGGAACTCCACGCCCAGCGATTCCAGCCAGGCCAGCATTTCGAGGCTGCTGTCGCAGAAACGCTGCAGGGTGTCTGCGGTGACGGCATCGCCGCTTTCCTGGCGCAGGTAGTTGAACATCGCGTCCGGCGTGTCGTCGTAGCCGGCTTCCTGCAGGAAGCGCGTGCCGCCACCGAGGTAGACCACGCCACCGCTCTTGATCGTGGCGCCGCCGCCCTCGAAGCGTTCGGCGACCAGCACGTCGGCACCGGCTTCGCGCGCGGTGATTGCACTGGCGCCGCCGGCGGCGCCGAGGCCGATCACCAGGACATCGCAGCTGCGTGACCATTGCAGGGCGTCGGCATGGTCGATCACCAGCGTTGCGGCAATCGGACATGAGCCGTCGCGGATTTCCGCGGACGAAAGCGTCGCTTCCAGCGGCGGCAACGGCAATGCGGAGTCGGTTCTGGACATGGGATGTGATCGCACGCGGTGATGAGGAGGCACCACGCCGCAGCGCGGGGCTTCCTGCATTATTTCGATTCCGACCCGCCGGGCTTCGTCCAATAAGACGAACTGTCGGCATCAGTCGCCGGCATGGACGCCCGGCGGCAGGTTGAAGTCGAAACACTTTTCTTCGATGCGTTCGCACAGGCGCCAGCCGTCGGCGGTACGCACCCATCGGTCGAGATACCAGAGTCCGAAGAACATCACCTGACGCTTGCCTTCCATCTCAGCGACCATCGGATTGAAGCAGACGATGCGTGAGCGGGCGCTGTCGCCCTCGATCTGCAGGGAGACATTGCTGACCAGATGGTAGTAGCGCGGAAACCGTTGCAGCGTTTCCGCCAGCCAGCGCTTGATCTGCGGATAGCGGCCATCTGCTCCGCCCATCGCGCGGTAGTCGATATAGGCGTCGGCGGTGAAGATGCGGTCCAGCGCATCGTAGTCGCGGGTGTCGATCGCGGTGGCGTAATCGACCATCGCTTGCTGGATTTCCATGCGGTCGGAAATCTCCTGCAGGCTGAGCATGATGCCGTCTCCTTTCTCGGTGTCCCCGCAGTCTGGAAGCGGACACGGCGGGCGGCACCGTCCGGGTGGACGAGGGTGTCGCCAGGCCATGGAGCGGCAGTCGGGCGCGACTGACTCACCCCAACGGATGAAGCATCGGCAAGGGCTCGTCTCGATAATCTGGTGCACTACTACAACACTCCGGCGGATACCCATGTCGAAGATCCAGGCACTGTCCTACATCGTCACCGAAAGCACCGATGTCTCGCGTTGGCAGCAGTACGGCGAACAGGTGCTGGGCACCGCCAGTCAGCCGGCAAACGGTGGCGCGCTGTACCTGAAGATGGACGAGCGCGATTTCCGCGTGCTGGTGGTGCCCGGTGCCGCCGATCGTTATGTCGCCTCGGCCTGGGAGCTGGCGAACGACGCCGATTTCGATGCCACGGTTGCCACGCTGCGTCAGGCCGGCGTGGCCGTCAGCGACGGCAGCGACGAGGAACGCGCACTGCGCAAGATGCGCCGCATGGCGGTATTCAGCGATCCGGCCGGCAATCGTCACGAGCTGGTCACCGGCTACACCGGTGCCGATACGCCGTTCGTGTCGCCGATCGGGGTGCAGGGCTTCAAGACCGGCAAGTTCGGCATGGGCCACACGGTACTGCCCGCGATTCCGTTCGACGAGACCCTGAAACTGTTCCGCGATGTGCTCGGCTTCGGCCTCTCGGACGTGTTCAATTTTCAGCCGGGCCCGGATGCGCCGGTGATCCGCATCTATTTCCTGCATGCTGCCAGCGGCCGTCATCACAGCCTCGCACTGGCCGAGATGCCGAGCCCATCCGGCTGCGTGCACGCGATGATGGAAGTGAACTCGATGACCGACGTCGGTCTCGCACATGACCGTCTCGCGAAGCACGAGGTCAAGATGATGGCGACCCTGGGCGAGCACGAGAACGATCGCATGACCTCGTTCTACATCATGACGCCCGGCAACTTCGCGCTCGAATACGGTTTTGGCGGCATCGAAGTCGACCCGGCCAGCTGGCAGACCACGCACACCCAACAGGTCTCGATCTGGGGACACGATTTCTCGGTGGGTTTCCGCTGAGTCGTCCGCTTCCGTCGCCGTTCTCCGCTGCGACTGCGTGCGCAGCGGTTTCTCTCCTCAGGATCAATGACGTCTGATGGCACTCAATAAGGAATTAACGGCGGCTCAGGTCGTTGCGCAACTGCGCGACGGCATGACCATCGGCATCGGTGGCTGGGGCCCGCGGCGCAAGCCGATGGCGCTGGTGCGCGCAATCCTGCGTTCGGATCTCAAGGATCTGACCGTGGTGTCCTACGGCGGCCCGGATGTCGGAATGCTGTGTGCGGCCGGCAAGGTGCGCAAACTGATCTTCGCGTTCGCGACCATGGATGCGATCCCGCTGGAGCCGTACTTCCGCAAGGCCCGCGAAAGTGGCGCACTGCAGGTGATGGAACTGGACGAGGGCATGTTCGAATGGGGCCTGCGCGCTGCCGGCATGCGCATGTCATTCCTGCCGACGCGCTGCGGTCTGGCCACCGATGTGCTCGACAAGAACCCGTCGCTGAAACTGATCCAGTCGCCGTACGAAGATGGCGAGGTCTATGTGGCGATGCCGGCGCTGAAGCTGGATGCGGCGCTGATCCACGTCAACGAAAGCGACCGTCTCGGCAATACCCTGGTGCGCGGCGCCGATACCTTCTTCGATCATCTGTACGCGCGTGCCGCCGATGCCTGCTATGTCAGCACCGAGGTGCTGCACGACAAGCTGGCGCTGGACGCGAACGCAGCGCGCGAGAATCCGTTCGAACGCTATCTGGTCAAGGGCGTGGTGCATGCGCCGTACGGTGCGCATCCGAGTTACTTCGGCCCGAACTACGGCTGGGATCTCGAACATCTCAAGCGCTACAACGCGTCGGCAGGCGAGGAAGGCGGCTGGCAGCAGTACATGGACGAGTTCGTGGCGCCCGGCGAAGCCGCGTATCTGGACAAGGTCGGTGGCGCCAAGCGCCTCGACACGCTCAAGCAGCCGATATTCTGAACATGAACACTGAAATCTCACTCGCTGAACTGATGATCGTTGCCTGCAGCGAAGCCTGGCGCGACAACGGTGAAGTGCTGGCCTCGGGCATCGGCGTGCTGCCGCGTCTGGGCGCAAGCCTGGCCAAGCTGACGCATAGCCCGGAATTGCTGATGACCGACAGCGAATCGTTCCTGGTGGCGGAACCGATTCCGCTGGGGCCGCGTGGCGACTACCAGCCGAAGTACGAAGGCTATCTGGGCTTCGAGCGCGTGTTCGAGTGCGTCTGGGGCGGCAAGCGCCACGCGATGATCGGGCCGACGCAGATCGATCGCTGGGGCCAGACCAACCTGTCGGTGATCGGCAACTACGAGAAACCGAAGGCAGCGATGCTCGGCGTGCGCGGTCTGCCCGGCAACAGCATCAATCACATCAATTCCCTGTTCGTGCCCAATCACGGCCCGCGGGTATTCGTGGCCGGTGAATGCGACATGGTCTCCGGGGTCGGCTACAACCCGAAGCGCTGGGGGCCGGGCATGAAGCAGGATTTCGTCGATCTGCGTCGCATCGTCACCGATCTCTGCGTGCTCGACTGCGAAGGGCCGGACCATGCGATCCGCGTGCGTTCGCTGCACCCGGGCGTCAGCTTCGAGCAGGTGCAGGCGGCGACCGGATTCCCGCTGCTGCAGGCCGAGAATCTGGGCGAGACACCGTTGCCGACCGCCGAACAGCTGGCCGTGATTGCACGCATGGACCCGCACAATCTGCGTGCCAGCGCGCTGAAGAACAATCCGCCGGCGCTGCGTCGCACCGAGGCGACGGCGTGAACGACGCGGCGGCCAAGATCACGCTGCTACCGGTGCTGGACGGCTGGTTCACGCTCGATGAAAAGGCGCCGCAGCTGCTGGGCTCGCGTTGCGTGAGCTGTGGCACCTATTATTTTCCCAAGCTGAAGACCTATTGCCGCAATCCGGATTGCAACGGCGAGACCTTCGAGGACACGCCGCTGTCGCGCACCGGCAAGCTCTGGTCGTTCACCAGTGCCAGCTATCAGCCGCCGGAGCCGTATATCTCCAGCGAACCGTTCCAGCCGTTCGGCATTGCCGCGGTGGCGCTGGAGAAGGAGCGCATGACCGTGCTCGGCCAGCTCGCGACCGGCACCGACCTGAAGACGCTGAAGGCTGGCCTGATGATGGAACTGGTGCTGGAGCCGCTGGATGACGGCAAGCTGACCTGGAAGTGGAAGGTGGCGGCATGAAATGCTTCTCGGCCAATCACGCCACACCCGTTCATGCCGAGTGTCCGCGTAGCGGATGTCCCACGGGGAGGCAGCGCGCTATCGAGGCACACTTCCAAGCCCCTCGATACACCCGCGCCGAGGCGCGGGCACTCGGGGCGAACGGGGTTCAGGGTCGGTCCGTGGAGGCCGGCGTATGAGCACCAACCGTGACATCGCCATCCTTGGGGTGGGAATGCATCCGTGGGGCAAGTGGGGCAAGAATTTCGTCGAGTACGGCGTCAAGGCCGCACGCGATGCGCTGGCGGATTCCGGCGTGAACTGGCGCGACATCCAGTTCGTGTCCGGTGCCGCAACCATCCGCAACGGCTATCCCGGCCAAGTGGCGGGTGCGACCTTTGCGCAGGCGCTGGGCTGGCAGGGCGCGCAGGTGAACACCTCCTATGCCGCCTGTGCCTCGGGTTCGCAGGCGCTGGCCGCCGCGCGCTCCAAGATTCTTTCGGGCGAATGCGAAGTGGCGCTGGTGATCGGTTCCGACACCACGCCCAAGGGGTTTCTCAAGCCGGCGCCTGGCGACCGTCCGGACGATCCGGATTGGGTGCGCTTCCGTCTCGGCATCACCAACCCGACCTACTTCGCGCTGTACGCGCGTCGTCGCATGGAGATCTACGGCGACACGCAGGACGACTTTGCGCTGGTCAAGGTCAAGAACGCCGAACACGGTTTCGAGAATCCGTACGCGCGCTATCGCAAGAAATTCACCGCGGCAGATGTCGCGGCATCGGCCATGCTCGCCGACCCGCTGCGGTTGATGGACGTCTGCGCCGTATCCGACGGTGCTGCCGCGATCATCGTGTCCAGCCTCGACTATGCAAGAAAGATCGGCAAGGCCAGCGCGCCGCGTATCGCGGCGATCTCCACGGTGACGCCGAGCTTTGCCTCGGAAGTGATCGAGATGCCGGATATCGCCACCGATTCCGCAGTCGCCTGTGCGCCGCAGTCCTTCCGCGCGGCGCTGCCAAGGAAAGCCTACGAGGAAGCCGGTATCGGCCCAGAGGATGTCAGTGTCGCCGAGGTGTACGACCTCTCAACCGCGCTGGAACTCGACTGGATCGAGGACCTGCAGCTATGCGCACGTGGCGAAGGCGCGCGTCTGGTGCGCGAGGGCGCGGCCCGAATTGGTGGCTGTATCCCGGTGAATCCTTCCGGCGGCCTGGCCTGCTTCGGCGAGGCGGTGCCGGCACAGGCGCTGGCACAGGTCTGTGAGCTGACCTGGCAGCTGCGCGGCCAGTCAGGCAGCCGACAGGTTGCCAATGCCAAGGTCGGCATCACCGCCAACCAGGGCCTATTCGGCCATGGTTCTTCGGTTATCGTGAAGCGCTGAACAATATTCAAATGAACGCACCGGCTCCCCAGGCGGCTGTTGACGAGCTGCTGTACGACGCCCGCGACGGTATCGCGACGATCACCATGAATCGTCCGCGCTATCACAATGCGCAGAATTCGAAGATGACCTATGCGCTGGATGCGGCCTTCCGGCGCGCGGTCGATGACGATGCGGTCAAGGTGATCGTGCTGCGCGGCAACGGCAAGAATTTCTCGGCGGGCCACGATATCGGCACGCCGGAGCGCGACGCACACCTGAGCTTTCCGCGCGTGCACCTGTGGCCGGACCATGTGAACAAGCCGGGTGCGGAGCGGCAGCTGGTGCGCGAGCAGGAGGTCTACCTGGGCATGTGCCGCCGCTGGCGCGACATTCCCAAGCCGACCATTGCGATGGTGCAGGGCGCCTGCATTGCCGGCGGCCTGATGCTGGCCTGGGTCTGTGATCTGATCGTGGCGTCCGAGGATGCCTATTTCAGCGATCCGGTGGTGCAGATGGGCATTCCCGGCGTGGAGTACTTTGCCCACGCCTACGAGTTGCATCCGCGCATCGCCAAGGAATTCCTGCTGCTCGGCGAGCGCATGAAGGCCGAGCGCGCCTACCAGATGGGCATGGTCAATCGCGTGGTGCCACTGGCGGAGCTGGAGCAGGCGACTTACGCGATCGCCGCACGCCTGGCGACGCAGCCGAGCCTGGCGGTAACGCTGGCCAAGCAGGCGATCAACCATGTCGAGGAGCTGCAGGGCAAGCGCTCGGCAATGGAGTCGGCCTTCGGCTGGCACCACTTCGCGCACGCCCACAACAGCCTGATGACCGGCAACAACCTAGCCGGTCTCGATGCCAAGGCGATGGCTGCGGCCAACAAGAAGAAGACCACATGAGTGCGCTGCAGACACCGCTGACCCAACTGCTGGGCTGCCGCTATCCGATCGTGCAGACCGCGATGGGCTGGATTGCCGACGCCAGGCTGGTGGCCGCCACCAGCAATGCCGGCGGTTTCGGTTTTCTCGCGGCGGCGACGATGTCGACGCAGCAACTCAAGGATGCGATTGCCTCGGTGCGCGCGGCCACGCCGGCGCAGTTCGGCGTCAACTTCCATATGTTCCAGCCGAACGCGGCGGAAGTGATCGATGTCTGCATCGACAACAAGGACCGAGTGCGCGCGGTCTCCTACGGTCGTGGCCCTGACGCCAAGACCATCAAGCGCTTCAAGGACGCCGGCATCCTCTGCATGCCGACGGTCGGCGCGCTCAAGCATGCGCAGAAGGCGGTGGAGCTGGGTGCCGACATCATCACCGTGCAGGGGCAGGAAGGCGGCGGCCATACCGGCTCGGTACCGACCACCTTGCTGCTGCCGCAGGTGCTTGATGCGGTGAAGGTGCCGGTGGTCGCTGCCGGTGGTTTCCATAGCGGTCGCGGGCTCGCGGCGGCGCTGGCGTTTGGCGCTGCGGGTATCGCCATGGGCACGCGCTTTCTGATGACCGCGGAATCGCCGGTGCCGCAGGCGACGCTGCAGAAATATCTGGAAGTCAGCGATCCCGCGAAGATCCGCGCATCGACCGCGGTCGATGGCATGCCGCAGCGGATGATCGACAATCCGTTCCTGCTGCGTCTCGAAAGCGGTGGTCTACTGCGGCGCCTGTGGGTGGCGCTGAGCAGTGCCTGGCACTGGCGTGCGCATACCGGCATGAGCGTCGCGCACATGGTGCGCACCTTCTTTGCCGCGCTGAAGGAAGGCGATGGCGCGATCCAGACGATGATGGCGGCCAACGCGCCGGTGTTGATCCAGCGCGCGATGGTCGAAGGAAAACCGGATGAAGGCGTGCTGCCGTCGGGGCAGGTGGCGGCGGTGCTGACCGCATTGCCGCCGGTGACCGAGGTGATTCAATCCATTTCTGCCGAGGCCGAGAAACGCCTCGCTGCGCTCAGCGCCCTCTCCCGACCCTCCGGGCCACCCTCTCCCGCGTGCGGGAGAGGGGTTGGGGGAGAGGGCGGCGCGTAGCGCCGATATCGCAAACGAGAACGACATGAACAACGGTTTCAAAACAAGCATCGCCGACGGTATTGCCGAGATCGTGATCGCGCGGCCGCCGGTCAATGCCCTGAACGATGCCGGCTGGCATGCGCTGGCCGATGAAATCACGCGGGTCGGCAAGGCGCCGGAAGCCCGAGTGATCGTGCTGCGCGCTGAAGGTCGCGGCTTCTGCGCCGGCGTCGACATCAAGGAGCTGGACAAGGAGCCGGAGCGCATCGTCTCGGTCAACGCCGGCAACTACCGCAGCTTCGAGGCCGTGCATCGCAATCCGTTGCCGGTGATCGTGGCGGTGCACGGTTTCGTGCTCGGCGGCGGCATCGGTCTTGCGGGTGCGGCCGACATCGTGGTCGCCAGCGATTGCGCCACCTTTGGCGTGCCGGAAGTGGATCGCGGTGCGATGGGCGGCGGTGCGCATCTGCAGCGGCTGTTCCCGGTGCAGAAGGTCCGGATGATGTATTTCACCGGCGAGCCGATCACGGCGGCCGATGCCTATCGACTCGGTGCAGTCGAGCAGGTGGTGAGCAAGGAGCAGCTGCGCGACGCGGCACTGGCGATCGCGCGCAAGATCGCTGCCAAGAGCACGGTGATGATCCAGCTGGCCAAGGAATCGCTGAACGGTATCGAGGACGGTAATCTCGAAGACAAGTACCGCTGGGAGCAAGGCTTCACCTTGCAGGCCTACATGAGCAAGGATTCCGCGGAAACGCGGCGTGCATTCGTCGAGAAGCGCGATGCGCAGTTCGAGAAGAAGTCATGAGGGAAAATGAAATGAGCGACATGCTTGTTTTGAAAAACCACGCCAGGGATGGCGTGGGCTTGAACAGGATGTTCACATGAGACTCGAATACACCAACCGCCAGGAAAAATTCCGCGCCGAAGTGCGTGCCTGGCTGCAGGCGCATGTGCCGCAGCAGGCGCTGGCCAGTTTCGATACCGAAGCAGGGTTCCAGCAGCATCGTGAATGGGAGCATCAGCTCGACAGCGGCCGCTGGAGCGCGGTGACCTGGCCCAAGGATCTGGGGGGCCGCGGCTGCGATCTGATCGAATGGCTGATCTTCGAGGAAGAGTACTGGCGCGCCAATGCGCCGTTGCGCGTCAACCAGAACGGCATCTTTCTGCTGGCGCCGACGCTGATGGAGTACGGCACCGCCGAGCAGAAGAAGCGTTTCCTGCCGCGCATGGCTTCCGGCGCGGACATCTGGGCACAAGGCTGGTCGGAACCCGGTGCCGGTTCCGACATGGCCGCGATCCGCTGCAAGGCGGTGCGTGACGGCGATCACTACGTGATCAACGGCCAGAAGACCTGGTCGACGCGCGCGGTCTGGGCGGACTGGTTGTTCGGCCTGTTCCGCAGCGATCCGGAATCCAGCCGTCATCACGGCCTGACCTTCGTGCTGCTGCCGCTGAACCTGAAGGGCATCACCATCCGCCCGGTGAAGCAGCTGAACGGCTTGCCGGGATTTGCGGAAATCTTTTTTGACGATGTGCGGGTGCCGGTCGAGAACCGTCTCGGCGACGAGGGCGCGGGCTGGAACATCGCGATGGCTACCGCCGGCTTCGAGCGCGGCCTGATGCTGCGCTCACCAGCACGTTTCCAGCAGACCGCGAAGCAACTGGTCGAGCTGTATCAGCGCAATCGCGCGACGGCGGACGCCGATCCGGCGATCCGCGATGCGGTGCTGAAAAGCTGGATGGGCGCCGAGGCCTATACGCTCGCGACCTATCGCACCGCCTGCCGTCTGGCCAAGGGCGGCAGCATCGGCGCCGAAGCCAGCACCAACAAGATCTTCTGGTCGGAGCTGGATCTGCTGATGCACGAGACCGCGATGAACATCCTCGGTGCGCGTGCGGAATTGATGCCGCATGCACCGGATGCCGGCGATGTCGGCAACTGGCTGGACGGCTTCCTGTTCGCGCAGGCCGGTCCGATCTACGCCGGTACCAATGAAATCCAGCGCAACATTATTGCCGAGCGCATGCTCGGACTTCCGAGGGCCTGAGCATGGACTTCACATTCGAAGAACAGCAGCTCGCCTTCCGCGACGCGATCCGCAAGTTCCTGCTGATCGAAGCGGCACCGGAAATGCTCCGCGAGATCTGGGAGACGCAAAGTGGGCGCTCTGCGGAACTGCGCGCCAAGCTCGCCGATCAGGGCCTGACCGCACTGTCGGTGCCGGAAGCGTTCGGCGGCATCGCGCTGGGCGATCTGGACTGGGTGCTGGTGCAGCAGGAACTGGGTTACTTCGCGATTCCCGATTCGCTGACCGCCACCGGCTATCTCGCGGTGTGGATGCTGAATCAGCTGCCGGCTGCCGAAGCCTTCAAGAAGGAATGGCTGCCGAAGATTGCCGCCGGCACCGCGCGTGTCGCGCTGGGGCATCCGATCAATCCGCTGGTGGCCGATGCCAGGAACTCCAGCCTGCTGCTGCTGGCGCACGAAGACGAGATTCATGCGCTGACGCCGGATCAGGTGGAGCTGTCGCTGAACGAGAGCATCGATCAGTCGCGGCGTCTGTACAGCGTGAGCTGGACGCCCAGTGCCCAGACCCGGATTGCAGGCGCGTCAATCGGTCGTAAGCT
>JBEBWZ010000119.1:0-10441 GCA_040391865.1 Solimonas flava
CGCCAACCCCTCGAGCACCGTTGTCACGCGACGCAGTGCGAACAACCGTTCGCGGCTGGCCAGCGTACTCAGCCAGCGCCACGCCAGCCGCTCCAGCGCACTGGGCCCGATATAGCGCAGTGCACTGCTGAGCAGCATGTAGACATCGCAGACCTGCAGCAGCGCTGTCGGCAACACGCCACCGTAGGGCTGCTCGAAATCGATCCGGTGCACCCGCTCGCGATGCCGGGTGACGTTGCGCAGCTGCGCACCGCCATGCCATTCGCCGTTACGATGGATGTCGATCAGATCATCCATGACCTCGGTCACCAGCTGTTCCCGCAGCTGTGGATCGTCGATACGATCCAGCTCGCTGCGGATCGGCACACCGGCGTCCTCGATCGCAATCACTGCCGGCGCGACACCGAGCACTTTCGGGACCGCCAGCCCCAGGCGTCGGTATCGCAACAAGCGTCCCGCTTCGACCGAGCCTTTCAGACGGGCGATTTCCCGTGACGGCGTCAGCTCGGCGGAGAGCAGGCGCGCGCAGGCGATGAAGATCACGGCCTGCAGCGTGCCCAGCCAGGTCGCGATGCCGGCAGTGCGCTTGATCCAGATCCTGCGGCCGCCACGGGTCAGCGACCACACCACGACGCCGCGCGGTTCACGCTGTGCACACTGGGTCAGCTCTGCGGCGGAAATCTGCGGCTGAAAGGAGGCAAACTGTTCCTGCTGCTGAGACATCTCGAAGAAGAAATCGCAACGGGCGACGCACGCCGGAAGGGGTCGATTCGGAAATGCTGGAAACCCGACCCGCAAGGCCGTTGATTGTAGTCAATGTTTCACCTGAACGGAGTAGGACGGATGTGGCGCCAATCGCCAACATGTCGTCTCAGCCGCTCTGGCCATGATCGCCGTGAGCTACCCACTGGCAAAGGCTGCACGAGGAGACGTCGTAATGGGTGCCATCAATCTGAAAGTTTTGCTCGAATCCAAGGAACTGGAACGCTGCCCGTTCCCGATTCCAACCGGCTGGTTCTTCATCGACTACTCGGACACGCTGAAGGCCGGCGAACTGCGTAACGTCACCATCTTCGGCCAGGAGTGGGTGCTGTTCCGTACCGAATCCGGCAAACCGGGCATGTCCGATCCGTATTGCCCGCATCTCGGTGCGCACATGGGCCACGGCGGCAAGGTCTGCGGCGAGCATCTGCGCTGCCCGTTCCATCACTGGGAATACGACACCGATGGTTGGTGCAAGAACATTCCCTACGCCAAGATCACGCCGCCGATCGTCAAGAAGCAGGCGATCCTGCGCACGCTGCCAATGGTCGAGAAGTACGGAATGATGTGGGCCTGGTATCACCCGACCTGCGAGGCACCGAGCTGGGAACTGCCGTATATCCCGGAAATCGAGGATGCCACCGGCTACACCGGCTCGCGTCGCGGCAGCTGGACCGCCGACACCTGCATCCAGGAGATTGCCGAGAACGGCGTCGACGTCGCGCATCTGAAGTTCCTGCACGGCGCGCCCGGCATTCCGCCGGTCGAGGCGAGCTATGACGGTCCGGTGATGAAGCTCGACATCGGCAAGGGCTATATCGTCGGCACCGGCTACGGTCCGGGCCTCAACGTCATGCGCTTCAACCAGCACGGCATCACCGCGACGATGATCTCGTACACGCAGCCGCTCACCGCCGAGCAGAGCCGCATGAACATGAGCTTCCGCCATGTCGATTACGCGGAAGGCACGCCCGAGCTGCACGCCTCGAAGAAGGTCATCGACCACATGATCGGTGCCGCCGAGGGTGAGGAAAGCGCCGGCTTCGAAAGCGTCGATTTCATCGTCTGGAACAACAAGAAGTACCGACCGAATCCGCTGCTGTGCGATGGCGACGGTCCGGTGCTGCAGTTCCGCAAGTGGTTCAGGCAGTTCTACCCCGCAGCCGACGAGGCCGCACTGGCCAAGATGTAAGCTGGCGCCACTGCAGTCCTGGTATTGCAACACCGCGCCCGTGCCGAATCATCGGCACGGGCGCTTTGAATTCACCCGCTGGATAGTGTTGGAGAAGTCGTGATGGCAGAGGTGCGGATCGTTGACCGCGATGGTTCCGAGCGCAGCGTCGATGCGCCCGAGGGCGTGCCGCTGATGGATACGCTGCGCGATGCCGGTACCGGCATCGAGGGCACCTGCGGTGGCGCCATGTCCTGCGGTACCTGCCATGTCTACGTCGATGCCGCCTGGAGCGAGCGCCTGCCGCCGAAAGGCGAGGACGAAGCGGCAATGCTTGAAGCGATCGGCGAACTGGTCGAAGTACGCCCGACCTCGCGCCTGTCCTGCCAGCTGCCGATGCAGGCCGAGTTTGCCGGCATCCGGATCGAGGTCGCGCCGCCGGTATAAGTCCGGCAGCCGCCGCATCGCGGAGCCATCACCGCCGCGCTGCAGATCATCATCGGCAGTCCGGGGGAAGCCGCGTCCCGTACAATACGCGTCCCCCCAGGCCTGCGGCTCGATTCCGCGGGATTCCGTCATCCCCTCCCGATGAGTGCTCCTTCGCCGTCTTTCCGCATCGCGGGCCCGCTGGGCGCCTCCGCGCTGGCGCTGCTGGCCATCGTCCTGGCCGCCTTCAATCTGCGGACCGCGGTGACTTCGCTGACGCCGCTGCTGGATACCCTCGGCAGCCAATTCGGCTTCGGCGCCAGCATTGCCGGACTGCTGGGCATGCTGCCCACCGCCGCGTTCGCGGTGTTCGGGGTGATCACCCCCGCCATTGCGCATCGTCTCGGCCTGGAGCGCACCGCGCTGCTGGCGATGCTGCTCGCGGCTGCCGGCCTGGCGGCACGCTCGCTGGCCGGCGGTGTGCCCAGCCTGATCTTCGGGTCCATCGTCGCCTTGGCGGGCATGGGCATCGGCAACGTGGTGCTGCCACCGCTGGTGAAGCGCTACTTCAGCAGCCGCATCGGCGCCGTGAGCGCGCTGTACATCACCACCCTGCAGATGGGCACGATCCTGCCGGCACTGGTCGCCGTGCCGGTCGCCGAGGCCGCGGGCTGGCGCGTGTCGATGGGTCTGTGGTCGCTGGTCGCGGTGGCGGCCGCGTTGCCGTGGCTGGGCGTGCTCTGGGCGGAGCGGCGTCACGATTCGCCGCTGGCGCAGTGCCGCGATGCTGCCGTACGCCCCGGCGACGAGGCCCCGGAACTGGCCGCCCCACCCGCGCGCGGCAATGTCTGGCGCTCATCACTGGCCTGGGGCATGGCATTGATGTTCGGCATGACCTCGCTGATCACCTATTCGCTGTTCACCTGGCTGCCGAAGCTGCTGACCCAGGCCGGTGCCACGCCGGCCTTCGGCGGCGCGATGGTGGCACTGTTCTCGGCGCTGGGCCTGATCGGTGCACTGGCGATGCCGATGCTGGCGGTGCGCATCGCCAATCCGTTTCCGCTGATCCTCGCCTGTGCGGCCTGCCATTTCATGGGGTTTGCGGGCTTGCTGTTCGCGCCGCTGGCGCTGCCGCTGCTGTGGGTGGCGCTGCTCGGCCTGGGGCCCAGCACCTTTCCGCTGTCGCTGACCCTGATCAACCTGCGCACACGCACGCCGGGCGGCTCGGCCGCGATGTCCGGCTTCATGCAGGGTGTCGGCTACGCCCTCAGTTGTCTCGGACCGCTGCTGTTCGGCGTCCTGCATGAAGTGACGCAGAGCTGGGCCTGGCCGTTTGCAATGCTGAGCGTTGCGGTGCTGGTGATGCTGACCGGCGGCTGGCTGGTCTCGCGCCCACGAATGCTCGAAGACACCTGGTAGACGCGGGA
The DNA here is from genome assembly GCA_040391865.1 of Solimonas flava. Lineage (GTDB taxonomy): Bacteria > Pseudomonadota > Gammaproteobacteria > Nevskiales > Nevskiaceae > Solimonas. Next base: position 3,787 of record JBEBWZ010000119.1, read on the forward strand.
TTCGGGATTCGAGATTGGGAATTCGTTAAGGCGGGCCTCTGCCAGTCCCGAATCCCGACTTGACTCCGGACATGGGTCCTGGGTCTAGGATGGCGGCCTCATACCGAGGTAGCGCCATGCACGACCATCACTCGCACTCCAATCCCGCCCCGGCCGCCAAGGGCAGTTGCTGCCACAGCGCCGCCGACAAGCCCGTGCCGGAAGCCGTTCCTGCTGCACCTGCATCGGCCGGAAGCTGCGCTCACCACGGCCATGGCGCCCATGCCGGGCACAGTCATAAGCCGCCTGCCGAGCCGATCGCGGGCGCGATCTACATCTGCCCGATGCACCCCGAAGTGCGCCAGGACCATCCCGGCGACTGCCCCAAGTGCGGCATGGCGCTGGAACCGGAAATGCCCTCGCTGGACGACGAGCGCAATCCGGAACTGGAGGACTTCAGCCGCCGCTTCTGGTGGACGCTGCCGCTGTCGGCCACGGTGATGGTGCTGGCGATGGCCGGCCACACCCTGGCGCTGCTGCCGCCGGGCACGCAGAACTGGGTCGAGTGGCTGCTGGCGACGCCGGTGGTGCTGTGGGCCGGCCTGCCGTTCCTGCTGCGCGGCGTGCAGTCGGTGAAAAACCGCAGCCCCAACATGTGGACGCTGATCGGCCTCGGCGTGTCGGCGGCATACCTCTACAGCGTGATCGCAACCTTGGCGCCGGGCCTGTTCCCGGACAGCTTCCGCACCCATGGCCACGTTGCCGTGTACTTCGAAGCGGCGGCGGTGATCGTCTCGCTGACCCTGCTCGGCCAGATCCTGGAGCTGAAGGCGCGCTCGCGCACCTCGGCCGCGATCAAGTCCCTGCTCGGCCTGGCGCCGAAGACCGCGCGCCGCCTGCGCGACGACGGCAGCGAGGAGGATATCGAGCTGTCGCATGTGCACATCGGCGATCGCCTGCGCGTGCGTCCCGGTGAAAAGGTGCCGGTGGACGGCGTGGTGCTCGAGGGCCGCAGCAACCTCGACGAATCGATGCTCACCGGCGAACCACTGCCGGTCACCAAGAATCCGGGCGACGCGCTGATCGGCGCCACGCTCAACGGCACCGGAAGCCTGGTGATGCGCGCCGAGAAGGTCGGCTCGCAGACGGTGCTCGCGCAGATCGTGCAGATGGTGGCGCAGGCGCAGCGCTCGCGCGCGCCGATGCAGCGCATGGCCGACGTGGTGTCGTTCTGGTTCGTGCTTGCGGTAGTGGCGGTGGCGGTGGCGACGTTGCTGGTCTGGGGCCTGTTCGGGCCGGAGCCAGCGTGGGTCTACGGCTTCATCAACGCGGTGGCGGTACTGATCATCGCCTGCCCCTGCGCCCTGGGCCTGGCAACGCCGATGTCGGTGATGGTCGCCACCGGTCGTGCCGCCACCTCCGGCGTGCTGTTCCGCGACGCCGAGGCAATTGAAACCCTGCGCAGCATCGACACCCTGATCGTCGACAAGACCGGCACCCTCACCGAGGGCAGGCCCGCCTTCCACGCCGTCGAAGCCGTCGCCGGTTTCGATCGCGACGAGGTGCTGCGGCTCGCCGCCAGCCTCGACCAGGGCAGCGAACACCCGCTGGCCGCGGCAATCGTGACAGAGGCCCGCAAGCGCGGACTGCCGCTCGCCGCGGCAACACAGTTCGAGTCGGTGACCGGCATCGGTGTGCGTGGCGAAGTCGATGGCCGCAGGCTGACCCTGGGCAACACCGCCCTGATGGATGAAAACAGTGTCAGCACCGAGCCGCTGCGCGATCGTGCCGAAGCACTGCGCCGCAACGGCGCCAGCGTCATGCATCTGGCGGTGGACGGCCGCCTGGCCGGATTGCTGGCGGTTGCCGATCCCGTCAAGGAGAGCACCGCGGAAGCGCTGACGCAGTTGCGCGCCGCCGGCATCCGCATCGTGATGGCCACCGGCGACGGCCTCACCACCGCGCACGCCGTCGCGGCGCAGCTCGGCATCGACGAGGTACATGGTGAGGTGCGCCCGCAGGACAAGGCCGATCTGGTCGCGAAGCTCAAGGCAGAAGGCCGCCGGGTGGCGATGGCGGGCGACGGCATCAACGACGCCCCGGCCCTGGCTGCGGCGGATGTCGGCATCGCCATGGGTACCGGCACCGATGTCGCCATGAACAGCGCGCATCTGACCCTGGTCAAAGGCGACCTGCGCGGCATCGCCCGCGCCCGCGCCATCTCCGATGACACCGTGCGCAACATGAAGCAGAACCTGGGCTTTGCGCTGCTCTACAACGGCCTCGGCGTGCCGCTGGCGGCAGGCGTGCTGTATCCGTTCTTCGGCCTGCTGCTGTCACCGATGGTCGCGGCGCTGGCGATGAGCCTCAGCTCGGTCTCGGTGGTGGGCAACGCGTTGCGGCTGCGCAGTTGAGAGGAATTGCCGTAGGCATCCGTCATCCTTCGTACTACTCAGGATGACGGATGCCCTTTCTCACTTCCCCACTACCCGTTCATGTCGAGTGTCCGACGAAGTCGGATGTATCGAGACACACGATGCAGACCAGCCTGTGCGAGTCCCTCGATACACCGCGCTACGCGCGGCACTCGGGACGAACGGAGGCAGCTCTCCAAATGCCAGATTCTTCTAGGCCTTCGCCTTCTTGCGCCGCACGTACAAGGTCTTGTGCACGCGTGCGATCACCTCGCCGCTTTCGTCCTTGATCTCCACCACCCGCACCGGCTCGTACTTGGCGCCGCCCGCTGTCTGCGCGCGAATATCGGCCAGTTGCTCGTCGCTCCACTCGAATACGGCGGTGACCGTGCCACGACCTGGCTTCAGGAATTCGATGGTCGCGGCCTTGTCCCAGATCAGGTAGTCGTCGCCCAGCAACGGCACCAGTTGCAGTACGTAGTGCGGATCGCACATCGCATAGAGACTGCCGCCAAAGTGAGTACCGAAGGCATTGCTGTTGTAGAAGCGCTTCTTCATCCGCACCACCAGCCGCTGGAAATCAGGCGACACCTCGGTGATGGCAATGCCGGTGCCCCAGTACGGCGGCCACAGGTTCATGACGGCCTTGAACAGACCGGGCGAGCGGAAGATCGACGAGGCCATGGCTGGCTCCACAAAAGGTTGGGCAACCACTGTGCTGCCCAACACCTGGCGGTTTCAATGACCTGGGACGTTATAAGGCCGGCGCTCCAGCCAATTCGCCGGTCCCTATCCGACTTACTCAGCCCATGAAGAAAACATTGAGCTTGTTGCCATCCAGATCCCGGAAGTAGCCGGCATAAAAACTGCTGCCGCGCGGTCCGGCCGGGCCTTCGTCCTTCGCACCCAGCTCGATCGCCTTCGCGTAGACCTGATCCACTTCCTCACGGCTGTGCGCGATCAGGCTGACCATCATGCCGTTGCCCACCGTCGCCGGCTGACCATCGAAGGGCTTGGTCAAGGCAATGGTGGGGGTACCGGGTTTTGCCGACCACATGATGAACTTCTCGGTTTCCATCATCCGGCGCGCACCGATCACGCCGAGCAGCGCGTCGTAGAATTGCGCGGCGCGCGCGATGTCATTGGTACCGAGGGTGACGTAACCGATCATGCGGAGCTCCAGGCTTCTCAATTGCTGCGATAGAGGACAATGGCGGCGATCGCCATCAGCCGCGCAGCGTATCGCGCCGCAGTACCCTTTGCGAAGACCGATTTGAAAACCGACCTGCCGATTCTCGATGGCGTGAGCCCCAGCGCCATCACGCTGCCGCCGGGCAACTGGGGATGTGCGCTCGAATTTCTGGTCGCGCACTTTCCCGAGATCGACGAGACCACCTGGCGCGCGCGCATGCAACGCGGCCGTGTACTCGACGAGCACGCCCAGCCACTGCATGCAGACAGCCCCTATCTCGCTGGCAGCACCCTGTTCTATTACCGTGAACTGGCCGCGGAAACGCCGATCCCCTTCCTGGAAACAGTGCTGTATCAGGACGAACATCTGGTGGCCGCAGACAAGCCGCATTTTCTGCCGGTGATGCCGGCCGGACGCTTCGTGCAGGAAACACTGCTGGTCAGGCTCAAACGCCGCCTGGGACTGGAGCAGTTGGCACCGCTGCATCGCATCGATCGCGGTACTGCAGGGCTGGTGCTGTTCTCGGTCAATCCGGAGACACGCGCCCGCTACCATGCGCTGTTCGCGCAACGCGAGATGATCAAGATCTACGAAGCGCTGGCACCCGCGCTGCCGCCCGAAAAATTTCCGCTGCATCATCGCAGCCGCATCGAACCGGGCGAACCGTTCTATCGCATGCGCGAGACCGAGGGTCCGCCCAATGCGGAAACGCGGATCGAAATCGCCGAACGCCGCGGCGCCCTCGCGCTGTATCGCCTGCAACTGCTGACCGGACGCAAGCATCAGCTGCGCGTGCAGATGGCGGGCCTGGGTGCGCCCATCGTGAACGACGATCTCTATCCGGAAGTGAGACGCGACGCAGACGGCGACTACTCGCGGCCACTACAGCTTCTCGCCAGGCGCATCGCCTTCCGCGACCCCCTGGACGGCAGCATGCGCACTTTCGAGAGCCGGCAGCACCTTCTTTGAAACATCAAGACAACTGTCATTCTGAGCGCCAGCGAAGAATCTTCTCCCGGATATCGGCTGTACTTTGCGAGCAGATCCTTCGCTGGCGCTCAGGATGACGGCAGGGTGGCGGTAACCGCGGTTCCCGCCGCCATCGACTTAGAATGGCGCTCCCCCTTTCCGCCGGAGCCGTCCTTGGACGCCGCCACCGAATTCCTGCAGGCCACCGCAATGGTCGACGCCGATCACCCCGACGTCATCCGCTTTGCCGACGCCCATGCAGGCACCCACCCGGACCCTCGCGCACAGGCCGTCACGCTCTACTACGCCGTGCGCGACGGATTCCGCTACGACCCGTATCGGCTCGACATCTCGGTCAACGGACTCAAGGCCAGTACCGTTCTGCAACAAGGCCGCGGCTGGTGCGTCAACAAAGCCGTGCTGCTCGCCGCCGCCTGCCGCGCCCGCGGCATTCCGGCGCGCATCGGTTTCGCCGACGTACGCAATCATCTGTCGACCGAGCGCATGCGCGAGACGATGAAGACCGACGTCTTCTACTACCACGGCTACACCGCGATCCTGCTCGATGGGCAATGGGTCAAGGCCACGCCCGCATTCAACATCGAGCTATGCCAGCGCTTCGGCCTCAAGCCGCTGGAGTTCGATGGCACCGAGGACTCGATCTACCATCCGTTCGATCTCACCGGAAACCGCCACATGGAATATCTGAACTTCCGTGGCGAATTTGCCGACGTGCCGCTGGACGACATGCGCGCAACCTTCGAGCAGCACTATCGCCACATGACCGTGCTCAACGAAGCCGACTTCGAAAGGGATGTGGCGCAGGAGACCTCCGGCCTCTGACGCGCAGTCCGCTTCAGAAGCGGATATCGTGCACGTCGCAGAGTTCGGCGAGGGTGAGCTTGCGCCTGACCTGCAGCTTGGGCAGCCAGTCTCCGAGCTTGCGTGTTTTGGTTGCCGCTGAATCCAGAACGATTCGCGAACCCTCGACCGAAACCGATAGGCGCGCACCGGGCCGCAAATGCAGCTTTTCCCGGATCGCCCGGGGAATCACAAGCCGGCCTTTGCTGGTCAGCGTAGCGGATAACATGGCGCACCCCGTAAAGGTAATTCGTTGAAGCCGGATAGAATGTTACCCCTACATCACGAGCGTGATAATCTGCTCCGGCATCACTCGATAGAGGTCTCAACGATGTTCAAGACCCTGCAAGCCGAACTTCTCCCGAACGGCACGATCCGTTTTCTGGAGCCGCTGCCGCCCCTGAGCGGTCGTACCCGGCGGGTGCTGGTCACCCTCACCGAAACACAGGATGAGTCGCTGCCCGGCGAACTCCTAAGCGAACCTGTGCTCGCGCAAGACTGGCTAAATGCGGAAGAGGATGCGGCATGGGCACACCTGCAGTCGGCAGCGTAGTCCTCCTGCCTTTCCCCTATTCGGATCTGTCGGGCCAAAAGCTGCGGCCGGCACTGGCTTTGGCCGATGTACAGCGTGGCGACTGGATTCTGTGTCAGATCACCAGTCGCCCGTACGCGGATTCCACCGCCATTGAAATCGCAGTAGATGATTTTCAAACCGGCACGCTGCAGCGCATCAGCTACGCCAGGCCTGGAAAGCTGTTTACTGCCAATTCCGACCTGTTCCGTGGCGTTATTGGACAACTCAAGCCTCTGCGCCATCGGCAAATCGTCGATGCCATCATCCTGCTGCTGAAGCAAAGCTGATCGGCCCCTACCTCGCCGACATCAAACTCCCGATCGGTGTCACATCCGCCTTGGCGGCGGCGCCGCGGGGCGGCTTGCGGATGAAGTTGGTGCGAGCAACTTCGTTCTTCTTGGCCAGTTCGCGCATCAGCGCCTCACAGGCGCTCTTTTCCGCCTCGCAGAGACCGCTCATGTCGATCTGCACCGCCAGGCCGCGACCGGAGGTGGTGCGCCTGATCGCGGCGGGATAGGCGGGATGGCCCTGAGGAACGAAGGACCAGAGCACATTCTTTTCCTTGTCCTCGATCTCGATCCAGCCCTCCCGGGTCGTGCGGCGGGCAGCCCCCTCCCGGGCGGACAGGGCAGCCAGCGCCTCGGCCACGGTGTCGTAGCCCACGGC
>JBEBWZ010000120.1:0-10345 GCA_040391865.1 Solimonas flava
CCAGCGGCACGCCGGGTGCGGCGACCTCGGCGTGCTGGCCAGGGGGCACCTGGGTCATGCGCTCATACCGGCATCGGACGGCGTTCGAGATAGGCCAGCACGCCGCGGATGACGCGATAGAACCACCAGACCGCGACCACGACATAGAGCAGGTAGCCGATCAGGATCAGCATCAGTCCGGTCGTGATCGCCAGCCACAGCAGGCCCCACCAGAAGGTGCGGATCAGCCAGCGGTGATGGCTGCGGATGAATTCGCTGCGGGTGTCGTTGACCTTGATGTGGTCGATCACCACGCCGATGATCGCGGCCGTCCAGAACGTGAACGGCGCGATGATGTGCAGCACGTACGCGACCAGCAGGGTGGTGCGCTCGCTGTCGGTGCCGCTGTCGCTGTCGGCGGGGATGAGTTCCATGGGGACGCTCCGTCTGAGGATGGAGCCAGCGTAGCAAGGCGCGCGCCCACAAAAAAGCGCCTGCGGCGCGAACCGCCACAGGCGCCTGACCACGGGCTGAATCAGCCCTGGTAGTCCTTGATGCCCTGAGCGATCTCCGCGCGCGCGGCAGCGGCGTCGCGCCAGCCGGCGATCTTCACCCACTTGCCCTTCTCCAGCGCCTTGTAGGAGCTGTAGAAGTGATGGATCTCGTTCTTCAGGCGTTCCGGCACGTCGGCCAGATCCTGGAGATGGTCGTAGGCGTTGTTGCTGACCTTGTCGACCGGCACCGCGAGCAGCTTGGCGTCGGTGCCCTTTTCGTCTTCGGTATCCAGCACGCACAGCGCGCGGCACTTGATGACCGAACCGGCAACCACTGGATGCGGCGTCAGCACCAGCACGTCGACCGGATCGCCGTCGCCGGCGAGGGTCTTCGGCACGTAGCCGTAGTTGGCCGGGTAGCTCATCGCCACGTTCATGAAGCGGTCGACCATCAGCAGGCCGGTGTCCTTGTCGACTTCGTACTTGACCGGCGGGCCATAGGCCGGGATCTCGATGACGACATAAAATTCGTTGGGGGCCTTGTCGCCGGGGCCCAGTGCTTCGATACCCATGGGTTGGTGTTGCCTCAGGTGGGGTGGTGAATGTGTCACGCGTGGGACATTTTTCCGGTGCCAATGCTTCACTGGCGCCGCAAAGGTCGTGAAGTGTAAGGGAATTTCCCCTGCCAACGCAGCCCTCACATTGACGCGGCGCGCAGCGAACGGTTACTTTCTCGCGCCCGCGCCGTGCCTTGGGACCATAAACCTGCCGGCCGCTAACGGAATATTGAGGTTGATCCAGAGATGAGAATTGTTTTGCTGGGCGCGCCCGGCTCGGGCAAGGGTACGCAAGGCGAGAAGCTGGTTGCGCACTTCGGCATCCCGAAGGTTTCCACCGGCGACGCGCTGCGCGCCGCAGTGGCTGCCGGCACCGAACTGGGCAGGAAGGCCAAGGCGACGATGGATGCCGGCCAGCTGGTCGACAACAGCATCGTGATCGGCATCGTCGAAGAGCGCCTGGCACAGCCGGATGCGCAGAAGGGCTTCATCCTCGACGGCTTTCCGCGCAATACCGCGCAGGCGGAAGTGCTCGACGGCATGCTTCAGCGTCTCGGGCAGCCGGGCATCGACAAGGCCGTGCACCTGCAGGTCAACGATGAGGAAATCATCAAGCGCCTGCTCGATCGCGCCCAGAAGGAAGGCCGCGCCGATGACAAGGAAGACGTGATCCGTCATCGCATCGAGGTCTACAACGCCGAAACCCATCCGCTGCTCGACTACTACAGCGCGCAGGGCAAGGTGGTGACGGTGGCCGGTGTCGGCAGCCTCGAGGAAATTTTCGATCGCATCGTGGTCGCGCTGAAGTAAGCCGCGACCGATCGAAAAAGCCCGCCGGACGTCATGTCCGGCGGGCTTTTTCGTGGATGACCTGCAGCGGCGACGGTGCCGGGTTCAGGGCAGCGCCGACAGCAAGGCTGCGCCGCAGACCTCACGCCGCCAGCCGCGCAGGATGTTGCCGCTGGCGGCGTCGCCATGGCGCACCAGTCCCACCAGATCGGCGCGCGGTGCCAGAAAGCCGGGCGGCAGGCCCAGCTCGGCGGCGCGCGCCTGCACCAGCGTCTGCAACTGTTTCAGCAGCGCCTTCTGCGCCGGATCGAATTCATCGTCCTGCGCCAGCCGCTGTTCCGGCAATTCGCGTGCAGCGGCAATCACCGCCAGCAGTTGCTCGCCCAGGCGCTCCAGCGTGCGCGGCGGCAGCACCGACAGGGCTTCCAGCTCGCGGGCGGTCTGTGGCTGACGTTCGGACAGGCGATAGATCGCATCGTCTTCGACGATCCACTTACGCGGCCGGTCGCGCGCCTGTGCTTCGCGCTCGCGCCAGGCCGCCAGTGCGGCGGCAACGGTCTGCTCGCGCGGCGACATCCGCGCCAACCCCTTGAGGCGCTGCCAGGCGTCCTGCGGCTGGGTCACGTACTGCTGCGGCTGGCACAGGCGTGCGCAATCCTCGGCCAGCCAGCCGAGACGGTCGCAGGCGGCCAGTTCCTGATGCAGCGCGGGATAGACCGCGGCCAGGTGCGAGACGTCGGCGGCGGCATAGGCCAGTTCGGCCTCGCGCAGCGGCCGCCGCGCCCAGTCGGTGCGCGACAGGCTTTTGTCGACCGGAATCCCGAGGCGTTTTTCGATCAGCCCGGCGTAGCCGATCTGGTCGCCGATCCCGAGCAGGGTGGCGGCGATCTGGGTGTCGAACAGCGGCTGCGGGCAGGTGCCACGCAGCCGCGTGAAGATTTCGAGATCCTGACCGGCCGCGTGAAACACGGTGACCGCCTGCGGCGAATACAGCAGATCGAGCAGCGGGGTCAGATCGCCGATCGCTAGCGGATCGACGCAGACGGCGTCGCGGCCGTCGCCGATCTGGATCAGGCAGAGACGCGCGTGATAGGTATCGACGCGCACGAATTCGGTATCGACGGTGAGCCACGGGGCATCGGCCCAGCGGGCGATGTAGGTGGCGAGAACGTCGGGAGTCTGGATGAAGGTGGTGCTCATGAGGCCGGGTAGAATACGCGCTCACGCCCTGAATTGATGCCTCAATGTTCGCGCAACTGCTCAACACCACGCTGCGTATTCTGCTGTTTCGCGCGGGCCCGCAGGATTTTCCCTACGATCCCGGGCGCAATCTCACGATCATCTGCGTGCTGTTCGCGGTGGCGACCAACACCCTGGCGATCAGCCTGATCCTGCCGCTGGGCGGTGCGTTCGCGGCGGCCGCGATGAATATCGCGTTGCTGGCGGTATTCACCCGGGTCAGTCTCAGCCTGCGCAAGCTCGACAGCCGCTTTCAGCAGACCTTCAACAGCTTGCTGCTGACCAATGGCGCATTGACGCTGGTGATGCTGCCGTTCTTTGCGCAGGTGGCACCGGCGTGGCTGGCCCTCAGCGACCTGATCCGTGAAAACCCGGATCTGGCCAATCATCCGGATCAGTGGCCGCCGATGCCGGTACTGGCCATCAACATCATGCTGCTGCTCAGCCTCTGGCAGTTTGCGGTGCTGTGCCGCATTTTCCTGCAGGCCGCAGGCGCGGGCGTGATGGTGGCCCTGATGGGCATGATGTTCCTGGTGCTGATGCTGCAGATGGGGATGAGCTGATCCCATGCACATTCATATCCTGGGCGTCTGCGGCACCTTCATGGCCGGCATCGCCGCGATTGCCCGCGAAGCCGGACACCGCGTCACCGGGTCCGACGCCAATGCCTGGCCGCCGATGTCGACGCAGTTGCAGGAACTGGGCATCGAGGTGATGCAGGGCTACGAGCCGGCGCATCTCGATCCGGCACCGGACATGGTGGTGGTCGGCAACGTGATCACCCGTGGCAATGCGGCGATGGAATACGTGCTCAATGCCGGGCTGCCGTATACCTCCGGCCCGCAGTGGCTGTCGGAGCATGTGCTGCAGGGGCGTCACGTGCTGGCGGTGGCGGGCACGCACGGCAAGACCACCACCAGCGCCTTGCTGGCGTGGCTGCTGGAGCATGCCGGCCTGCAGCCCGGATTCCTGGTCGGCGGCGTGCCGCAGAATTTCGGAATCTCGGCGCGGCTCGGACAGAGTCAGTATTTCGTGATCGAGGCCGACGAGTACGACACCGCGTTCTTCGACAAGCGCTCGAAGTTCGTGCACTACCGGCCGCGCACGGCGATCCTCAACAATCTCGAATACGACCACGCCGATATCTTTCCCGATCTCGCCGCGATCGAGCGCCAGTTCCATCATCTGATCCGCACCGTGCCCGGCGAAGGCCGTCTGGTGGTGAATGGCGGCGATGCCAATCTCGCGCGCGTGCTGCAGCAGGGCTGCTGGAGCGAGGTGGTGCATTTCGACAGCGCCGCCGGCTGGTCGGCTCAAGGGGATGATGCCGAACGTTATACGCTCGCGATCAACGGTGAGCCGCAGGGCGCGGTGCAATCGCCGCTCGCGGGGCTGCACAACCGTGCCAACACGCTGGCCGCGTTTGCCGCGGCCAACCACATCGGGGTGCCGACCGCGACCCTGATCGCGGGGCTCGCCGAGTTCCGCAGCGTCAAGCGCCGCCTCGAAAAACGCGGCGAGCAGCGTGGCGTCACCGTATTCGATGATTTCGCGCACCATCCGACCGCGATCGAGGTCACCGTCGATGCGCTGCGGCGCCAGGGCCCGGGCCGCATTCTCGCGGTGCTGGAGCCGCGCTCGAACACCATGCGCCTCGGCACTCACGCACAGGAGCTGGCCGACAGCCTGCAGGCGGCGGATCTGTGCTTCGTCTACGCGCGGCCCGATCTGAAATGGGATGCGCAGGCGGCGCTGTCCGGCGTCGGCACGCGGCTGCGGGTGCAGGCACAGCTCGATGAGCTGATCACGGCGATTGCGCAGGAAGCGCGCGCCGGCGATCGCGTGCTGGTGATGTCCAATGGCGATTTCGGCGGCATCCACGAACGTCTGCTGACGGCGCTGGCGGCCTGAAACGCAAACGCCCGCCGCTGAAATCAGCGGCGGGCGGCAGAGATGCGCACCGTGGGTTGGGGCTTAACCCTGTGCGGCGGCGAGTACCTCGTGCGCCTGCTGGTCGGCATGGTAACTGGAGCGCACCATCGGGCCGCTGGCGACGTGCGAGAAGCCCATCTGCTCGCCGAGCACGCGCAGGCGCTCGAATTCATCCGGATGCACGTAACGCGCGACCGGCAGGTGATGCACGCTGGGCTGCAGGTACTGGCCGAGGGTCAGCATGTCGACCTTGTGCGCGCGCAGGTCGCGCATCACCTGCTCGATTTCCTCGATCTCTTCACCGAGGCCGAGCATCAGTCCGGACTTGGTCGGCACGTTCGGATGCAGACCCTTGAAGCGTTCGAGCAGGTCGAGGCTCCAGTCGTAGTCCGATCCGGGGCGTGCCAGCTTGTACAGCCGCGGCACGGTTTCGAGGTTGTGGTTGAACACGTCCGGCGGGGTGTCGTTGAAGATCACCAGCGCCGGGTCCATGCGACCGCGGAAATCCGGCACCAGCACCTCGATGGTGAGCTGCGGCGACAGCGCGCGCGCTTCGCGGATGCAGTTGGCGAAATGCGCGGCACCGCCGTCCGGCAGGTCGTCGCGATCCACCGAGGTGATCACCACGTAGCGCAGGCGCATGTCGCGGATGGTGCGCGCGAGGTTGGCCGGTTCGTCCAGGTCCAGCGGATTGGGGCGGCCGTGGCCGACATCGCAGAACGGGCAGCGGCGGGTGCAGATCGCACCCATGATCATGAAGGTGGCGGTGCCCTTGCTGAAGCACTCGCCGAGATTGGGGCAGGCGGCCTCTTCGCAGACCGTGTGCAACTTGTTGGCGCGCAGTGCTTCCTTGACCCTTGCGACTTCCGGCGTGGCCGAGGATTTGGCGCGGATCCAGCTCGGCTTGCGCAACGGCGCGGTGGTCGGCTCGATCTTGATCGGGATGCGCGCCATCTTCTCGGCGCCGCGCAGTTTCTCGCCCTGGACCACAGGCTTGATCGGGGTCCGGGTTTCGCTGGCCGCGCTGGGGGGATTGGCGGAAGGGGGCAGGCTCATGACGGCTCCACGTAAGCAGGCCGCCATTGTACCGGCAACTGCAGGCCCGGCCCGGCGTGCGAGCCTTGCGGCTGCGGCTCAGGCCGCCAGCGACTCCGGCGTGACCGTCACCAGCGGTGTCGAGCTCAGCCCCAGGGCGGCATCGATCTGGGCGCGGGCCTGCTGCGCCAGTTCATCGCGGTTGAGGCGGGGGTCCAGCGGCGTGCCGTAGACCACGCGGGCCCGCAACTGTGGCTGCCGCAGGATGCGCAGCACATGGCTGAACAGTTCGTCGTCACCGATGAACGGCGCGATCCGCGAGCCATCGGCGGCGAGTCCGTATTCGATCGCCACCGGCTGCACCGCACAGCCCGCTTCCTGCGCCGCGGCGAGCAGGCGCGAATGGAACGGCAGGGTGCGGGTGCCGTCGCTGGTGGTGCCTTCGGGAAAGATCGTGACCGCACCGCCGTTGCGCAGATAGGGCACCAGGCGATCCAGCAACGGCCGCGAACCGCCGCGACCGCGCCGGATGTAGAAGCTGCCGGCGGCGGTGGCGAGCCAGCCGGCGGCCGGCCAGCGGCGGATGTCCGATTTGGCGACGAAACGGGTGTCCTCGCAGGCGCCGAGCAGCGGAATGTCCAGCCAGGAGATGTGATTGGCGACGCTGAGCCGCGCGCCCTGCAACGGGGTGCCTTCGACCTGAACCCGCAGTTGCAGGATCCGCAGCAGCCGTCGCTGCCACCAGCCGGAGAGGGTTTCCGGTTTCAGGCGGCGGCTGAAATCGAGCCCCACGACCACGGCCATCAGCAGGCCGACCACGAGATGTGCCAGCAGCCGGGCGCCGCGCCATGCGGTGGCCAGGGCGCGCATCTCAGGCGGCGAGGCTGAGCGCCGCTGCCGGTTGCGCGGTGTCGCTGCCCTTGCCGAGGAAGTGACGGGCATAGCGCGGGTTCAGGTCGGTGACATTGAGCAGCATGAACACATCGGCGCAATTGAACTCGCGATCCCAGTAGGCTTCGCCGCAGGCCTTGGCGCCGAGGCTCAGGTAGGCCTTCAGCAGCGGCGGCAGCTTGGCCTTTTCGGCGGCGCGGCTGTCGGCCGCCGGCAACGGGATGAACGGCCGCACGCGCTGGTAGTCCGGCGCCAGATGACGCTCGCGGATCTGTTCGAGGATCGCGTGCGCGATGGCGCCGCCGTCTTCGAGGCCGATCGAGGCGCAGCCGAACAGGTAGTCGTAATCGTGGTGGGTGATGTAGGCCGCGATGCCCTGCCACAGGGTCGCGATCACTGCGCCGTTGCGATAGTCGGCATCGACGCAGGTGCGGCCGATTTCCATCACGCGCCCGGAGAGGGAATCCAGCATCGCCAGATCGAATTCGTTGGCGGAGTAGAAGCCGCCGGCGCGCGAGGCATTGCGGTCGGTGAGGATGCGGGTGCTGGCGACCACGCGGCCACTGCCGCTTTCGCGCACCAGCAGGTGCTGGCAGTGCGGATCGTAGTGATCGTGATCCAGGCCGGTGCCGTAATCCTCGATCTGCGCCCCGAGCTCGCCGGCAAAGATGCGGTAGCGCAGCTGCTGGCTTTCCTGCACGGCAGCGCGGGTTTCGGCAAAGCCGACTTCAAAGCGTGGGCGGCGCGGCAGATCGCCATTGATCACTGCGGACATGGTTCGCTCCTGTGAGTACGGAACGAACTCTAGGCAGCGGGTGTGGACGCTTTATGACGCTGTCATGACCGGATGATGACGGTGGCGCCGGGGCTGCGTCAGTCCGGCAGTCGCCAGTCCGCGTGGGCTCGCGCCGCCGTCCATAGCCGCCGATGCAGATGGGCCAGCGCGCGCGGATCGCCGAGCAGGGTGTTCTTTTCAATCTCGTTGAGACTGGCAGGGCCGCGGATCACGGCGTCCTCGGCGAGTGCCATGTGCTCATGCAGCGTCTTGGGCAGCGGATGCGCGCGGTGGCGGCTGGCGGCGCAGGCCAGGGCATTGGCCCCGGGCTCGATGGCGGCGTCGCGGAAGTCCGGATAGCGCGGTGCACGGCGCAGGCCGGCCTTGAGCCAGCGCAGCTCGCGCGGCGGCAGCGATTCCTCCGGAATCAGGAACAGGCGGCGCGCGCGCAACCAGCGGCCGAGCCTGGCGCGGGAACTCCAGACCGAGAGCGGAATCGCGATCACCAGTGCGCCCGCCACCGGAATCAGCCACCACAGGAATTGCGGATTGAGCCAGTACACCAGCGCCAGCCAGAACAGGCCGAGCAGGGTGCCGGCACCGTGATGGATGATGGCCTGGCTCCACGGCGTGGCGGCGTCCTCGCGCGGCGGCGATTTCCACTGCACGGCAAAGCCGGCGAGCGCGCCGAGCACGTAGCGCGCGTGGAACAGCATGCGCACCGGTGCCAGTGCTGCCGAGAACAGCATTTCCAGGAACAGGCTGCCGATCAGGCGCAGCGGGCCGCCATAGGGTTTCGAGCCGCGCCGTTGCAGCAACAGCAGCAGCACCGACAGGATCTTGGGCAGGAACAGCAGCAGCATGGTGCCGCCGAACAGGCTGATCGCCCACTCCGGTTTCCATTGCGGCCAGGTCGGGAACAGCTGGTAGGGCTGGGTGAAGTACTGCGGCTCGGTCAGCTGGAACACTGCCAGCAGCGCCGTCGACAGCACCAGGAACAGGAACCACAGCGGCGCCGAGAGATAGGCCATGACCCCGGTCATGAACACGGCGCGGTGCGCCGGGTGCAGGCCGCGGGTGAAGAACAGGCGGAAGTTCTGCAGGTTGCCCTGGCACCAGCGCTGGTCGCGCTTGAGTTCGTCGAGCAGGGTCGGCGGCATTTCCTCGTAGGAGCCGGGCAGGTCGTAGGCGATCCACACCGCCCAGCCGGCACGGCGCATCAGCGCCGCTTCGACAAAATCATGCGACATGATCGCGCCGGACAGCGCGCCCTTGCCGGGCAGGCTGCCGAGTGCGCAATGCTCCATGAATGGCGCCACGCGCAGGATCGCGTTGTGACCCCAGTAGTGCGATTCGCCCAGCTGCCAGAAGTGCAGGCCGGAGGTGAACAGCGGGCCGTAGACGCGGGTGGCGAACTGCTGGATGCGTGCGTACAGGGTCTCGCGGCCGGCGGCGCGCGGCGCGGTCTGGATGATGCCGGCGGTGGGGTTGGCCTCCATCAGCTGCATCAGGCGCTTGAGACAGCTGCCCGACATCACGCTGTCGGCGTCGAGGATCACCATGTAGCGGTATTTGCTGCCCCAGCGGCGGCACCAGTCGGCGATGTTGCCGGACTTGCGCTTGATGCGGTGCTGGCGGCGGCGGTAGAAGATGCGGCCGAAGCCGTCGACATCGCGGCACAGCTGCATCCATGCCGCCACTTCCTGCACCCGGGCATCGGCCTGGTTGGAGTCGCTGAGGATGTAGAGGTCGAACTGCTGGCGCACACCGGAGCGGCCCAGCGAGTCCCAGGTGGCACGCACGCCGGCGAACACGCGCGCCACGTCCTCGTTGCAGATCGGCACCAGGATCGCGGTGCGCGCTTCGGCGGCAATCGGGACATCCTCGGCGGCGGTGGCCGAGATCGCGTGGCGGTCGCGGCCGGTCACCAGCACCAGGAAACCCAGCAGCGCAGTCCAGAAGCCGGCGGAGATCCACGCGAACAGGATCGCGTAGATCACCAGGATCGCGATCTCCAGATAGTGGCGCCCCTGGAACGGCAGCACCGCGGTCATCAGGTAGGTGGCGTAGTAGGTCTGGATCAGGATCAGCGCGGTGAGCGTGTAGCGCCGGATCGAGCCGGCGATGCGCCAGGGTGTCGCGCGTTTGGGTGGCGTCGAGGCCGCGGCGTCGCGCGCGCGCATCGTGGTCTGATGGACCTCGCCGAACAGGCGGGCGCGCAGCGCACGCCAGCCGCGCAACAGCAGGTTGTTGTCCCAGGGCAGCGGCGTCATCGACGCGCGCGTCAGCGGCGGGGTGGTCACCAGCACGGCGTTGCCGCCGGCATCGCGCTGCAGCACCGTGCCGAGATGCGGATCGCCCTTGCGTGCGCTGCCGAAGCCGGCGCGCAGCCGTGCCTCGGTCGAGGCCAGCAGTGCCTGTTGCGGATCGAGATCGGCGTTGTCCGCCAGGGACTTCTGCAAGGCGGTGAAGGTCGCGTCGCTGTTGGCGGTCTCCAGCGGCAGTTGCTGCTGCAACTGCAGGCGCCGGCTTTCCTGCGCTGTGCCCGGCAGCAGACGCAGCAGGTAGGTGGACAGGCGCGAGCGCAGGAGATCGGGAGTGGCAGTCGTCACGGGTGAGGCTCCTCAGCTGGCCGAAGGAGGCATGACGAAGGA
>JBEBWZ010000121.1:0-10325 GCA_040391865.1 Solimonas flava
GCGTGTGTGCGTCGCCCGTCAGCATCATCAGGCCGCTGCGCGCCGCGGTCTGCGCCGGATGCTCCGGCAACAGCGACGACACGATGCGCGCCGGCGCGCCCAGCTCGCGCAGCAGGCGGGCGGCGTAATGATTGGCGGCGTGGAGGACGGCGGTGTCGGGTGCGGACATGGCGCGCAGTACAGCAGATTCGACTCGCACCGGGTACCTGCATCCGGCACCAGACTGGCGCACTGCGTACTGAAAAAATCGAACGGCTTACCGCGTCAAGCCCCCTGACGTTGCCGCTGCAGGGCTTCGGCGCGGCGCTTGAGGCCATCGCTCATCCCGGCAAATCCGCGCTGCATCCCGGCACCGAAGATGGCGGTCACCAGCGGCTGCAGCCAACCGGCGATCTCGAAGTGGGAGACATAGCGGGTGCGCTGGCCGTCGATGGCCTGGAGCGTCTGCACCCGCAGACTGCGCAGTGCGCCCAGCGGCACCGGCTTCAAGCTGCTGCCCGGCTGCACCGCATTGACGAACTCGCGCTGGAACTGCGCCTTGTCACGCAGCTTCACCTGCATCTCGATCTCGCCACCCGGTTTCAGTTCGCAGCGTGCCACCGGCACGAACGGATTCCATTCGCCATAGCGCGCGAAATCGGTGAGGACCTCCCAGACCACGTCGACGGGGGCGTCGATTTCCAGCGTCTTGTCGATGGTGAACATGAAATCTCCTGGATCGGAACCGCAATAACAATCAGCAATCACGCTCGCCCGCTCGCTGCCAGCGACTGGCGGCGTTCTCGACGCGCTGCATCAGATCGTCGACATCGGGTGGCAGCATGTAGCCCTGCTGCCGTGCCTGCGCCGCCGAAGCCTTCATCCGGCAATAGTAGTCACCATGTGTCGGATAGCGCCTTTGCAACTCCAACGCCGTGAACGGAATGGTGATCCCGCCGAGACCGCAGAGATCCGAGCGGTACTGCGCCACCGGCACCTCGATCGGCGGCAGACGAATGCCCCC
Organism: Solimonas flava; assembly: GCA_040391865.1. GTDB lineage: Bacteria > Pseudomonadota > Gammaproteobacteria > Nevskiales > Nevskiaceae > Solimonas. The sequence goes on from JBEBWZ010000121.1 coordinate 1,004, forward strand.
GAGCGCATTGCTGTCGGCATCGCGCGCCAGCGAGCCATTGGCATCGAACTGAAAGCGTGCGCCCTGCGGTGGCGCTACGCCTGTGCGCAGCCAGCGGTCGAGATGGTGGATCGCCGCCATCACCGCGTAGCGCAGCGGGAATTGCGTCCCTTCCACCACGCAGACGAACTGTCCGGGATCGAAGCGCTCGCCGTAGTTGCCGGCCTGCGCGTGCAGCGCCGCATCCGCCGTCGCCGGCAACCGCAGACTGCCGACCGCGCGCAGCGCCTGCCCCTGGACTTGATGCACGCCAATCCAGAAATCCTGATGCGCCGCGCCGGCAATCTCCCACAGTCGGTAGTTGTGAGTGACGTTGGCGGGTTCCGGCGTCGCTTCGCGCTCGCTCAGCAACTGGATCACCGGCACCACCGGATCGGCAGGATAGGATTTCTCGCCGCTGCCATCCGCATGCACCAGAAACGCGTCGATGATGCGCGCCTGCGGCTGTACCTCGATCAGGTAATCCCGCAGCCGCGTGCCCGACTGCGACTGGCCGACGGCGATCACGCGCCGCACCGGCAGCCCGGCCATCGGATCGACCTCCGGCGGTCGCTTCATCGCTTGCGCGATCTGCGAAAAGATGTCGAAGGCGTAGTCGTCGCCGGGGTGTTCGAGCGCCGCGTAACGTACCGGGTCCCAGAGTTTGGGCGTCAGCAACGGCAGACAGCACAGGCCCGCCGCCTGCGCACTGACGTGGATGTAGGCATAGCCGTCACGATGGAACAGCTCATGCGCTTCCAGCGTATCGACCGCATTCTCGAACTGCGCGGTGACGTTGACCCAATCGAGGATCACGGTGCCGTTGAAGCGCATCGGATCGGTCGGTCGGCGCACGATGATGCGGGTGGTGTAAGGCGCGGTCTGCGCCGGATCACCGTGGCGCCGGGCAGTGCCGGAGACGAAATACTCCTCCTCCGCGTAGCCCAGATCGCTCAGTTCGTACCAGCTGTCCCACAGCGCGTGGCCGCGCAGGCCGGCGCTGCCGATCGGCCCGGTCACCTGCGGCACCGGCACTATGCCGCCCCACACCGGGTTCACGGGTGCTTCGGAGGCCGAGCAGGCCAGCAGCAACAACGCCGCCAGCAACGGTGCGAACCGAAGACGGCGGCGGACGAATTGGATGGCGGACTGGGCGCTCACATCGTATTCAGACGAATTCCTGACGGATCACGCGACGCAACACCTTGCCGGTTTCGTTGTACGGCAAGGCCTCCTTGAACACGATCTTCTGTGGGACGCGCGAAGACCGCAGCTTGCCCTTGACCAGTTCCTGCAACTCGGCGACTGCCGGCGCCGCACCGGGCTTCAGCACGATCGCAGCGGCCACGCCTTCGCCCCACTGCTCGTCCGGCATGGCCACGCAGGCGCAATCGGCCACTGCCGGGTGCGACAGCAGCACATCCTCGATCTCGCCGGGCGATATGTTCTCGCCACCGCGCACGATCACGTCGTCGGCGCGACCATCGAGGAACAGATACCCCTCGGCATCGAGATAACCACGATCCTTGGTCGGGAACCAGCCATCGGCATCGAGCTGACTGCCCAGCGACAGATACTCGCCCGACACCTGCGGTCCACGCACGAACACCAGGCCCGCGTCCTCGGCACCGAGCACCGCGCCATCGTCGTCGCGGATCTGGATTTCCACGGCCCCGGGCTTGCCGACCGAACCCAGCCGGCGGCGAACCTGCGGATCGTCACTGGCCAGCGCCGCGCGATGATCCTCCGGCCCCAGCACCGCAATCGTCGAACTGGTTTCGGTCAGACCGTAAGCGTTGGTGAAATCGACGCCGGGAAACAACTCCATCGCTTTCTGGATGGTGGTCAGCGGCATCTTGCCGCCGCCGTAGGCCAGCGCCCGCAGGGCCGGCATGTCCGGTGCTTCGTTGCTGGCGACCAGATGCTCGACCACGCGACTGAGCATGGTCGGCACCAGGAAGGCGTTGCTGACACGCTCGCTGCGCACCGCGTGCAACCAGGCGCGTGGTTCGAAATTCTCCAGCTGCACCATGCGTCGGCAGGCGTAGGTCGAGCTGAGCACCGCCGAGATCCCGGCGATGTGATACGGCGGCACGGTCACCACGATCGCATCGTCTTCTTCGGCCGAAGCGAATTCGACGGTGCCCATGATGTAGGACATCAGGTTCTCGTGGCGCAGGATCGCAGCCTTGGGCTTGCCGGTGGTGCCGCTGGTGAACAGCTGCACCGCTACCGCACGCGGATCTTCCTCCGGCAGCGGCGGCTCGGCATCGGGCGGCGACGACAAGGCCAGGAATGCCTCGCGATCGATCAGCTGCAAACCGTCCCGCGGCTCGACCAGGGCGCGATATTCGGCACCGACGATCAGGTACGCCGGCGTAACGCGCGCAATCAACTCGTTGATCTCCGGCCGGGTCAGTCGATAGTTCAGCGGCACATAGGGCAAGCCGGCATAGGCCGCCGCAAAGATCGCGATCGGCGCCGCCGGGCTGGTGACATCGAGCATCGCGACGTACTGCGCACCACTGGCCTTGATCGCATGCGCCGCGGCATACGCGCGCTCGCGCAACTCGGCATAGCTGAGCCTTTGCTCGCCGCAGACGACACCAATACGGTCGCCAAAGGCTTCGGCGGCCATATCGAGGATGGTTGAAATATTCATGGGAGGCCGGAAATGGGGAATCGCTAATCGGGCATCGAAAAATCCGGAAAGGGTCTGTCGCGTGCGTCGCTAAGACTCCCCATTCCCGACTCCCGATTCCCGTCTTTCAATCAGTCCGACGACGGCAACTGCTTGGCCTGCTTGATCTCCAGCGGCATGCCGTTGAACACCAACGCGCCCTTGCCGCCCTTGGTGCACAGCAGCTCCAGCGATTCGTCCTCGTTGACATAGCGCTTGCCGATCAGCGCCTCACCGGCGTCGGCCGGATCGAGCTGCACTTCTGCCGGCGCAGTCGCGGTCGGCGCGATCATCTCGACACCACCGCAGCGCAACTCATGCTCGCCGGCCGGGGCTTTCACCACCATCACCTGCGTATCGCTGACTGCGCTCTTGAAACGTCCGCCTGCTTTGAGAGGGGTTGCCATCGTGTATTTCTCCCGCTGGATCAATGGATTCTGTTTCCGGAACGGCGATCCTCGGATCACGACAGCCCCGGACGAGTGCCGACTTTAAGCCAGCGCGCGGCGCGCTTCCCCGTCCACTTGTACGAGTCGCGTCGCTCAGCCACCGGTTTGTACTTCAGCCCGGCGCCGCGACCATATGCCCCCACAGCGCCAGACGCTCGAACAACTGCATCCGCGTCGGGAACAGGAAATGGCTGTGGCCGGTCTCCGGCAACACCAGAAAACTCAGGTCGGCACAGCGCGGAAACGCCGCCGGCACCTGATGCGTAGGCCCGACCATATCGCGCGCACCGAGGCCGAGAAACAGCGGCACATCGATGCTCGCCGCTTCCGGCGCGACATTGCCCGGCACCATCGACATCAGCGCCGGCACCGGCAGCATGCAGTCAGTGGCCGCCTTCAGCGCGGCGACGCCCTTAGAGTCAGCACGCTTGCTGCCAAACAGTTCGCTGTTGTTGCCGCTGCGGTTGGCGCTATGGATCACCGGATACGGCGTGCCGAACATGCGTCGCGCCAGTTCGACCAGCTGCGGCCGCAGCGCCAGCGGATCGGTCGCATCCTTCACCGCCGGCGGCGCGTACTCCGGCAGACCGCGCGTCGAAAACCCCAGCAGCGCCAGCGCCACATGCTGCCGCGCCAACTGCTGCTGCAGGATCGTCAGCATCGCACCCATCGAATGACCGACGCCGATACTGCGCAGCGGCGGCAGCGCCGGAACCTCTTCCGCCAAACGCCCCTCGCGCAGCCGCGTCTGCAACTCCGCCGTGGCCTTGGCGTTGGCCTGCACCAACAGTTCCGGCGTCAACTGCCAACCGTCTTCGGGCTTGCTGCTGTCGCCCAGGCCCAGATGATCCAGCGCCGCGACGATATAGCCACGCGCAGTCATCTGTGCCGCAAACGAGAAGCTCTCGTCGCCGTCGTCCGGGCGCAGATCGTAATAGCGCCGATTCATGTTGCCGCCCGGCAGGCAGAGCAGCAGCGCAATCGCCTGCACCGGTTGCGCCGGCAGCCAGACCGAGGCACCGATCTGCAGCGGCGCTTCGCCGGGCAGCTCGATGCCGGTGTCCAGCTTGAGGTGAATTACATGGGTCATCGTCGTCACCAAGGTACCCCCTCTCCCCATGAACATGGGGAGAGGGTTGGGGTGAGGGGTTGCCAGATCGAGCATCCGGACCAGCGACGCCCCCTCACCCTCTCCCCCAGGTCTGGGGGAGAGGGAAATCTCCCTTCAGTCCTTCGCCAGGATCGCGCCGGCCATGCCGGACGAGATCAGCACGTTCTGCACGCGCGACACCTGGTTCGGCGAGGTCCCGCGAATCTGGCGCACACCTTCAGCCATGCTGTTCATGCCGTGGATGTAGGCCTCGCCGGTCAGTCCGCCGTTGGTATTGACCGGCAACTGGCCGTCGATCGCCATGCCGCCGGACTTCACGAAACCCGCGGCCTCGCCCGGCTTGCAGAAGCCGAAGGCTTCCAGCTGCAGCAGCACGTGCGGCGTGAAGGCGTCGTAGATCATCGCCGCCTGCATGTCGGTGGGACGCAGTCCGGTCTGCTGCCACAGGCGCTTGGCAACTCCCTGCGCTTCCGGCATCACACTGAGGTCGTCGTGGTAATAGTTGGAAATCACTTCGACGTTGTACGGGATCGACTGCGCGGCGCCGAGGATGCGCACCGGCTTCTGCTTGAGGTCGCGCGCGCGCTCCAGGCTGGTGACCAGGATGGCAACGCCGCCGTCGCTCTCCTGGCAGCAGTCGAGCAGGCGCAGCCACGGCTCCTGGATCCACTTCGAGTTCTGGTGATCTTCCAGCGTGATCGGCTTCTGGTAGAACCAGGCGTTCGGATTGGTGGCAGCATACTTGCGCTGCTGCACAGCGATATGGCCGAGGTCGCGGTTGGTGACGCCGTACTTGTGCATATAGCGCTGCGCCTGCAGGGCGCCCCAGCTGGCCGGCGTCATCGCGCCATAGGGCACGCACCACAGCAGCGAGCCGGTGCCGTTGCCCGACTGGTAGGACATCTGCTGCGCCTGCGGATTCTGACCGAAGCGGTACTGGCTGCGCTCGTTCATCGCGCGCCAGATCAGCACGTTGTTGCAGAGGCCGGCGTTGACCATCGCCATCGCCTGGTAGATCGTCGCGGCCGCCGCGGCGCCACCGCCGGGGATGCGCGTGGTGTAGGCCAGGTCCTTCACGCCGAGGCAGCGCGCGAGATTGACCTCGTCGCTGTTGTCGATGGTGAAGGTGATCATGCCGTCGATGTCGTGCGGGCTGATGCCGGCGTCCTGACAGGCTGCGAGCGAGCATTCGGCGGCCAGCTGCAGTTCGCTGCGGCCGGAGGCCTTGGAGAACTCGGTCTGGCCGATGCCGGCGATGGCGGCTTCGGTGAATTGACGTGCCATGGATCTGATTCTCTTATTGGGCGCGCGGTTTGAACACCGGCACCTTGTGATTGTTCATCGTCGGCTCGAAGGTGACCTCGACCTCCATATCCTGCTGTACCGCGTCATAGGCGACGCCGACCAGATTCGAGACCATGCGCGTGCCTTCGGCCAGCTGGATCACGGCCACGATCGGCGATTCCTTGAACCCGAACGGATGCGGGTGGCGCGGAATGGTCCAGGAATGCACCGTGCCCTTGCCGGACAGTTCGACATCCTGGCGGTTGAGGCTGTGGCAATGCGGGCACATCGGCCGCGGCGGAAAGGTGAACTTGCCGCAGTCACCGCACTTCTGGCCGATGAATTTCTCCTGGTCAGCCGCCTCCCAGAAGGTCTTCGCGTCCAGCGTGACGATCGGCGCAATGCGCGTCGGCTTGGGCGCAGCAGGTGCCGCCGGCGCGGTGTCGGTAGGTGCGGTCATGGTGATTTCCGTCGTAAGCCCTGTCGTTATCGTGGCCGCGCAGCGGGTACGCGGATCCTGAGCCTACGATAGCCGCGCACATCCGGCATCTGCCTGATTCATTTGGGTGAGTCGGCCGCGTGGTCAGCGTTTGAACTGTCCTGCGAAGCGCATCAGCGCATCGATCATGCGCACCATCGCCGGCGGTACCGGCTTGCCGTCGAGCAGCTGTTGCAGCTGGCGCTTGTATTTGTCGGTGAGCGGCGGCAGCAGGCTGCGCGGATCGATCAGCGGCGGGCCCTCTTCAACCACCGCACGGGCATTCGAACACTCGTTGAACGTGTGCCAGCCGACCATGCGCCCGATGCCGCTGCTGTTGACGCCGCCGAACGGCAGATGGGGATTGGTGCCGGACTGGATCACGTTGTGGTTGATCACCGAGCTGCCGGCGGTGGTGTTGCGGATATAGAACTCCGCCTCGGCGCGATCCTTCGAGAATACATACAGCGCCAGCGGCTTGTCGTGCGCGGCGATTCTCCGGATGACTTGTTCGCTGCTCCTGAACGGGATCAGCGCAATCACCGGGCCGAAAATTTCTTCCTGCATCAGCTTCATGTCGTCGCTCACGTCGCTGATCACGGTCGGCGCGATGTACCGCTGCTCCGCCTGATACTCGCCGCCGCAAAGAATCTTCGCCCCCTTGGCGCGGGCATCCTCGATCAAGCCCTTGATCCGCTCGAAGTGGCGTGCGTTGATGATCCGCGGAAACTCCGGATTCCTGTCGAAGCCCTCGCCGCGCGGGTTGTACATCGCCGCGATTTCCCGGACCAGCGCCTCGCTGAAACGCTGCGCCACCGACTCGTGCACCAGCACGTAGTCCGGCGCGATGCAGGCCTGACCGGCATTGCACATGCGCCCCCAGGCGGTTTTCAGCGCGGCGTCCTCGACATCGGCACTGGCGGTGACGATCGACGGATTCTTGCCGCCCATCTCCAGCGTCACCGACGCGAAATGATCGGCCGCCACCTTCATCACGTAGCGTCCGACCGTATTGTTGCCGATATAGAAGATGTGATTGAACGGACGGGCCAGCAACGCCTGCGCGGATTCCGCGCCGCCCTCCACCACCGTGACCTCGCCCTGCGGCAACGCTTCGGCGACGATGCGCGCCATCAGAGCCGACGAATGCGGCGCCAGTTCCGACGGTTTCAGAATCACCGCATTGCCGCCGGCGATCGCGCCGAACACCGGCAGCAGGCCGATCACGTACGGTGCGTTCCAGCTCGGCAATACCAGCACGCGGCCCTTGGCCTCGTAGTGGATGTAGCACTTCTTGCCCAGGGTCATCAGCGACGGCGGTGCGCGCCTAGGCGCCATCCAGTCACCCAGGTGGCGTGCGATGAACTCGGCCTCGAACTTGAGCATCACCAGCTCGCCGTCCAGGTCCGGGGGCGTGAGGCCACGCTCCAGTCGACCGGTTTCGTAGATCTCCTGGCGATACTTGAGCACCGTCGCCATCAGCCGCTGAATCCTGGCGATCCGCTGTGCCGCATTGCTCTGCGCCATCGCCGGCGCCAGTGCGGCAATGCGCTGGAAAGCAGCCTGCACCTGCGGTTGCGCATCGCGCAGATCGGCGACGGCGCTCATTTCATGTCCCTGTGATCAGAACTCCTGCGACTTCAACGGCCGGCACGCGAAGCCGCTTCGGGCGAGAACTGCCCCGGATTCATCGGCGTGTTGATGCGCCACCAGTCTTCCTCACGGCGCTCGTTGAGCAGGTTAGTGGCCTCGTACGCACCGGCGGTCAGATCGTGGAACACCTGCACGCCACGATGATGTGCAGCCGATTCCTGCGAATAGAAATACAGGATCATCGGCACGCGCCACAGATTGCCACGCCCGTCGTAGTGATCCGCGGTCAGGATCTGCCAGCTGTCTTCGTCGATATAGATCGTGCGCTTGGCATAGACATGACGCACACCGGGCTTCAGCTCCGCCTGCACCACCCAGACCCGGTGCAACTCGTAGCGCACATAGTCGGGATTGATGCTGCCGGGCTTGACGATATCGCTGTATTTCAGCGACGGGTCGTTGATCCGGAAGTTGTGATACGGCACATACATTTCCTTCTTGCCGATCAGCTTCCAGGTGTAGCGGTCGGTGGCACCGTTGAACCCGTAGTCCTCGTCGGTGGTGTGCAGGCCCGCTGGCGGCACCGGATAGTCGTAGCCCACCTCCGGCGCCTGACGCACGCGCCGGGTACCGGGAATGTACTGCCAGGCCTGCGTCGAGCCGTCCTTGTAATTGTTGACCTGGAACCCGACCGCGACGAAACCGCGATCACGCTCCGGCAGCAGATAGCCGCTGTAGAAGTGCGCGTTGATCTTCTCCGAGGTATGCGGGCGCTCCTTGGCCGGTCGATTCATAAGGTTCATGGTCATGAACTTGTTGCGGCCCCAGGAGATGCTGCCATTGCCGTAGACGTTGGCGATGTCACCGGTCATTTTTTCGGTATAGGCGCGATACGCACTCTTCGAGGCCCAGATCGCTTCGAGACCACTTTTGGGAATCGGAAATGCGGGCGCGCCGCCCAGGGCATCGATCCCCTGGTTGTCGTCGACAAACACCGCATTCAGCGCGTTCTTCTTGGTGGCCTCGCAGACCCAGGCCGGCGAACCGAAGTCGCGGTGACTGGGGTAGATGTCCATGCGGTAGTTCTGCGGATACTTGCTCAGCAGCGCCTTCTGACCTTCGGTCAGCTTGTCGGCGTACTTGGCCATGTTCTGCGCGGTGATCGAGAACTGCGGCTTCTCGCTAGCATAGGGCCCCGGCTCATAGCCGAACTTCTTGCGCATCCCCGGCCAGGTGCCAACGAATTTTCCGGTATAGGCGGGAATGCCGCTGGCACTGCCGCCGCGCTCGGCGCCGGAACAGGTCATCTCCGGACCATCGAGTTTTGCCGCCTCTTCCGCAGAGACTTTTGCCGCCAACGGCGTCGCAACCATACTCAAAGCCAGCACCAGACTCGGGCCCATGATGGAACGCATCGCTCAGATCTCCTCAGACTGATTGATATCCGCTGCACCGCGACGCTTGCCGCGGGCACCGCCTTGCCATTCCGGGCTCCTCTTTCACCGCTAAGGGAGCCCTGTTATATGCGTGTTTCTGCGTGAGTGCCTCGATGTTTACGCCTGCCACCGCCAGCGCGCCTACCTCAAACCGATTAGCCGCAGCCCGGCGGCGGCATTGGATGGCCATTCTGCGCCAGGTCCGCGGCCCCGGCATCCGCCTCGACCCGAGTCAGTCTCTCGAACTGATCCTGCAATCCCTGCACGCCCCCA
>JBEBWZ010000122.1:0-10300 GCA_040391865.1 Solimonas flava
CACTGGAGCGCCGTGGTGGTCGTCGCCGCGATGCTGTCCGGGGCCTGGGTCACCACGAGACTGCAGCAGGGCCGCGGCGCATCGCCCCCGACTTAACATTGCTCCTCAGCACAGGAAGTCGCCGGGCTGCAGGCGCCAGCCAGTCTGAGGCGCCGCCATCCCGTCCCTGGCCCGAGGCCGCAACCAGCGCTGCGCAAAGTCAGCGGGTCTGGACGGGTCTGGCAACACCCCCAGGCGCCGCGGCGCTTGCTGTCGCAGCGGCGCCGCTTGCGCAGCCGGAGACGGGAAGCTTTTTGAGGCGGTCATCGGATATCACCCTGCTGCGACAAAGACGGGCCGACTCCTCATCGGAACCGGCGCGGACCGCGCTCCAGTCCGGCATCGAACGCGACGCTCATGGTAGGCAGGCAGGCGCTATATTGCGGCCTTAGAACCAAATGTCATTTTCATAGCCGGTCGTGAACATCGCGTGTGTTCTCCAATGGGAAAAATCCCTCCCGGCCGGCATTGGCGAGATGCCCTGACGTATCCTTCCCGACGATGAACGCCCCGATCACCAAGACCCTGCGCCGCATCAGTCCGCTGGACTGGTTGATGCTGATCCTGGCCCTCGCGTCGATCGCCCTGCTCTGCTACGAAACCTGGTGGCCGGTTGCCGAGGAAACGCGCGCGCTGATCCTGACTGCCGACTATGTGATCTGCGGCATCTTCCTGATGGAGTTTCTGTGGCGCTGGTCGCGCGCGAACTGGGAGCCGGATTTCGTCTGGCGCAACTGGTACGAGATTCTCGGCATGATCCCGATCGCACACCCGGCGATCCGCGGCTTCCGCCTGTTCCGGGTGATCCGCATCGTGGTGCTGCTGTCGCGCTTCGGTTTCGCCGCAGACCGTGCCTTCGGCGACGACTTCACCTATCTGCTGGTCAATCGCTTCAAGAACAGCATCGTCCAGTCGATCAGCGGCGCGGTCACCGTGGCGGTGCTCGACGAAGTGGCGGTGGTGCTCGGCAAGGGCAAGTACACGCAGAACATCTCGCGCGCGCTGGAGGAGAATCAGGATCAGTTGCGGGGCATGATCCTGGAAAAGCTGCGTGAGGATCACCAGACCGGCCGCCTGTCGCGCATGCCGTTCTACAACGACATCGTGGAGGGCGTCATCAGCGCCGCGCTGCGTGTGGTCGAGCAGGTGCTGAAGGATCCGCGCAGCGACGCTCTGGTGGCCGACATGCTGCGCCAGAACCTGACGCAACTGCGTGCAGCCGTCGCACAGCACGAGGCGGAACTGGACGCCGAACGCCGCACCTGAGCACGTCGATTTTCCAATCATAAAAACACATCCGGGGGGATCATCATGAACAGCAACACCGCAGCACTGGCCGTGAACATCGGCACCGTACCGGGCGCAGCGGCAGAGACGCCGCTGCTGGTGACACCGGGACAGGCGCGTACCGCCACGGAACTCGGTGCCTGGTTGCGCGACAACGGCGACTGGATCAGCAGCCGGCTGCTGCAGCACGGTGCGCTGCTGTTCCGCGGTTTTGGCGTCGGCACCGCCGACGATTTTGAAACCATCGCGCGCGCGGTGGACCCGGACCTCAAGAACGATTATCTCGGCACCTCGCCGCGCGATGCCGTGAAACCGGGCGGCTATGTGTTCTCCGCCAGCGAGCTGCCCGGCTACTACCCGATCCCAGAACACTGCGAGATGACCTTCACCCGGCACCCGCCACGAAGGATCTTTTTCTCCTGCCTGGTTGCCCCGCAGGCGGGTTCCGGCGAAACGCCGCTGGTCGATTTCCGCAAGGTCTGGCGCGACCTCGCGCCCGGCGTGCGCGAACGCTTCGCCAGCCGTCGCATCCGCATCATCCGCAACTACAGCGGCCCCAACCAAAGCGGCAAGGATCTGTTCCAGCTGAAACGCTGGGACGACATGTTCGGGACTACCGACAGGACTCAGGTGGAAGCGATCGCCGCGCGCGAGGGGTTTCAGGTGGTGTGGAAGAACAATGATGGCCTCGCACTGATCAGCGAGCACGATGCCACGCAGCCGCATCCGGAAACCGGAGAGCCGGTCTGGTTCAACCACGCGCAGGTGTTCCATCTGTCGGCGGCACCGGGCGAGTTCCGGCGCATTGCCAGACTGCGCCCTTCACTGCGCCATGTCGGCCTGTGGCTGTTCTCGTCGCTGCTGGTGCGCTGGAAACGACTGCGCCTGAATGCCGAGGACCAGGCGATGCACGTCACCTGGGTCGACGGCACCGAGATCAGCGATGCCGATATGGATGCGGTACGCGATGCGATCTGGCGCAACCTCGCCATCGTGCCGTGGCAGCAGGGCGATGTGGTCGCGATCGACAACCGCTCCACCGGCCACGGACGTCTGCCGTATCAGGGCCCGCGCAAGGTGGTGGTCAGCTGGGCGTAGCGCCACGCGCTACGCCCCCCCTTTTCTACTGGTAGCTCAGGGCTTCGGCCTTGCCCCAAAACACGCGATAGACGAAGACCGTGTAGAGGAAGATCGTCGGCACCACCACCACCGCGCCCCAGAGGATGATCTGCAGCGATTCCGGAGCGCTGGCGGCGCTCCACACGGTGATGCGATCGAGCACCAGATACGGGAACAGACTGTAGGCCAGCCCCAGGAACGCAAGCACGAACAGCGTCACCGCGCCGGCAAACGGACTCCAGCTCCAGCGCGACAGGCCGAAGGCGTTTTCGCTGCGCGCGTCGTCCGCCAGCCGCGAGAAGAAGATCGCCAGCAGAATCACCAGCGCGATGCTCATCAAGGGAATCGGCAGCAGGGCAAAGAAGGTATCGAGCGAGAACCATTTCTCGAAAATGCGCGGACTGATCAGCGGCGTGGCGATCGACACGCCGGCAATGCCGCCGGCGGTGAAGAACAGGGCGCGGCGGCCGTAGACCACCGCGCGGTGCTGCAGCGCGCCGGCAGTCTTCATGATCAGCCAGCCCGCACCGAGCAGCACATAGCCGCCGGCAAGGCCGAGACCGATCGCAAACGAGAACAGCCAGGCCCAGGCCGTCCCTGAAAAGCCGGTGACCAGCTGCCCCAGCATCACACCCTGGGACATGGCCGCAATCAGGCTGCCCAGGAAGAATGCGCGATCCCACAGCGGCTTGTGATGGCTGCGCCCCTTGACGCGGAATTCGAACGCGACACCGCGCAGCGTCAAGCCGGCGAGCATCACCGCCACCGGCAGGTACAGCGCACTCAGGATCACACCGTGCGCGTAGGGAAACGCCACCAGCAGGATGCCGACGCCGAGCACCAGCCAGGTTTCGTTGGCATCCCAGAACGGGCCGATCGACGCGATCATCAGATCGCGCTCCTCGTCATTGCGCCCCGCCCACGGCAACAGGATGCCCACACCCAGGTCGTAACCGTCGAGCACCACATACAGCAGCATCGACAGACCCATCAGGCCCATGAACACCAGCGGCAGCCAGAATGCCGGCCCCGAAAGTTCGACAGGGATCATGACGAAAGCTCCTGATAGGGCGAGGTGGCATGTGCCGGCAGTCCGTCACTGTCCACCTTGCGGGCCAGATAGAACACCACCGAGATGTAGGCGGTGATCAGCAGAATGTAGAGCGCGATATACATCGCCAGCGAGGTCCAGATCAGTCCGGCACCGACGTTCGGTGCCGCGGCATCCGCGGTCTTGAGAATGCCCTGCACCAGCCACGGCTGACGTCCGATCTCGGTGGTGTACCAGCCTGCCAGCAGCGCCGCCCAGCCGGAGAAGCTCATCGCCAGGAAGCCCCGCAACAGCAGTGGCGGCAAGCGCTGCCGGCGCCACAGCGTGTACGCGCCGATGAAACTGAGCGCCAGCATCAGCATGCCGACGCCGACCATGATCCGGAACGCCCAGAACACCGGCGCCACGCGCGGATGCTCACCCTCGAACTCGTTGAGCCCACGCACTTCACCATCCAGCTCATGGGTCAGGATCAGCGACGCCAGCCGCGGCACCTTCAATTCGTAACGGTTCTCGCGCGCCTGTTCATCCGGCAGTGCGAACAGCAGCAGCGGCACGCCGCGCGAGGTCTCCCAGAGGCCTTCCATCGCCGCCACCTTGGCGGGCTGGTGCTTCAGTGTATTGAGACCGTGCAGATCGCCGACAAAGATCTGGATCGGGATCAGGATCGCAGCGAGATACACGCCGACCTTCAACCCCAGCGCGGCATCCGGGCGCGCATTGCCGCGCAGCAGGCGGTATGCCGACAGACCCGCGACCAGAAACGCGGCGGTCAGGCCCGAGGCCAGCAGCATGTGCGCGAGGCGATACGGCATCGACGGGTTGAACACGATCGCCCACCAATCGATCGCATGCGCGACGCCGTCGCGCAGTTCATAGCCGTCCGGCGTCTGCATCCACGAGTTCAGCGCCAGAATCCAGAACGCCGACAGCGTGGTGCCGAAGCAGACGATCGCGGTGGCCAGCGTGTGCACGCGGTTCGATACCCGCTGCTGCCCGAACAGCATCACCGCCAGGAACGTCGCTTCCAGGAAGAACGCCGTCAGGATTTCATAGGCCAGCAGCGGCCCCGCAATGTTGCCCACCGTCTCCATGTAGCCCGGCCAGTTGGTGCCGAACTGGAAACTCATGGTGATGCCGCTGACCACGCCGAGGGCAAAGGTCAGCGCGAAAATCTTGACCCAGAAGCGGTACAGCGAAGTCCAGCGCTCGTCGCCGGTGCGGTTGGCGCTCAGCTTGAAGAACAGCAGCAGCCAGCCGAGCGAGATGGTGATCGTCGGAAACAGGATGTGGAAACTGATGTTGGCAGCGAACTGGATCCGGGCCAGCGTGATAGCTTCAATTTCCATGCTTGGTCACCTCGCGTAACGTCCGTGGACCGCTGCTCAGTGTCGGCTCGATCCGTTGCTTGGGCGGTGGCGCGCCACCGGTAATGCGCACCTGCAACTCCAGCAGCTTGACCACACCGGAACCCAGCTTCAGCAGTCGCTCCAGTGTGCCGCGGTCGAGCTTCTGGACCTCTCGAAACCAGCCGGTCAGCAGTTCGATCAGATCGTGCATCTCGCGCATGCGCTCGCGCAGGTGCGCATCCTCCGGCGTGGCATCCGACTCCAGCAACGCGGTGCGCAGCATCGACAGCGTCGGTGCGATCTCGCGCTGATGCCGCTGCTCGGCCAGGCGTCGGAAGATCTCCCAGACATCGCCCGGCGTACTGAAAAACTCGCGGCGATCGCCATGCACCGAACTGCGCTTCAGCAATTGCCAGCTGTCGAGTTCCTTGAGCCCCATGCTGACATTCGAGCGGGAAATGCCGAGGCGCTCGACCATCTCGTCCGCGCACAAGGGCTCGGGGCTGACAAACAGCAGCGCATACATCTGCCCGACCGTGCGATTGATGCCCCAACGCGAACCCATCTCGCCGAAGTGCATGATGAACTGCTCGGTCAGATCGCTCATGGTTTTCTGTAATTTCAGTTATTTCTGAAATTACAATACACCAGGGAACGGATTAAGGCCAGCGCCCCCAGGCCAAGCTCGCGGCTGGCCCCGCCCGCGCCCGCCGCTCAGAAGCGATAACTGATCCCCAGCGTCAGCTGCCACTGCCGCATGTCGATCGTGATCGGCTGATCGGCCGCGTCGATGCCGAAGGCCTGGCTGATATCGCCCACGCCCAGCAGCCCGGCGCTGACGATCTGCGCGCTGCCGGCCTCGACGTGGCTGAGCGGATTGCGGCCCTGGAGCGGATGCCGGGGCGCATACATGCCGCTCAGGTCGAAGCCCAGACGGGCCGAGTGCTGGTAGCTGACGCCCAGGGTGTAATGCTGCTCGACCACGGCGGGCGCCAGAATGTTGAACAGCACTTCGTCGGGATCGATCGCACCGCTGTTGCGGCTGTATCCGGCCCGCAGCTTCAGCGCCGCAAACCGATACTGCACGCCCAGCTTGTAGACGTCGACATCCTTCCAGCCGAACCCGGAACCCTGATCGGCGCCTAGGCAGGCGCTGCTAGCGGCATCGCTGCCGGCCAGTCCTGCGGTGATGCGATGGAACAGCCGCGGCAAGGCACAGTCGTTGACGAAGCGATTGGGGTCCAGCGGATTGCCCACCGACGCGACTTCGCTGAAATTGATCCGCTGGTAATCGAACGCCAGCAGCAGTCGCCCGGTGACATGGGCCGACAGGCCGATGCTCCAGGTCGACGGGATATCGAAACCACCCTGCTCGGCAAACAGGCCCGCATACCGATCGAGTTCGGTCATACGGATGCGGGTCTGATAAGACGCCCCGAGACCAAAGCCGGGCAAGGCTCCCGTCAGCACGCCGATCCGCGCTCCGTAGCCGTAGGAAAGCTCATAGCCGTTGTCCGATACCTTGTCGGGCTGGTTCGAAAACGGCGCAAATGCCTGCAGACCGTCGGCGCGAAAACGCTGCCCGGCGAAGATCGGCGCAATGCCCACCGCGCTCCGCTCGCCCAGCTTCCGGGCATAGCTCAGCGACACGAACAGCTGCATCAGGTTGACGCTGGCACCGGCGGTGCTCTGTCCGCAAAAACCCACCGCATCGGCGCCATGGGCCGCACCGCCACCCAAGCTGCCATCGCAATGCGCCTCGAGATTCAGCAACGGCGGCACACCAAAGTTCTGGCCGAAGCGCGCACCGCCGCCGTCGTATTCCGAGTTCATGCCGCCGTTGCCATACAGCGCAATGCCCCAGCTGGAGCGATCATTGATCGTCCAGCTGACACCCAGCCCCGGCACGTAGAACAGCTCGTTGTCGCTGTCGATGCGTCCTTCATCGATGGTGAAGAGGCCAACCGCCGTCGCATCGCCACGCGGCCCTGCCTGATAGTGGCGCACCGGCGAGAACGCACTGACATTCACGTCGACACGATTGCCGGTCCAGGCAATGCCCGCAGGGTTGATCGCGGTCACCAAGGCATCCTCGGTCAATGCCGTCCCGGCACCGCCCAAGGCATTCTGTGCCGCCGAATAGCCGTGCGAGAAGTAGCCGTTGGTCGCCCAGGCCGGCACCGCCAGCAAGCTACCTGCAACGAGCAGCAAGCATCGCGAATTTCCAGTGACCATGGCGCCCCCGCTCCGAATCGGACTTTGCACTGGGCCTACCGACACACCCATTGACGGCAGCGTATTTTCCCCGCTGCCGCCCTGTACAGATCGCGCCTAGACTTTTTGCGGATATGGATATTCCGCCTGATGAGGGTCGCAACCTGCCGACGTCAACCGCAGGGCACCTCCGTCACTGTTCTCTGGGTAAGGGCGTCTTGCCCGATCATTCTGGAGATCGACGATGCGTATCCGTTCCACACTTGCGGCGGCCCTGCTGCTGGCGATCGGCAGCACGGCGGCATTCGCGCAGGTACCTGACCCCGTCCCCTCACCGACCAAGGAAATGCGGCAGGGTGCATGGTGCGCGCAGAACGCGGAGGCCTGTGCCGAACACCGGGCCCAGCGTGAAGCCAAGCGCAAGGAACAGTGTGCGGCCAACTCCGAATCATGCGCCGAACGCCAGCGCCGCTTCGAGCAGCGCAAGGCCGAGCATGCTGCGCGCTGCGCTGCGGACCCGCAGCAATGCGAGCAGCGCAAACGCGAGTTCGAGCAGCGCCGCGCACAGTGCGCAGCCGATCCGGCGGCCTGTGCCGCCGAGCGCAAGGCACGGCTACAGCAGCACCGCGACCGCCTGGAAACCGCCTGCGCCGCGGAACCCGGCGGCAAGGCCTGCAAGATGCTCGAACGCGATCCCGGTGACGGTCGTCACCACCACCCGCATCGGCATCATCATCACGGCAAGGGCCGCACCATGCCCGCGCCCGTCGCAGCGGCCGGCGCCTGAAGTCGCATCACCCCACAACGGCGCCGGCGTTTGGCGCCGTTGTGTTATTGGGCCGAGCTGGCGCGCTGGCGGATCGCGAATACCGCGACCTCGCCGTTGAATCCCTTCAGCGTCTCGGACGCCTGCGGCATGGCCTCGAACTGCGGTGAGGCTTGCAATGCTTCGGCAGTCGCCAGCTCGGCCAGCACCTCGCCATCGGTGGCCCGTTGACACAGTCGTGACGCCAGATTGACCGCACTGCCGACCGCCACGTATTCGTAACGCCCGGCACCGCGAATCGCACCGACCGTGGTTTCGCCGGTCGCCACACCAATCCCGATCCCCAGCTCCGGCGCCACCTCACGCAGGAACGCCGACAACTGCTGATTCAGATTCAGGGCCAGCCGCACCGCCTTGCGCACATGGTCCGCATCCGGCAGCGGCGCGCCCACCAGAATCAGGATGCCGTCGCCCGCATGGTCCTTGACGGTACCGCCGTGCACCGCGGCAACGCTGCCGACATGACGGTAGTACCGCTCGAGCAGGCTGATCACCTGCTCCGAGGGATGGGCCTGCGCATACGCGGTGAAATTGCGCAGATCGCAGACCACCACGCTGATCGTCCGCTTCTCGCGACGCATCGCGCTTTCGACCCCGTCGGTCGACAGCAGCTTGGCCACTTCCGGCGACAGGAACTGGCGCATGGCCTGCCCGCGCTGGTTCTGGACAATCAGATAGCGCACCGACCCCGACAGAAAGATCAGCAGGCCGGCCGAGGTCACGATCGGCACCAGCGACGACTCGACCACCAGCGCGCCGAGCAGAAATGGCGCAGCCGCCGCCAGTGCCAGCAACCGGATCGATTCGATCTTGTCGCGCCGCGTGAACCGCACCACCAGCAGTGCGATCGCCGCCAGCAGGATCGCCAGCCCCAGCACCGGCGCGAACACCGCCCATTCCAGCGCATGCACCCGGAACATGCCTTCGGCATGACTGCTGGCCGCTTCCGGTGCAATCGCCAGATAGCCGAGGCTCATCAGCCCGTAGATCATGGCGAGCCCCTGCGACACCCGGAACAGGGTATTCACCAGCACTCGCGGCCGACCGGTGTTGTTGAGCCCCACCCGGCGCGCCCACTCGATGCCGAACAGGATCGCCAGGCCTTCGGCCAGGCGCAGCAAGGCCTGCAGCAGCCAGAGTGTGGAACCGCTGGCGGCGAATTCGAACGGCGTCAGAAACGCACGCAGGCCGATCAGGATGAAGCACAGCGCCAGCGCACGACTGGGACGGCTGCCCCAATCGGTCCACAGAAAAATGAATCCGATGCCGGCGGCAAGTAACGCAAGCACCCCATAGGCACTGCTATCGGCCAAAATACCGCTCCGGTGGAGTTCTGGCGCGCAGTCTATGCGACTGCGGACGCACTGTGACGACACCGCCGCCAAATACCGCGTCCGCGCTCGTGTGCCGGCCACATCTGCGAAACTGCGCGCCGACTGTTTTCCTGATCACTCCATGAGCCTGTCTGCTGCAACGTCTCCCGCCACCGAGCTGCACCTCGCGCTGAAGCGCTGGTTCGGCTACGACCAGTTCCGCCCCGGCCAGGAGGCGGTGATCCAGGACGCCCTCGCCGGCCGCGACCTGCTCGCGCTGATGCCCACCGGCGGCGGCAAGTCGCTGTGCTTTCAACTGCCGGCGCTACTGCGCCCCGGCATCATGCTGGTGGTCTCGCCGCTGATCGCGCTGATGCAGGATCAGGTACAGCAGCTGCAGGACAACGGTATCGCCGCCACCTTCCTGAATTCCAGCCTCGACGCCGCTGAAGCCGCACAGCGGATCCGCGGCCTGCTGGCCGGCGAATACCGCCTGCTCTACCTCGCACCCGAGCGGCTGATGCTGCCGGAGTTCCTCGACGGTCTGCTGCCGCAACTGCTGGCCGGCCCCGGCCTGTCCGGATTCACCATCGACGAAGCGCACTGTGTCTCCGAGTGGGGCCACGACTTCCGTCCGGAATACCGCCAGCTGCGGCGTCTCCGCGAGCGCTTTCCGGATGTGCCCTGTTTCGCGTTCACCGCCACCGCCACCGAGCGCGTGCGGGTCGATATCGTGCAGCAGCTGGCGCTGCACGCACCGCAGGTCCATATCGCCAGCTTCAACCGCCCCAACCTGTACTACGCGGTCAAACCGAAAAATCAGCGCAGCTATGCCGAACTGCTGGCGCTGGCGCAGAAAGGCGGCAGCGGCATCGTCTATTGCCTCAGCCGCAAGCGCGTCGACGAACTGGCCGAACGCCTGCGCGACGACGGCGTCAACAGCCTGCCGTATCACGCCGGACTCAACGCCCAAACCCGCAAGGAACATCAGGAGCGCTACATCCGCGACGATGTGCAGGTGATGGTGGACACCGTCGCTTTACGCCTCGGAATCAACAAACCCGACGATGGCAGCGTGGTGCACGACCACCTGCCGTAATAA
>JBEBWZ010000123.1:0-10169 GCA_040391865.1 Solimonas flava
TCATCGTCGTCATTGCGCCACTCATTGGCGCTGCGTGGCCAGCAGCTGCACGCGGCTGACGCCCGCGGCTTGCAGCGCCTGCAGCAGGCCCACCACGACCGGTCCCGGCGCCTGTGCATCCGCGTGCAGGCGCAGGCTCTGCGGCGGCGACTGTGTCATCCAGCGGGCCAGCTCTACCGCCACGCCGTCCCGATCACGCAACACCCCGTCCGCATCGAGCTGCAATTCCGGCACCGCCGCATCGGCTGCGAGCGGCGTGGCTTGCGTGCTGCGCGGCACCAGAACCGGATCGGGCGCCAAGGCCACACCGCCCATCAGCATCATGAACACCAGCAACAGCAGCACCACGTTCATCATCGGCAACATCGCATCGGTGCGCGATGGCGGACGCGATGGGCGTGACAGGCGCATCAGCGGCTCCAGTCGGCCTTGATTCCGGCCCGGCGCGCCACATCCAGCGCATCGACCAGATCCTGCAAGCGGCTGCCCGGCTGCGCCCGCAGGCGCAGTGCACTCACGCCGGCCAGCTGTGTGGTCAGCGCATCGGCTGCGAACACCTGCTGTCCGTACTGCAAACGCCCGCCACCCAGCACCTCGACCACCGGAATCGCCGCGCTCGCCGCTGCGGCAGGTGCCGTCAGCTGCAGTTCGAGTTGCGCCGGGGTCTGTGCCCGCGCCGCGAGCATGAAGAAGAACAGCAGGATGAACACCACATCGACCAGCGAGGTCAGCGCAATCCCGTGACGCGCGCGTCGGCGGCGCTCAAGCTGCATGACGCGCGGACGCGGCAGCGCTCGCCGTCGGCGTGGTGAACAACGCAGTCAGCGCCGCTTCGATCGCCAGTTGCTGACGCTCGACCACGCGTTCGAAGCCGACATGCGCCGCCATCACCGGAATCGCGATCACCAGTCCCGCGGCGGTGGTCAGCAGAGCCTGCCAGATGCCGCCCGACAGCAGTCCCGGATCGGGCTGCGCGCCAGCGGCCTGCAAGGCCTGGAACGCATCGATCATGCCCAGCACCGTACCGAGCAGGCCCAGCAGCGGCGCCAGCTGTGCGATCAGCTCCAGCGGCCGCAGGAAGCTGCGCATCGCTTCGAGGCGCGCCTGTGCGAACTGCGCGATACGCTCGCGCTGCTGCACTTCGTCGAGCCCGGACTCCCCGAGCGTGCGCAGTGCGTAACCCAGCACGCTGGCCAGTGGCGACGATTCGGCGGCGAGAACTGCGAGCGCCTGCTCCGGCTGTCGGCGCTGCCAGGCATCGAGACTGCGCGCGGCATATCCCTGGCGGTGCAGGCGCAGTTCATAGAACTCCCACAGCTTGACGATGATCAGCGTGGTCGCCGCCACCGACAGCAGCAGCAAGGCCCACATCGCGGGGCCACCGAGGCGCAACCATTCGGTCAGCATCGCGGAGTCATCACCGGGTGCCGGCCGGCACGCGCGTCAGCACCACGCGACTGCTGCCGACACCCCGCGGATCGCTGGCTGCCTGCAACTGCGCCGCGCCATCCCAGGTCACGGCCTGCAGATTGCCGTAGGGCTGCGTCAGCGGGTACAGCGCATGACCGCGCGCGGTCAGTTCCGCCTGTTGCGCGGGGTCGAGCGCACCGGGCTCGAACTGCAGCACGTCCGGCAGATATTGATGATGCAGGCGCGGCAAGGCCGCCACCGCGGCGGCATCGAGTCCGTCGATCCAGCCCAGCACGCCAAGTGCGACCATGGTGATGATGCGGCTGCCGCCGGGTGTGCCGACGATCAGCAAGCCACGGGGCCCTTCGACAAAGGTCGGCGTCATCGACGACAGCGGTCGCTTGTGCGGCGCAATCTCGTTGGGCACCGAACCAACCAGACCGTAGGCATTGGCGACGCCGGGCGCGGTCGAAAAATCGTCCATCTCGTCGTTCAGCAGCACCCCGGTGCCAGGTGCCATGAAGCCGGAGCCGAACGGCAAATTGATCGACAGCGTCGCCGCCACACGGTTGCCCTGCGCGTCGAGTACCGACAGATGCGTGGTATCGCTGCCTTCCGGCGACGGATTCGCCGGTGGCAGGCTGGCGCTGGGCGTGGCACGTGCGGCGTCGATGCTCTGCGCCAGCCTGCGCGCATGGGTGCGCGACACCAGTTCATAGGTCGGGATCTGCACGAAGTCCGGATCGCCGAGATAGGCGGCGCGATCGCGGTAGGCGCGACGCAGGGTCTCGACCAGCAGATGCCGGGACGCGACGGAACGGTCGTCGCGCCAGCCCAGCAGCTCCAGCTGCTGGAAGATCTGCGCCAGCGCGATGCCGCCCGCCGACGGTGGCGGCGCACTGATCACGCGATAGCCGCGAAAACCCGTCTCGATCGGATCGCGCTCGACCACGGCATAGCGGCGCAGATCGGCCGCAGTCCACAGGCCACCGGTCTTCTCCACCGCGGCGAGCAGTCGTGCGGCCACCGGACCGTCGTAGAAACCCTTGTGACCACGGGCTGCGAGCTGTCGCAGCGTCCACGCCAGATCCGGCTGGCGCAGCAGCGCGCCCTGGGCCAGCGGCTGCTCATCCGGCAGGAACACGCGGCGCGCCGCCCATGACAGGTTCGGCGCCTGCTTGACGATCGCATCCGCGAGCTTGTCGTCGACGACGAAACCATGGCGCGCATAGTGGATCGCCGGCCCCAGGGACTGGGCCAGCGGCAGGACGCCGTAGCGGCGGGCAATGTGATCCAGCGCCGCCGGCTCGCCGGGAATTCCCGCGGCAATGCTGCCGTAACGCGAGCGCAGCGGTTGCGGCTGTCCGTCGGCATCGAGATACAGATCGCGGGTCGCCGCGGCCGGCGCGGTTTCGCGACCGTCGACAAAAATGTTGCGGCCGTCGGAGGCGCGATGCAGCAGCCAGAAGCCGCCGCCGCCGATACCGGAGCCGGTGGGCTCCACCACCGCCAGCGCGGCACTCGCCGCGACCGCGGCATCGAAGGCATTGCCACCGGCCGCCAGGATTTCGATGCAGGCATCGGTGGCCAGCGGATGTGCGGTGGCGCAGGCATAACCGGGCGGGGTCGCCGCCGCCGTCGCGTGCTGCGTGAAGATCAGCGACAGGGCCAGCGCCGTCACGCGCCACAGCCGGGGGTTCGGAACCATCATGCTTTGGTCACTCCGCCGAGATCGGTGAGCCGTTGATATTTTTGCAACAGCTGCTCACGCGATTCCACGTGTTCGGGATCGAACGGGATGCAGGCCACCGGGCACACGATCTGGCACTGCGGCTTGTCGTGATGGCCCACGCATTCGGTGCAGAGATCCGGGTCGATCTCGTAGATCTCGACGCCCTGCGAAATGGCGTGATTGGGGCACACCGGCTCGCAGACGTCGCAGTTGATGCACTCGTCGGTGATCTTGAGGGACATGCGCAACTCGGACAGCGGGGCCGCTATTGTAGCGCCGCGCTGCCGGGCGGGCCGTTGCGCTCAGCGCTTGCCGAACCGCTCGCGCAGCGTCGGCATCACCGGGCCCGGTACCAGCTTCTCGACCGGCGCGCCGAGGCTGGCCAGTTCACGCACCAGCGACGACGACAGATGCGCGTACTCCGGCGACGGCGCCAGCATCACGGTGTCGAGCTTGGGGTACAGGTCGCGGTTCATCACCGCCATCTGCTTTTCGTAATCGACGTCGCCGACGGTACGCACACCGCGCACCAGCACGGTGATGCCGTTCTCGCGCGCGAAATCGACCACCAGGCCGGTGAAGCCCTTGACCTCGACATTCGGCAGATCGCGCACCACTTCACGGATCAGGGACACGCGCTCATCGAGCGAGAACTTGGGATTCTTCGCCACGTTGCTGCCGACCGCGACGATCAGCCGCGGGAACATCGCCGCCGCGCGCTGGATGATGTCGTAATGCCCGTAGGTGATCGGGTCGAAGGTGCCGCTGTAGGCCGCGGTGACGGGCATGGCTCAGGTCTTCTCGGCTGGATGGTGGTAAGTCGCCAGGCCGAAGCATACCTGCCCCGCGCGCTTTTCTTTCAGCAGTTCGAAACGCGCCGGCAAGGGCGGCGACTCGCCCACCGGCCATTCGAGATAGACGCGGTTGTGCAGCGGATGCAGCACTTTCGGCAGCTCCGGCAACACCTTCTCCAGCAGGCCGACGCCGAACGGCGGATCGAGAAACACCACGTTGTAGCGATGCCAGGTCTGCTGCAGGAAGTACACCGACTCCATCTGCGCCACGTCGATCTCGGGCGCTTTCAGCGTGCTCAGCGACAGCTTGATGCGCTGGCACTGGCGCGCACCATCGTCGACGAAGGTGCAGTGCCCGGCGCCGCGCGACAGCGCTTCGATGCCCAGCGCACCGCTGCCCGCGAACAGATCGAGGCAACGCGCCCCGGCAATGGTCGGCGACAGCCAGTCGAACAGGGTCTGGCGCACGCGATCCGGGGTCGGGCGCACACCGTCCCTGGCATCGAATTCGATCAGCCGCGAGCGCCACTCGCCACCGATCACGCGCAGCTTGCCGGCAGCACGGGTCGCCATCAGAGGTTCCCCCTGCCACAGACGAGGACCGAGGAAAAACTGCGGCAGCAGAAGCGGTGGGTGCGGATCATGGCGCTGACTTTATCCAGCCCGCGCGCGCCGTCAACTTGCCGTCGTCAGGTCGCCATGAACAGCGCGCAGGCGGCGGTGCCGATGCGCAAATACCTGCGTCACCATGAAGCGCACCATGAACGCCGGCGCAAACCGCGGCACGACCTCCAGCTCGTCCACGACCCGCACGCCACCGGCGACCGATTCGATGCGACGGCGATGCCGCCAGACGCGCTGCAGCCATGAGGTCGAGTCCTCGTCGAAGCCGACGCCGGGCAGCACCCGCCGCAGGCGCAGGGCATGACGGTCGAACGGCAACACGCCGCCCAGCAGCAGCCAGCTGTGGAACATCGTCTGGTCCAGCGGCGCTTCCGCAATGCTGCGCCCGGCAAACGCCGCCGGCGAGCTCATCCGCAACAGCGGCATCAGCTCGCGATTGATGCAGGCCATGTCGGTGGCGTGTCGCCACATCGTGGCCGCATCGACCTTCAAAAGTGATTCGAAACGCAGTCGGATCATCGCGCTGTTACCCCTGCGTCCCGCCCACGGTCAGCAGATCGACCTTCAGCGTCGGCTGACCGACCCCCACCGGCACGCTCTGGCCATCCTTGCCGCAGACGCCGACACCGGAATCCAGCTTCAGATCGTTGCCGACCATCGAGATCCTCTGCAAGGCTTCAGGGCCGTTGCCGATCAGGGTCGCGCCCTTCACCGGACGGGTGATGCGGCCGTTCTCGATCAGATAGGCCTCGGAGGTCGAGAACACGAAGTTGCCGCTGGTGATATCGACCTGACCGCCGCCGAAGTTCACGGCGTAGAGACCGCGCTCGACCGACGCGACGATCTCCGCCGGGTCGGACTGGCCGGCGAGCATGTAGGTATTGGTCATGCGCGGCATCGGCAGCGCCGCATACGATTCGCGACGACCGTTGCCGGTGGCACGTACGCCCATCAGCCGTGCGTTCAGCTTGTCCTGCAGATAGCCCTTGAGCACGCCGTTTTCGATCAGGGTGGTGCATTCGGTCGGCGTGCCTTCATCGTCCACCGTCAGCGAACCGCGACGACCGACCAGGGTGCCGTCGTCGACGATGGTGCACAGCGCCGACGCCACTTGCTGACCGACACGACCCGAGAACGCCGAGGTGCCCTTGCGATTGAAATCGCCTTCGAGGCCATGTCCGACCGCTTCGTGCAGCAGCACACCGGGCCAGCCCGGACCGAGCACCACGGTCATGCCGCCGGCCGGCGCGGGTACCGATTCCAGCGCCACCAGCGCCTGCCGCACCGCCTCGCGCGCGGCACGTTCCGGCGCATCGCCCGCCAGCACCTCGGCGTAGGCACCGCGACCGCCGCCGCCGGCGTGGGCCTGCTCGCGGCGGCCATTGCGCTCGACGATCACGCTCACGTCCAGACGCACCAGCGGCCGCACGTCGGCACTCCAGGTCCCGTCGCTGCAGGCGACCAGCACCGTTTCATACTGCCCGGACAACGAAGCGTTCACCTGGATCACGCTGCTGTCGGCAGCACGCGCAGCGGTATCGACACGGCGCAACAAGGCCAGCTTTTCCGCCGTCGGCCAGGCCGTGAGCGGATTCACCGCGGGGTACAGCGCCACATCGTTGCGCGGCTGCCAGGCCTGCACCGCGCCCTGCTGGCCCTGACGCACGATCGCACCGGCCGCCTGCGCCGCATCCTGCAGCGCCGGAATGCGGATTTCATCCGAATACGCCAGACCCTGACGATCACCGGAACAGGCGCGCACGCCGACACCCTGTTCGATATGGTGCGCGCCGGATTTGATCAGGCCATCCTCCAGCGACCAGCTTTCGGTCAGGGCGTGCTGGAAGTACAGATCGGCAACCTCGACCCCCGGCCGCATCAGCCGCCCCAGGACGTTGGCGACGGCGTTGCGATCCAGCTCGGCCGGTTCCAGGAAAGTGCGCTGCGCGATGGCAAGAGAGTCGTTCATGAGGTTCCAAGTATGGGCGCGCGGGCTTCAACCCAAGCGCCGATGGGAAATGGCGGGAAAGCGGGTGCGCAGTTCGCGCTGCCGCACAAGGTCGACGGCCGCGACCACGGTCCCCGGAGCATCGCCGGCATCGGCCAGTACTTCGCCCCAGGGTTCGACGATCAGGCTATGGCCCCAGGTGCGGCGTTCGCTGGGATGGGTGCCGCATTGGCCGGGCGCCAGGACGTAGGCCAGATTCTCGACCGCACGCGCACGCAGCAGCAGTTCCCAATGCGCGCGGCCGGTGCGCTCGGTGAACGCCGCCGGAATGCACAGGATTTCCGCGCCCTGCGCCAGCAACTGCCGGTACAGCTCGGGAAAGCGGATGTCGTAGCACACCGACAGGCCCAGCTTGCCACAGGGCGTATCCACCACTACCGCGTTCAACGCCCCGGGGGCGATGCTGGCGGACTCGCGATAGCGTTCACCAGAGTCGTCCGGCACTTCGATATCGAACAGGTGGATCTTGTCGTAGCGCGCCACGCAGCGGCCGCCATCGTCGTAGACCAGGCTCGCGGCGTAGACGCGCGGCTCGTCCGCCACCGCGACCGGCGCGGTCCCGGCAACGATCCACAGGCCCAGCTCGCGTGCGCTGCGGGCGAGAAAATCCTGGATCGGACCACTGCCCGCCTGTTCGGCGTGCGCCAGCTTGTCCTGCTCGCGTGCGCCCATGAGCGCAAAATTCTCCGGCAGCGCCGCGAGACGTGCGCCCTGTGCCGCTGCGGCTTCCAGGCCTAGCCGCACCGCCGCGAGATTGGCCGGCACATCGGCGCCACTGTTCATCTGGATCGCGGCAATGACGGGGTTCTGACTCATGGTGCGCTCCGGTTCCGTGGCATTCAGGGGTTGGCGTTGCTGCCGTCGACACGGTCGACCTTGGGATTGTCCCAGCTGCCGGTCACGCGATAGCTCAGCTGTGTCGCCTGATCCAGCGGCTTGTCGAGCAGTTCCTGCGCCAGCAGCACCAGCGCGCCAACCGCAGGCCCGCCGAGCAGGGCCGCGCCGAGGGTGACGCCGGCAGAGACGTCAGGATAGACCGTGATCCGCTGGTCGTAGTCGCGCGCAATCAGGCCCACGCGACCGCGCACTTCCATCCGCAGCGACGGTGCCGCGATGCTGAGATCGCTGGTGGTGGCCACGCCTTCGCCCAGCTGGAAATTGCCCTTGATGTGATCGAAGCTCAAGCCCTGCCCGACCACATCGCGGAAGTTGAGCATCAGCCGCCGCGGGATCGCGTAGAAATTCACCAGTCCCAGAACCCGGCCGACACCCGGTTGCACGGCGCGCAGCTGGCCATCGCTGACATCGGCGGCGATGTGGCCCTTGGCGTTTTCCCAGCGCAGGCCGGAAGCGCTGAGCGGCCATTCCAGCTCGCCGCTGAAATGACTGTTCTCACCCTCGAGATTGGGTGCATAGGCAAAGGCTTTCAGCAGCGCACCGACATCGCCGGTGCTCAGATCGAAGCGCAGCGCCGCATTCGAGCGCTCCTCGGCACGCCGCCACTGACCGCCCGCCTTCAGCTGCAGCGGACCGTTTGCCAGGGTCATCTGCTCGAGCCGCTGACCGCCGGGAATGCGCGCCGTGCGCAAGCGCAGTTGCCCCAGATCCTGATCGCCGACCCGCAACTGCGTGCAGCTGAGATCCAGCAGCGGCAAGCGCGTCGGGTCCAGCGGCGGGCGCTGTACCTCGTCGGCCACCACCGGCGCTGGTGCCGGCGCCGCCACAGCCGATTCCGCCGGCACCGCGGCCGCTTCTGCCGGTATCACCTGCAGCGCCAGATGCTGCAGCCGCGCACCGACGCGACCGCCGTCCGCCCGGGTCCAGTCGATGCTGCCCTGGGCGCCGTCGCCGCTGAGCTGCGCGCGCCAGCCCTGTTCGGTCGGCGCGTACTGCACGCGGGTCGCGGCGGAGGTGAAGTTGTTCCAGCGCAGGTGATCCACATTCAGATCGGCGCTGTCGAGACGGAAGCCGTGATCGCGGCTGCCATCGCCACTCATCATGCCGACCAGCACATTCAGATCCAGGGTTTCCAGATAGCCGTCGAGCACGAAGCGATCCGGCTTCGCCGGCGTCAGCAGCCGCCCGCCGAGGCGCGCATGCAGAGCCGTGGCGTGCATCACGCCATCGACCGGCGCCATGCCCAGGTCCAGTCCCATGCGCTGACCATACGCAACGCGCACCCGCAGCGGCGCCTGCGCATCGGCACCGATGCTGACACGCAGCGGCACCGTCACCGTTGCGCTCTTGGCCAGCGGCGGCGGCAGTGCGACGGTGGTCCCCAGCAGTTCGCTGCGCAGTTGCAGGGCCGAGGCGCCGTCGGTGAACGGCAGCTCAGCGCGCCACTGGCTGCTGCCGGACAGGGCGCTGCGCACGAACGCCGGAATGAACTGGCTGGCGCCGACGCCATCGGCGCGCGGCGCGAACGCGAAATCCGCGACCAGCACGCCGCGGGTGCCGTCGCGCGCTTCGATTCTTGCCGTCAGCGGCAGATCGCCGAAGCGCGCTGTGAGCGCATCGGCAGTCACGCCGTGTTCGGTGAACGCAACCGCACCGCTGATCCCGCTGACCGGCAGATCGAGCGCGCCGTAGAACAGCTGCACGTTGTCGACCCGGACGTTGCCGTCGACCCGGGTCTGCTCCAGATGGTGCAGTGGCAGTTCCAGCTTTAGACCGACCTGCGCCGGTCCGGCGGCACGGGTGTGATCGACCAGGCCGCTCAGCCGCTGGTGCAATGGCGAGGCGCGCAGGAAATCGTAGAGCGTGGTCATCTCGCCTTCGACCTCGGCATCGACCTGCAGCAGCGCATCGGAAAAATCGGCAAAGCGCGCGCGGCCGCGGTTCAGGCGGTTGCCGAGTGTGATGCCGGATTGCGCATGGATATCGAGACTGTTGCCGCTGAACTGCAACTGCGCCGCCAGGTCGGTGATCTCCGGCCAGCCGGGGCCGTAGGCCAGCGTGCCGCCGACCGCATCGAGATCCAGCTGCCAGCGCCCGGTCGTGCGCTGGTGATACGGAAAATCGCGCAGCGGCCCGCGAATCAGCAGCGTGCCGCGGGGCACCCGTCCCTTGACCACCCCGCGCTGCAGCCAGTCATGCAGCGAGGCTGGCCAGCGACGCGGCATGTAGGGCTTGGCGTCATTGACGTCGCCCGCCGTGAGCGTCGCGCTGAGGTCGATCTGCGGACCGGCGTCGGCCGCATCGGGGAACTGCAGCTCGACCTTGCCCTGACCGGCCAGACTACGCAGCTGCCAGGCAAATTCCGGCGCCTGCAACCGCCAGCCATCGGCCAGCCGCTGCCACTGCAGTTGTGCACTGAGCTGATCGAACTCGACCGCCGATTCGAACGCGCGCGGCAATTGCAGTTGCAACGGTACCTGCTGCAGCGTCAGTCGGCCGCCATGCTCGTTGGCACTCAGCTCGCCACTGAGCTGCGCAAATCCGAAAACCCCATCGGCACGCAGCGAGACCTGCTGTGCGCGGGCCCGCAGCGAATACTGCAGGGCATCGGCCTGGGGCCGCAGCCGCAGTACCAGGCCTTCGAGACTGCCGCCGGCGCGCGCCGCCCATTGCGCCCAGGTCGGTGCCTCACGCCAGACCGCGA
>JBEBWZ010000124.1:0-10112 GCA_040391865.1 Solimonas flava
CGGCCCACCCTCTCCCGCACGCGGCAGATGGGCTGGGGTAGAGCGCCGCGGCTGCCTCGGCGGTCTCTTCATCCAGGGTCTTGGCGGCCTCGGCCTTCACCTCTTCGGTGTTGGCACCCGGCTTGACCGGAGCAGCGCCGGGCGCGCCCTGGGTCTTGCTCATGTTGTAGGCGTTGCCGACGGTACGGATGGCGCCCAGCTCAGGGTCCTTCACTTCACGCACGCAGCCGTCTTCGAGGAACGCCGGATCGGCCAGCGATTCCTCGATGCTGCGCACCGGCTGCATCGTCATCTCGGCGGTGGCAGCGGCTTCGATCCAGTCCTTGACCGGGAACTTGGCGACGGCCTCGGCGAGGATCGGCTGGTAGTGCGACATCACCAGGATTTCTTCCGGCCCGGTGCCGAAGCGGTCCGGGTCGTTCTGCACGGTGAGGTCCGGGCTCGCGTTGAGCGTGTCGCCTTCCGCAGCCTGCAGGATGAAGCGCGGGTTGGGCACCCAGTTGTGCAGCCACTTGCCGTCCTTGGCCTGGAAATGGCCCTTGGACGATTTCGAATTGAGGATCCAGGTGTCGAAGCCCGGCGCATCGACTTTCTCGGCGCGCTGCCAGACCCCGGCGGCGCCCGCGAGCGCTCCCTGCAGCAGCGAGGTCTCGACCCACTGGCCCTTGCCGGTGTGTTCCCGTGCACGCAGCGCAGCGGCGATGCCGAGCGAAGCGTTGAAGAAGGCGCCGAGGCTGGGCCATTGCGAGGCCACGAACAGCGGGCCCGGACGCGGTGCGCCCTGCACCTCGTCCTGCGGGATTTCAAGATCCGGATACGGGTCCGGCAGACCGTTCATATGGTTGAGCGCGCCTTCCGCCCAGCCGCGCTGCTCGAACATCAGGCCGGTGCGTGCCTGCACCAGCGCATCGACCGCCGGACGCTGACTGAGCGCGTTGTCGCGGCCGTAGCCGGTGATGGAGCAGTAGATCAGGCGCGGGTTGAGCGCGCTGAGGGTCTTGTAGTCGAGCCCGAGCTTGTCGGTCTCGCCGGGAGCAAACGACTCGACCAGGATGTCGGCACCGCGTACCAGCGCCAGCAGGATGTCCTTGTCGGCGGCATTGGCCAGATCGAGGAAGGCGCTGCGCTTGCCGCGCTGCCACACCTTGTAGCCCAGCTTCTGCGGGCCATCGGCGGTACGTGCCGGATCACCGCCCGGCGGTTCGATCTTGATCACATCGGCGCCGTTGTCGCCGAGCAGCATCGCGGTCATCGGTCCGGCGATGCCGGAAGTGAGGTCGAGGACCTTGAGGTTCTGTAGTACGCCAGCCATTTGAAGCTCCGGGAATCGGGATTAGAGATCAGGGATTGGGGATTCGATAAAGCCGGACGGCGGAAGGAGAACCGGGTCCGCTGTTACAAATCCCGAATCCCCAATCCCGAATCCCGTTTTTTAAGGAATCAGCCCAGACCGAAGGTCCGCAGCGCGTTGCCGGAAGTGATCTTGATGCGATCGGCTTCCGGGATACCGGCTTCGGCGAACTGACTGACGACCTGCTTGCGCGAGTTCGGCCAGCAGGTCGCCGGGTGCGGGAAATCGGTGGACCAGTACAGGCAGTCGGGACCGAAGTACTTGTAGCACTCGCTCAGGCCGCGCGGCTCATACATGAAAGTGGCGCCGCACTGCTGGCGGAAGGTTTCCGAGGGCGGCTTCTTCACGCCGGGGAATTCGTAGTGCTGGTGCATGCGCGGGTCGAGCAGCGACTCGAAGAACCACGGCAGCCAGCCCAGGCCCGGCTCCACGAACAGCACCTTGAGCTTCGGATACTTCTCCAGCGTGCCGGTGAGGATCCACATGCAGATCGTCTCGGCCAGCGGCGCCCAGGCGAGGCCGGTGAAGATGCCCTTCTGCGGGGTCGGGTCGCGGCGGAACACGTCCCACAGGTTCTTGTGCAGGTCGAGGTGATTGAGGATCGTGAGATTGGTTTCTTCGAGCAGCGACCACAGCGGCGCGTAGCGCTGGTCGTAGAAATCCGGCAGGCCGAGGTCCGAGGGGAACGGCGTCAGCTGCACGCAGCGCGCCTTCTTGTCCCTGGCCAGACGCTCGACTTCCTTGATCGCGAAATCGATGTCGTACAGCGGCAGCTGGTAGGCCGTCATCAGGCGCACCGGATCGTGCGCCGCGAAGTCGGCCATGGCGTTGTTGTAGCCCTGGAACACTTCCTTCCAGTTGTCGCCCATCAGGAACGGGTTGGCGATCTTGGCGCCGGCCAGCTCCGGGAAGATGACCTCGGCGTAGACGCCGTCCAGGTCCATCGCCTTGAGCTTGCCTTCGGGGTTGAAGTGGCCCGGGTCCTTGGCCGCTTCCGGGTCAACGAAATCTTCAAGCTGCAGTTGCGGCTGTCCACCGCGCAGGACCTTGGCCGCATATTCCTCGGCCTTCTTGTTGGCGTCGTCCCAGACCTGGTGCAGATCCTTGCGCAGGCGGGCTTTCACCCATTCGTCGGTGAAGTGCACATGGGAATCGACTGAAACCAGTTTTTCCGTTGCCAGCTCGCTCATCGCACGCTCCTCCATGGTTCGGCAGTCTTCGCCTGTCCTGGCCGGCCCTCGCGGATCACGCCGCGCGGCCATATTCCCGGACTGTTTGACCGACCATACCGGCAGCGTACAAGCACTCGCCTGCTGCAAACGGGGTAGTTTGCGAATGGCATTCGCGAATTCCCCGGACGGGGTACGGCCTGCCCCGTTCAGCCGCCGTCGGGGCGGGCGGAATGGGTACCGCGACGCGAGATCAGCAGCACCAGCACGGCCGCCAGCAGTGCCACGCCGATGAACATCTCCAGCGCCAGCGTGTAGCTGCCGGTACGGTCGAAGGAACGGCCGATGAAGCCGATCGCCACCAGGCTCAGGGCCATGTTGATCGGGTTCATCATCCCCAGGACGCTGCCGAAGGAGTTCGGGCCAAAACGCTCCGCCACCAGCGCTGCCCAGACCGGCAGTTCACCACCGATCGCCAGCCCCGCCAGTGCACAGATCACCAGCAGCACCGGGAAGCTGGGCTGCGCAATCAGCACCGCGAGTTGCAGGATGGTGCAGGCAATCGCGATCAGCAGCAGCCAGCGCTTGTCGCTGCGATCGGCGATCGCCCCGAACGCCAGCTTGCCGATGATCGAACCGATCGCCATGCACGACACCAGCAGCGTCGCCTGCTTCAGCCCGATGCCGGTCGCGGTGGCATAGGGAATGATCGATGCCAGCACCGATTGATTGATCGCAAAGGTCAGACCGACCGACAGGCCGATGCACCAGAAGTCGCGGGTCTTCAACACCTGCGGCATGGTCCAGCGCGGGCCGCTGGCCACGTCCTGCGCTCCGGCCGGCGCTTCACGGTCGCCGTCGGGCAACAGGCCGAGATCCTGCGGCCGGCTGCGCACCACCAGCACCGCCAGCGCACCGACGATCACCACTGTCAGCACGCCCTGGATGATCAGCGCCATGCGCCAGCCGTAGCGTTCGAGATTGAAGGCCATGAACGGCACGATCACGCTGCCGCCCAGCGAGGTCGCCACCGCGGCAATACCCATCGCCTTGCCGCGATGCCGCGTGAACCAGCGCGCCACCACCGTGTTTGCGGTCAACGGCCCGATCGCGACCGCTCCGGCACCCACCAGCAGCAACACGCACAGCGACATCAGCAGCAGTGATTGCGCCAGGCCGATCCCGATCAGCCCCAGGCCCATCGTCACCGACCCGGCCAGCATGATGTGCTGCGCCGGATAGCGATCCAGCAGGCGCCCGATGATCGGCGCGGAGACGCCCATGCCGATGAAGAACAGGATCAGGCCACCGTTGGCCGCCGCGCGACTCAGGCCGAACTCGGTCTCCAGCGGCACCACGAACAGGCCGAAGGCATACGAGGTCGAGCCGATCGCCAGCATCTCGCCGACAAACACGGCCGCCAGCAGCCACCAGCCGTAGAACAGCTTGCCGTCAAGATGACGGGGCGGCGCCATCGCCGCCCCGTCGCCCCCCACCCCGTCGTTGTTCATCGTCCGCCTCTCCCGATTCGCCCCACCACCGCGGCGCGGTTCATTGCCCGCACGCTCAGCTCGGTGGCTGGCGTTTGTTTCAGCGCGGCGCCGGGCGCCGGTAGAACCACGCGCCCATCGCCGGCAGCAGGCAGACCGCACCCAGCATGTTGACCAGGAACATGAAGGCCAGCAGCAAGCCCATGTCGGCCTGGAACTTCAGCGCCGACATGGTCCAGGTCGCGACACCGACCGCCATCGTCACCGCGGTGAACACGGCCGCCGTACCGCGCGCGCGCCTCGCGCGGTCGAACGCTTCCGGGAAATCGACCGCCGGGGCGTGCATGTGATGCTGGATCCGCTCGAACAGATACAGGCCTTAATCGACACCCACGCCGACACCCAGTGCGATCACCGGCAAGGTCGCGACCTTGAGTCCGATGTCCAGCGTCGCCATCAGCGCGTTGCAGAACACGCAGACCACGGCCAGCGGCACCAGCACGCAGAGCACCGCGATCCATGAACGGAACGCGATCAGGCAGAAGATCACTAGTGCACCGAACAGCGCCATCAGCATGCCGACTTCCGCCGCCGCCACCGCTTCGTTGGTGGCCGCCATCACCCCGACGTTGCCGCTGGCGAGGCGCATCTTCACGCCCTCCACCGGATGCTGCTCGATGAACTGCTTGATCTCCGACACGACGTGCGTGATGGTCGCGCCCTCGTGATCCTTGGTGAAGATCAGCACCTGGATCGCACGGCAGCCGTCGTTGTTGAGCCCCAGGTTCGGATCGAAAGCCTTGGAGCCGGTGGACAGCCCGACTTCACTGCGCGGCAGTGCACGCCAGCGCGGATTGCCTTCGTTGAACGCCGAAATCACCAGCTTGCCGATGCCGGCCACGCTGGTCACCGAGCGCACGCCCTGCACGCCGCGCAGGAACAGTTCGAACTGGTCGATCAGCCCGATCACCGGGTAATGCAGGCAGGAATCGCCTTCGAACTCCTTGGCCTCGACAATCACCGTCAGCACATCGACGCCGATGTCATAGGTACTGGCGATGGTGGCGCTGTCGCGGTTGTAGCGCGAATCCTGATGCAGCTCCGGCTGCCCGATGCCGGTATCGCCGATCACCAGATTGCGCGACTGCACCGTGGCCACCGCCAGCAGCGCCAGCGTCACCACGAAGATCACCACGGCATTGCGCGGCTCGGCGCACTTGGCGACCACGCGCCAGAACTCGCCACCGGACGCGACTTTCAGCGAATGCTGACGGCTCGATTCCTCCAGGCGCATGTGCGTCAGCAGGATCGGCAGGATCATCTTGTTGGTGATGATCATCAGCAGCACGCCGAGGCAGGCGGTGATGCCCAGCTCGCGCACGATCGGGATGTCGATGAACATGATCACCGCGAACCCCAGCGCATTGGTCAACAGCGCCACCGCGCCCGGCACGAACAGCTTGCAGAAGGCCGCGCGCGACGCCTGCAGCGGCGTCGATCCTGCCACCACTTCCTGTCGCCAGGCATTGGTCATCTGCACCGCATGCGACACGCCGATCGAGAAGATCAGGAACGGCACCAGGATCGACATCGGATCGATGCCGAAGCCGATCAGCGGCAGAATGCCGATCAGCCACAGCACCGGCAGCAGCGCGACTACCAGCGCCGCCAGCGTCATCCGCAGCGAGCGCGTGTACCAGTACAGCAGCGCCACGGTGATCAGGAACGCCAGGCCAAAGAACAGGAACACGCCGAGCAGGCCGTTGATCACGTCGCCGAGCAACCGCGCGAAGCCGATGACATTGACCTCGACGTTGGGGCTGTAATCGGGATTGTCGACCACCTCCACCGTCAACTCGTCACCCGGCAGCTTGAAGCTCTGCGTGCCTTCCTGGCCTTCGATCTGCTTCAGCGCCGGGAAACTCTGGAACGCGCGCATCCAGCCATGGTCGACATAGCCCTCGTAGACCACCTCGCCTGCGGCGAATGGCGGATGGTCCTCCTTCATCTTGTACAGATATTTCTTCGGGCTTTCGAAGCGATTGCGGATCTCCTCGAGCCGCTGCTGCACCGCCCAGTAATCGACGCGCTGCTCGGCATCCGGGCCGGCCTTGGCATCGTATTCCTGCAGGTCGGCGCGGATCATCGCGCCCTTCAGATTATTGGCGACCAGCAGACCGATCTGCCCGGATTTCTCGACGTTGCTGCGCACCTGCGCCAGCTGCTCCGGCGTACCGGAGTAGCGCGCCGGCACCACCGGTTCGCCGTTGAAACCCTCCTCGGTGATTTCGATGTAGTAGGTGCTGGGCGTGAACAGCGACGAGACCTTGGTGCGGTTGATGCCGGGAATGAAGAAGACCTCGTCGGTCGCCTTCTGCATCGCACTCATGAACTCGCTGTTGTAGATGTCGCCCTCGCCCTTCCAGCGCAGATTCACCAGCACCATGTTGGCGCCGGAGAAATCCTGCATGTAATCCATCATCGTCTGCATGTATTCATGCTTGATCGGGATCAGCTTCAGGAAACCCGGATCAAGCCGCACATGCGTAGCGCTGTACCCGAAGAACAGGGTGATGGCGACGAACAACACCGACAGCGCGTGGCGCCAGGCGATCAACAGGTCGGCAATACGGCCGACGACGTATTCCATGCGGCTCATGCGTCTCCCCTTATTGACCGTCAGTACGCTGTGCGCCGAAGCCCGGCGTCTGGCGCTTGATCCCGGCTTCTCCGCCGGTCAGCCAGCTGCCGTCAGCCAGCGGCAGCACCGCCGCAATGCCGCGCCGATCCTTCTGCGACACCAGCTGGAAGCTGGCGCCCTGATCCTTCGATTGCAGGATCACGTCACCACTGCCGGCGAGAATCACCGAACCGTCGGCCGCGAGCGCGCCATCGAAGACCGACACCGGGACCTGCACCCTGGACTGGGTCCAGCTGCGGCCACCGTCACGGCTGAAGAACACGTTGCCGCGCATGCCGTAAACCACCAGGCCCGCACCTTGCGGCAGTTCGAGAATGCCGAAGAACGATCCGGAATAGACGCCATCGACGCGCTTCCAGCTATCGCCACCATTGCGCGACTGCGCCAGCAGACCGCGCTCACCGACCAGCCACAGCGTGCCGTCGGCCGCCTGGATCAAACCATTCAGATGGCGTTCGTCGATGCCCCCACCACCCCCGCCGCCTGCGGTATACGCCGCGAACGGATCGTAGTCGGGGGACGTGACATCGACCTCGCCACCGTCAGTGGCAGCATCCGTGGCCGCGTCCTCATCCACCAGCGGCACCGTCTGCCAGTGCTCACCCAGATCGGTCGACACCATGAACTGGCCGAACGAGCCATAGGCAAACAGCTTGCCGTCATAAGGCCCGGAAATGCCCAGCAGCGGCTCCGAGCGATCGCTGGCGAAATGCACCTCGCGCCAGCTCTGGCCACGATCGCTGCTGCGCAGGATCCAGCTGTCATGCCCCACCGCCAAGGCCACATCGGGCGCCACGAACGCCAACGCGGTCAGCGTCGAATGGCGCTGCGGCTCCACCTTCGCCTCCAGCCAGTCGCCATCGGGCTGGTCGGCATACAGGATGCGCCCCTGCTCGCCGGCCGCCAGATAACGCTCACCCTGCTGCGCCAGCGTATTGACCAGCAAGCTATCGGCATGCACCCGCGTCACCGGAAACTCCGGCGGCGGACGATGCGAAAACGAATAGATCGCGGCCAGCGCCACGCTCACCGTCACCAGCAGCGCCGGCCAGCCACGAATCAACGAGCCGGACTGCGTCGCCGTCACCGCGGAATCGGTCTTGGTCATGATCTCCTCCTCCATCTTCCCGCTGCATGGCGGGAGATTGTTATCAGGCATACGCCGTAGCTAAACCCTTGATTCAGTCTGCGGTCGCCGTCAACACACGGCAAGTCGCAGGCTGCCCATCAACCGGGAATCTCGAACAGGCCCGCGGCACCCATGCCACCGCCGATGCACATGGTGACCACCACATACCGCACGCCACGACGCCGGCCTTCTATCAGCGCGTGCGCCACCATCCGCGTACCGGACATGCCGAACGGATGCCCGATCGAAATGGCACCGCCATTGACGTTGAGCCGATCGGCGGGAATTCCCAGATGGTCGCGGCAATAGATCACCTGACAGGCGAAGGCCTCATTCAGCTCCCACAGACCGATGTCGCTGACCTTCAGGCCGTGCTGCTGCAGCAGCTTCGGAATCGCGAACACCGGACCGATGCCCATCTCGTCGGGACGGCAGCCGGCCACGCTGGTGCCGCGATAAATGCCCAGCGGCTGCAGGCCACGTGCCTTGGCCGCGTCGCGGCTCATCAGCAGTGCCGCAGCCGCGCCGTCGGACAGCTGCGAGGCATTGCCCGCAGTCACGTGCCTGCCTTCCTTGACCCATTGCCCGTTCTTCCACACCGGCTTCAGTGCGGCCAGACTCTCCAGCGTCGTGCCCGGACGATTGCCTTCATCCTGCGTCGCGGTCACGGCTTCGCGTGTGGTCGGATTGCCTTCCTTGTCGTACAGCTGCTTCTGCACCGTCAGCGGCACGATCTCGTCGTCGAACTTGCCGGCCGCCTGCGCCGCCGCGGTGCGCTGCTGGCTCTGCAGCGAATATTCATCCTGCGCCGCGCGTGAAATGCCGTAGCGCTCGGCGACCAGTTCCGCGGTTTCGATCATCGGAATGTATGCGGTCGGCTCGGCGGCGATCGCCGCTTCCGATACCGCGCGATAGCTGTTCTTGTGCTTGGTCTGCACCAGCGAAATCGATTCGAGACCGCCGGCGATGATCACCTGCTGGTCGCCGGCAATGATGCTGCGCGCGGCATTGGCGATGGTCATCAGCCCCGACGAGCACTGCCGGTCCAGCGTCAGGCCCGACACCGTGTTCGGCAGGCCCGCGGTATAGACGCACAGCCGCGCGAGGTTATAGGCCTGCGTGCCCTGCTGCGCCGCGGCGCCGAGCAGCACGTCGTCGATCTCGTTCGGATCGACCTTAGCGCGCTCGACCACCGCGCGCACCACATGACCGCCAAGCACCGGTGCTTCGGTATCGTTGAAATAACCGCGATAGGCCTTGCCGATCGCGGTACGGGCTACAGCAACAATGACCGCTTCACTCATGACGGAACCCCTGGAATAACCAACCGCTTGTCTTGAAGAACTGCACCAGAGAGGCGGAGAAGAAAACAGTCCGGTGAACTGTTTTCCCGCCGGACGGTGCAGGCTTGTGCAGGACGCACCCTAAAAGTAGTACCGCGAAATGGTGTCGGCGATGCACGCCGGCTTGGTGGCGCCTTCGATCTCGACCGTGATCCGGATCGTGGCCTGCACCGCACCATCCTTGGTCAGTTCCGCGGCGGTCAGTACCCCGACGCCACGCACGCGGCTGCCAACCTTGACCGGTGACGGAAAGCGCACCTTGTCGCAACCGTAGTTCACGCCCATCTTCATCTTCACGTCGACGATCTGCGGCAGGAAGCGCGACATCAGCGACAGCGTCAGATAGCCATGCGCGATGGTCGCACCAAACGGACCGTCCTTGGCCTTCACCGGATCGACGTGGATCCACTGGTGATCATCGGTGGCATCGGCAAACAGATCGACGCGCTGCTGCGTGATCTCGACCCATTCGCTGGTGCCCAAAGGCTGACCCACCGCCTTCAGAATCGCATCGCCGGACTCGAATACCGTGGTCATCAACAGGCTCCGAAAAAGTGGTTCATCGAGAGGGCTCAGGCGCGCTGGCTGGAAGCGGAAATCACTTCACCCACCAGATACGAGGCGTACTCCGACGCCAGGAACACCATGATGTTGGCGATCTCGAAAGCCTCCGCGCCGCGACCGAAGGCTTCGCGGCTGGCCAGCTCATTGAGCAGCGCTTCCGGCGCACTCTTGCGCAGATGGTCGTGGAACACGATCGACGGCGAGACCGCGTTGATGCGGATGCCGTAGTCCGCCGCTTCCAGCGCCGAGCAGCGCGTCAGCGCCATCACCCCGGCCTTGGCCGCAGCGTAATGCGCCTGTTCCTTCTGCGCGCGCCAGCCGAGTACCGATGCATAGTTGAAGAACGCGCCACGTCCGCGCGGCTG
>JBEBWZ010000125.1:0-10069 GCA_040391865.1 Solimonas flava
ATATCCTTGGGCGACTTGCCCAGGGTGTTGACCAGCACGTTGAGGCGGCCGCGGTGCGCCATGCCGATGACGATTTCCTCGACGCCGCGCGCAGCGCTGCTGTGCAGGATTTCGTCCAGCGCGGGAATCAGCGCATCGCCGCCTTCCAGCGAAAAGCGCTTCTGGCCGACGTACTTGGTGTGCAGATAGCGTTCGAGTCCTTCCGCCGCCACCAGCTGCTTCAGGACTTCACGCTTGCGCTCGACCGCGATCTTCGGCTGAAACGCCACCGACTCCAGGCGCTTCTGGATCCAGCGCTTCTCGGCGGTCTCGGTCAGATACATGTACTCGGCACCGATGGTGTCCGTGTACACCGACTTGACGATGCGGATGATCTCCTTCAGCGGCAGGCGATCCGTACGCGAGGCCAGCGAGCCGGTGTTGAACACCGTATCCATGTCTTCCGGGCCAAGACCGTGGAAGGCCGGATCGAGGTCGGGAATGTTGTCGATCGGCGCGAGGCCGAGCGGATCGAGTCGCGCCGCCTGATGACCACGCACGCGGTGATAGTTGATCAGGCGCAGCACACCGGCCTGCTTCTCGGCCGCCTTGGCATCGAACCCGGCTTCCGCCGCCGCCAGCCGGTGCGGTTCACGCGCCAGCTTCTCGAAACGGGCGACGACTTCACTGTGTGCGACTTCGCGCGGCGCCGACTGATCCTGGATATTGCGGAAGTAGGCGCGCCAGCTGGGATCGACCGATTCGGGATCGTCCAGAAACTGTTCGTAGTAGGCCTCGATATACGGCGCATTGCTGCCGTTGATGGAAGAGGTCTCGATGAAACTGTCGTACTTGCTGGTTGCCATGATCCCGTTGTCGTCCATTCTCTCGCGCCCGGTGGCGCTACGCGCTAGGCGCGCTTCTTGCCGTCGTTCAGTTGATGCCAGTCCCGCGTCAGCTCGGAAAGGTATGCGCGGAAATCGTCGGCCAGTTCCGGATGCTTGAGGCCGAATTCAACATTGGCGCGCAGATAGCCGAGCTTCGAGCCGCAGTCGTGACGCTTGCCTTCAAATTCGTAGGCCAGCACGGTCTGCTCGTTGAGCATCGCACTGATCGCGTCGGTCAACTGAATCTCGCCGCCGGCACCGCGCTGGGTGCGCTCCAGCAGCTTGAAGATCCGCGGCGTCAGGATGTAGCGACCGACCACCGCCAGATTGCTCGGGGCCTCCTCGGCCTTCGGTTTCTCGACGATGCGCTTGATCTCGCCCAGCCCCGGCCCCACCGGCGCGACATCCACCACGCCATAGCTGGAGACCTCGTCCTGCGGTACGCGCTGGGTCGCCAGCACGCTGGTGCCATATTGCTGATAGACGCGGTGCATCTGCGATAGGCAGGGCTGCAGGCGGCCATCGATCAGGTCGTCGGCGAGAATCACGTAGAAATCCTCGTCGCCCACGGCCGGCCAGGCGCAGAGCACGGCGTGGCCCAGTCCCAGCGCTTCGGCCTGGCGGATGAAGATGCAGGTCACACCCGGTGGCACGATGTCCTGCACCGTCTCCAGCAGCTTCTTCTTGCCGCGCGCTTCGAGCTCGGCTTCGAGCTCGTAGGCCTTGTCGAAGTGATCCATGATCGAATTCTTCGATCGGCCGGTGATGAAGATCAGTTCCTGCGCGCCGGCGTGGATCGCTTCCTGTACCGCGTACTGGATCAGCGGCTTGTCGACGACCGGCAGCATCTCCTTGGCACTGGCCTTGGTCGCCGGGAGAAAACGGGTACCAAGACCGGCAACCGGGAATACCGCTTTGCGAATTCGCATGGGGGGCTCCTTTTATCTGTCAGTTTAACGTAGCGTGCCGCTCAAATGGACCTTGTTCGAGGTCCGCGACAGCAACGCGTACTCGGTGCCGGAAACATCCTTGCAGAACTTGAGCGCCACGCGCCCGGGCAGGAACAGCGGTTGCTTGAACTGCACCTCCAGCTGACGGGGAACCGCGCCGCCCAGTGTGCCTTCCAGCAACGCGGCGCAATGTGCGAGCGACCACATGCCATGCGCGATGTGGCGTTTGAAGCCGAACAATTTCGCCGACAGCGGCGTCAGGTGGATCGGGTTGTAGTCCTTGCCGACCGAGGCATAGCGTCTGCCGATGTCGGCAGGGGCATCGAATGACGCGTACTCGGACAAGGGCGTCGCCACGCCCGCCGGCGGGCGCCCGCCCGGGGTCTTCGGCCCCGGCACCCGGAACAGGATGGTGCTGGCTTCCTGCCAGACCACCTCGCCATCCGCTTCGAACTCGGTCAGCAGGTCGAACTCCAGGCCCTGACGCACATCGCGCGCATCGCCGATCCTGGCGTTGACGCTGAAGCGTTCGTCGGCACGCAGACCTCGCGTCTGCTCGATGCGGTTGCGGATATGCACCAGGCCCAGCATCGGCAACGGAAACTCGGCGCGGGTCATCAGCTGCAGATGCAGCGCACCGGCCATCACGTGCGGAAACGTGATCGGCAGGATATCGCTGTCGGGGAAGCCGCAGACCTCGCGATACGCCGCGAGATGCCGGGCATCGACTTCGACATTCTCGACCCGCACCGCCGGTGTCGGCAGGCTGGGTCGCCCCTTGGGGCGGCGGAACACTGTCGTCGCCGCCTTGAGATACAGCGCCTCCGCGGAGGGCATCTGCGCCAGAATCTGAGTCATGAGCTTCCCCTGATATTTTGATTTAGCAAGCAATCCGCATCGGCCGCACCCGGCTCAGGGAACGACGTGATCG
This sequence comes from Solimonas flava, assembly GCA_040391865.1. Taxonomy (GTDB): domain Bacteria; phylum Pseudomonadota; class Gammaproteobacteria; order Nevskiales; family Nevskiaceae; genus Solimonas. Next base: position 2,748 of record JBEBWZ010000125.1, read on the forward strand.
ATCAGCAGATTCAGCGGCGCCGCAGCCTGTTCACGCGTCACCGAAAGAGTGCCTTCGAGATCGCCCGAGCTGGGCGTGGCCACGCCACTGCGGCTGTAGCGCGCGGTGACGGTCCAGGCGTCGAAGCGCGACAGTTTCAGGTCCGGCATCATCGCCAGACTGTCGTCGAGCTTGACCTGCATCGGCAGCTTTGCGCCCTCGACGCGCTGCACCGCCAGCGGCATCGGCGGCCCGCTGGCCGCACGCGCGAAGATGAACAGCACGCCGTCACCCGCAAATTGCGCACGCAGCGCCGGCGCCACGTCCACAGTCACATTCAGTGCCAGAACGTCTGCCGCGGCGGCCGGACCCGTCGGCTCGCTGGCCGGCAGCTTGCGTCCGGACAGCTGCGCCAGCTGCGGCAGGCGCTCATCCAGCACCGCCGCCAGATCGGCAGGCAGTTCCTGCTTGCGCAGCATCAGCCAGTGATCCAGTGCCGCACCGTAATCCTCTTCCTGAGCTGCGGTCAGGCCGGCGTACCAGAGCGCTCGCCCGTGGCCGGGGTCGAGCTGCAAGGCGCGATCGAACAGCTTGCGGGCGGCGCCCAGTTGCTGGTCGCGCGACATCGCCAGCGCCTCGCCCTCCCCGACCAGCCAATCCGGACGCGGCTGTCCGCCGCTGCGGCTGTTGGCCTCGGCATAGGCTTGCGCCGATTTGCCGTACTCGCCCAACAGCGCCTGCGAACGCCCCAGCATCGCCCAGCCTTCGGCATCGTCCGGCTCACGCCTAACCTGCGCCTGTAGCTTGGTCACCATCGATTGCAGCATCTGCTGCTGCGCGGCTCGCGGATCCTCGCGTGAAATTTCGATCAGTTCGCGGGTCTGCCAGCTGCCGTCCAGAAAATATCCTGCCAGCGTGCCAGCGGCGACGACCAGCAGCAGCGCCAGCACCACACCCCAGCGGCGCGGCGCAAAGCTCGCGGCCGGCGCTTCGGCAGGCACATCGGTATCGCTGAGCAGGCGCGCCGCGGTCTCGTCACGCAGTTCGCCGGCGGAATCGGCATCGACCACCGCCGACGCGACATCGGCCTCGATCTCGGCCAGACGGCTCTGGTAGGCCAGCACGTTGGCGCGGCGACGGCGCACGCCGGTATCGACCGCGGTCTGCAAATAAGGGCGCGCCAGCACCAGGGTCGCGAGCACGACGATCAACAGCATTCCCAACAGCATCGTCAGCGGCACGTCAGCGTTCCTCGTCGAGCAACTGATTCAAGCGCTGCCGGTCGGTAGCGGGTACCGGCACCTTTACAGCACGCCGACGCGCCACCAGCACGGCCGTCGCAACGCCCAGCAGCAGCAACGCAAACGGCGCCAGCCACAACAGCCAGGTGCTGCGTTTGAACGGCGGGCGGTACAGCACGAAATCGCCATAGCGTGCGGTGACGTAGTCGCGGATTTCTTCGTCGCTGCGACCGGCCTGCAACTGACTGCGGACCTGATCGCGCAGATCCTTGGCCAGCGGCGCATTGGAATCGGCGATGGTCTGGTTCTGGCAGACCAGGCAGCGCAGTTCGGTCACGAACATCTGGTAGCGCGCTTCCAGCGCTTCATCGACTGCCAGCGGCTGCGCCTGCAGCGCGCCGATGACGCCCAGCCACATCAGCAACAGGAGTCCACGCATCATGACGCCGCTCCCGCCAGCAGCGGCGCGATATGTTCGCGCCAGGCACTGTCGGTCAGCGGACCGATGTGCTTGTAGATGATCACACCCTGCGCATCGAGCACGAAGGTTTCCGGCACACCGTAGACCCCCCAGTCGAGCCCGGCCTGCCCCACCGGATCGGCCGCAATGATGCGATACGGATTGCCGTGGCGCGCCAGCCAGGCCAGGCCAGCCTCATCGGTGTCCTTGTAATCCAGACCGACAATCTCGATGCCGCGCCGCGACAGCTCCATCAGGAACGGATGCTCGACCTGACAGCCGGCGCACCAACTGGCCCAGAAATTCACCAGCAGCGGTCGCCCGCGCAGGTTTTCCAAGGTCAGCGACCCCGGCTGATCCAGGCGCGCCAGCTCGAACGCCGGCGCCGACTTGCCGATCAGCGGTGACGGCACTTCGCGCGGATCGTTATGAAGCCCGAACAGCAGCAGGCCCGCCAGCGCCGCGAGGATCAGGACCGGAAGCAGGAAGCGCAGCTTCATCTCAGGCGGCTCCGCCGATCGCGGGGGCCGGCGCAGTGGTAGGCCGCAGGCGATAGCGACGATCGCTGATCGCCAGCAAACCGCCCAGTGTCATCACCACACCCCCCAGCCACACCAGCCGCATCATCGGCTTGTAATACAGGCGCAGCGCCCAGTCGCCGTTCTCCAGCGGCTCGGCCATCGCCACATAGAGATCGCGCAACGGGTTGTGATCGACCGCGGCATCGGTCATCACCATCTGCTGCGCGCGATACAGGCGTTTTTCCGGATGCAGCTGCGCAATCACCCGCCCTTTGCGCTCGACCTCGACGATGCCGCGGTCGGCATCGTAATTCGGTCCGACATGATGTTCGACCGCACGGAAGTAGAAGGTATAGCCCTCCAGCTCGGCCGACTGGCCGGGGCCGAGACGCACATCGCGTTCGATGCTGTACAGGCTGACGAAGGTCATGCCGACGATGAACAGGCCCAGGCCGAGATGCGCCAGCGTCATTCCCCAGACACTGCGCGGCACCTGCCGCAGCCCCTGCCAGGGATCACGTCGCGAACGCGCCCGACGCCACACTTCCTGCACCGCCGTCACCAGTACCCAGATGCCGAGGAAGCCGCCGGCCAGGGCCAGAATGCGCGCCTGCTCGCCGATCAGATACGGCAGCGCAATCGCCGCCACCACCGCCACCAGCAACGGCCAGCGCAGCTGCCGCACCACGTCCTTGACGCGGCCACGCTTCCAGCCGACCACGGCCGCGAGACCGACCAGCACCGCCAGCGGCGCCGTGAGTGGCAGGAAGATCGCATTGAAGTACGGCGGCCCCACCGACACCTTGCCGGCGTTCAGCGCATCGATCGCCAGCGGATACAGCGTGCCGATCAGCACCGCCGCCGCGGCCACCACCAGGAATACGTTGTTCAGCAGCAGCAGCCCTTCACGCGAGAACAAGGTGATCTCGCCCTGCTGCACCAGCTTCGGCGCACGCCAGGCATACAGGCTGAAGGCGCTGCCCAGCACCACACAGAGGAAAATCAGGATGAACACGCCACGCGCCGGGTCGGTGGCGAAGGCATGCACCGAGACCAGCACGCCGGAACGCACCAGGAAGGTCCCGAGCAGCGACAAGGCAAACGCGAGAATCGCCAGCAGCACCGTCCAGGCCTTGAGCAGACCGCGCTTCTCGGTCACCGCCAGCGAATGGATCAGCGCGGTGCCGATCAGCCACGGCATGAACGAGGCGTTCTCGACCGGGTCCCAGAACCACCAGCCGCCCCAACCCAGCTCGTGATAGGCCCACCATGAGCCCAGGGTGATGCCCATGGTCAGGAACAGCCAGGCCGCCGTGGTCCACGGTCGTGTCCAGCGCGCCCATGCAGCATCGAGACGACCGGAAATCAGCGCCGCGATCGCAAACGCGAACGCCACCGAGAAACCGACATAGCCCATGTACAGCATCGGCGGATGAATGATCAGTCCGGGATCCTGCAGCAGCGGATTGAGATCGCGACCGTCCAGCGGCACCGGGAACTCGCGGGCGAACGGATTCGAGGTCAGCAGCATGAACAGCATGAAGCCGATGCTGAGCGCGCCAAGCACTCCGAGCGCGGTCGCGGTCAGATCCGTCGGCAGCTTGCGATTGAACACCGATACCGCGCAGCCCCAACCGGTGAGCATCAGCACCCACAGCAGCATCGAGCCCTCATGCGCGCCCCAGACCGCGCTGATGCGGTACATCAGCGGCAGTTCGGAATGGCTGTTGGCGGCAACGTAGCTCACCGACCAGTCGCGGGTCACGAACGCCCAGGTCAGACAGGCGTAGGAGATCAGGATCATCAGGAACTGCGCCTGTGCCGCCGACGAGGCCGTCGCCATCAGGCGCGCGTTGCCGCGGCGAACGCCGATGATCGGCAGCACGGTCTGCAGCACGGCCACGACCAGCGCCGCCCACAACGCGAAGTGACCGAGCTCCGGAATCACGATTGCACGGCAGCCTGGGTCACGGACTTGAACGGTTCGCAGGCATGCTTGCCATCCGGACCCATCAGCGAAGCCGCGAGATCGGGCGGCATGTAATTCTCGTCGTGCTTGGCCAGCACCTCGTCGGCGACGAAGCGGCCTTCGGTATCGAGGCTGCCGGTGGCGACGATCCCCTGCCCCTCGCGGAACAGATCCGGCAGGATGCCGTCATAGCGCACCGGCACCGCCTGCTTGCAATCCGCCAGCGTGAAATCCACCAGCAGACCTTCACCACGCTTCAGGCTGCCAACCTCCACCAGGCCGCCGAGACGCAGTTTCGCGCCCTCGGGCACGCTCTGCGCGACCAGATCGCTGGGCGTATAGAAATACATCATGTTCTTGCGGAACGCGGTAAAGCCCAGCGCTGCCGCCACACCCAGGCCCACCACCAGCAGGGCCACCGCCATCATCCGCTTCTGTCGCTTAGTCATTCTTCAAGTGCGTTATTGAGTGCCGCGCGCCGCTGCCACCGGGGCGCCAGCCAGTTCCATAGATGGACCACGGCGGCGCAGCCGAAGCTGCCCCAGACCCAGAGTCCATAACCGCTCATATTCCAGAACTCAGCGGACACCGCGATCTCCTGCAAGTTCATTCGCCAGCGCCCGGACCCAGGCGGTGTTGCGCTCGCGCCGCAGCACCTCGTTCTGTGTGCGTCGCAGGATCGCGTGTCCGCAGAACAGGACGGTTCCCAGCAGCGCGGCATACAGCGGTTTCGCCATTTCCGCGCTCATGCTCGGCTTGCCGAACTTCAGGATGGTCGAGCCCTGATGCAGGCTGTTCCACCACTCTACCGAGTAATGCACGATCGGCACGTTGATCAAACCGACGATTGCCAGCAGACCGCAGGCACGCGCCGCGGCGCGCGGATCATCGAACGCCTGGTGCAGTCCGATCACGCCCAGGTACAGGAACAGCAGCACCAGCTCGGCGGTCAGGCGCGCGTCCCAGACCCAGTAGGTGCCCCACATCGGCTTGCCCCAGAGCATCCCGGTGATCAGCGCCACGGCGGTGAAGCTGGCGCCCACCGGTGCGGTGGCGATCAGCACACATTCGGCCAGCTTCATGCGCCAGATCAGCGCAACGGCACCGGCGACCGCCATCAGCGTATACAGCGACAAAGACACTGCCGCGGCCGGAACATGCACGTAAATGATCCTAAATGCGTCCTTCTGCTGGTAATCCGCCGGCACCAGCACCAAGCCCGCATACCAGGCATAGAGCAGCAGCAAGGCCGACGCGGCCCCCAGCCAAGGCGCGAGGCGCTCGGCGAAACGATAGAAGCTCGGCGGCGAAGCGAGACGATGGAACCAGGTCCACATACGAAGAAGTCAGTCGTAGGCGTTGCGCAGGGCGGCCGCGGCGGCCCAGGGAATGAGAGTCAGGCAAAGCGCCAGAATCGCGGCCAGAAAGTATAGCGGAGCGCCGGCATCGAGGCCGCTCAGGGCCGCCCGCACCGCTCCCGCGCCGAAAATGACCACCGGGGCGATCAAGGGCAGCGCCAGCACCGGCAGCAACATGCCGCCGCGCGGCAACCCTACCGTCAGCGCCGCGACAAAGCCGCCGATCAGGCTCAGCGTCGGGGTACCCAGCGCCAATCCGACGACCAGCGCCTGCAAGGCCGCGGCATCGTGCAGGCCCAGTACCTGCGCCGCCGGCAGCGCCATCACCACCAGCGGCAGGCCGGTCAGCAGCCAGTGCGCCGCCAGCTTGGCCAGCACCACCAGCACCAGCGGCGTCGGACTCAGGCACATCTGTTCGAGCGTGCCGTCCTCGAGATCCGGCCGGAACAGCCGCTCCAGCGTCAGCAAGGCCGCCAGCAAGCCGGCGACCCACAGCACCGCCGGCGCAAACGTGGCCAGTTGCGGATCATTGGGGCGCGCGCCCAGCCCGAACAGGGTCACCACCACCACGAAAAAGAAGGGTGGCATCAACCACTCGGCGCGATTGCGCGCCGCCACGCGCAGTTCACGCGCAAACACCGCTACCACGCCGTTCATGTGTCGAGCACCAGATTGCGCACCGAGCGCAGGCCCCGTGGCAAGGGCTGATGACTGGTCACCAATGCCGCGCCACCGCGCTCCAGATGCTCGCCCAGCAGTTCCGCGAACAAGGCCAGACCACTGACATCGAGCCCATCCAGAGGTTCGTCGAGCAACCACAGCGGGCGCGGCGCCAACAGCAGCCGGGTCAACGCGGTGCGACGCTTCTGACCGGCGGACAGGGTGCGTGCCGGCCGCGTGCGTGCCCGCGGTGCCAGCCCCAGACGCTCCAGCGCCGCGCCGATCCCCGCATCGGACACTTGATTGAGCCCACACCAGAAGCGCAGGTTCTCGATCGCCGACAGATGCGGATTGAGGCCGTTGCGATGCCCCAGCCAATGCAAGCCGCCCGACTCCTGGGGCCGCACGATCTTGCCGCCGTCGATGGCGCGGACTCCGGCCAGCATTTCCAGCAGGCTGGTCTTGCCGATGCCGTTGGCGCCGCGCAGATGCAGCACTTCGCCGGCGTCCAGCACGAAATTGAGGTCAGCGACCAGCGTGCGGTCGCCACGGGTGACGCTCAGGTGTTCGACGCGAAGTAGCGGCACGCGCAGCAAGAATGAATTTCGGAGTGTGCGTAGTTTAGCCCGCCACGCACGTAGAATACGCGCGCTTATCTTTTCGGAGTGACCCGTGCCCGCACAATTGATCGATGGCAAAGCCGTCGCGAACACCGTCCAGGAGCGCGTCCGCCTGGCCGTCGCGGCCCGCAAGCAGGCGGGTCACCGCACGCCGGCACTGGCCACGGTCCTGGTCGGCGCCGACCCCGCGTCGGAAGTCTATGTTCGCAACAAGCGTCTGGCCTGCGAAAAAGTGGGCATCCGCTCGGTGCCGATGCATTTTGAAGCGACCATCGGCGAAAGCGAACTGCTGGCGGAACTGGACCGGCTGAATGCCGATCCCGAGATCGACGGCATCCTGGTGCAGCTGCCGCTCCCCCCGCATCTGAACGCGACCGCGGTCACCGAACGCATCGCCGCGCACAAGGACGTCGACGGCTTTCATCCCTACAACCTCGGCCGGCTGGCGCAGCGCATGCCAACCCTGCGGCCTTGCACGCCTTATGGCGTGATCGAGCTGCTGAAGTCGATCGGC
>JBEBWZ010000126.1:0-9959 GCA_040391865.1 Solimonas flava
GGCTCAGCTGATACACCGTATACCGGACTGACATTCCGGGAGCGTGTCCATGTCCTACCTGCTGACAGCCATCACGGCCGTAATCCTGCTGCTCACCCTGCTGCCGATCAGCAAGGCGCCGCAGTGGTGGGTGCGCACCTGGGATTTTCCGCGCCTGCAGATCGCAGCGATCGCGGCGCTGAACGCCGCCGCCTTGCTGTACTGGCTGCCGCTGACCCAGCCGCAGGGCTGGATACTGTTGCTCTGCAATCTCAGCTGCCTGCTCTACCAGTTGTACTGGATCATTCCCTATACGCCGTTGGGAAAACGCCAGGTGATCCGCCATCGCGGCGATGACCCGGCCCCCAGGTTGCGCGTGCTGGTCTCCAATGTCCTGACCCCGAACCGCCACTCCGGGCGCCTGATCGATGCGATCCGCGAGCACGCGCCCGACCTCGTGGTCACGCTGGAAAGCGATCACTGGTGGGAGCAGCAACTGGCGCCGATCGAAAAGGTCTATCCGCATGTCATCCGCTGTCCGCAGGACAATCTCTACGGCATGCACGTCTATTCACGCCTGCCGCTGCATGATGTCGAGACGCAGTTTCTGGTCGATCCGGAAATCCCGTCCATGCACTTCCTGCTGAAGCTGGATCAGGGGCACGACGTGCGCATGCACTGCCTGCACCCCACGCCACCCAGCCCGACCGAGAACGACGAGTCCAGCGAGCGCGATGCGGAACTGGTGATGGTCGGCCGCAGCGTCGCGGATTCCGACCAGCCGGTGGTGGTCACCGGCGACATGAACGATGTCGCGTGGTCGGCCACCACCCGCCTGTTCCTCAAGATCAGCGGTCTGCTCGATCCGCGGCGCGGTCGCGGCATGCTCAGCACCTACCACGCACAATGGCCGTTCCTGCGCTGGCCGCTGGATCATGTCTTCCACAGCGATCATTTCCTGCTGGGCTTCATGCGGCGTCTGCCATCGATCGGCTCCGATCACTTTCCGATCCTGTTCGAACTGGTGTTCAAGCCCTCGGTCGGCGCACAGCAGGAATCACTGGAGAAAACCGCCGATGACGAACAGGAAGCCGCCGAAAAACTGGCGGAGGTCGGCGCCGCACCGAGCGAGGTGCATACCCCCGGCGAGTAGCCCCCTGCGCGCGGCTGGCCCTCAGGCGCGCCTGCGCAACGCCAGAAACGCCAGCGCGACGCCGCCGAACAACAGGATCTCGCCGATCAGCAAAGGCTGCGCCACAGGATGCGGCAGGCCCTGCGCCAACAGATAGGCCACCCGCATCGCCGCGAACAGCAGCAGGGTGATCGCCGCCGACTGCAGCAGCTTGCGCGGCGTGGCGCGTTGCAGTGCATCGCCGGCAAACAGTGACATGCCGATCATCAGGCAACCACAGAACGCCACCAGGTAGTAACCGTAGCCGTCCAGCGGCAGCGCCAATGACGGCGCGAACAGATGCGCAATGCCCAGCGCCAGGAACAACAACCCGGCCAGACGGAACGAGACCGCAAACACCTTCAACGCCAGAACTGCGTTCATCCCTGCTTCCCCCGATTGCGGCCCGTCATCCGGGCCATGAAATGTTCGAGCACTGTCGGCGACAGGCGCTTGGTCCAGTAGCCGGAGACCGCATCGCGACCGACCACCACCAACCGCCGGTTGTGGCGCACCGCCGCGAGCGTCTGGCGCGCAACCGTATCGGCATCCAGGTTATTGCGCTCGAACCAGTTGTCGATGAAGCGCTGCGTGCGCGGATGATCCATCTGTCCGAACAGGCGCAGCTTGCCGGCAATCGGCGTCTTGACGAAACCAGGGCAAACCGCCGTGACCCCGATACCGCTGCCGGCCAGCTCGCTGCGCAGACTTTCGCTGAAACCGGCCACAGCCGCCTTGGTCCCGCCGTACGCACCCAGGCCATTGAAACCCACCAGCCCCGCTGCCGATGCGATGTTGACGATATGGCCGCCGCCCTCGCCGCGTGCCGCGCGCGCCAGCATCGGCGGCACCACCGCCTGCAGCACCCGCACCACGCCCAGCACGTTGACCTCGTGCAGTCGTCGCCATTCTCGAGCGGCACCTCGTGCACGAATCCGGCACTGACGATACCGGCGCTGTTGATCACCAGATCCGCCGCCGGTGCCAACCGCGCGATCGCCGGGGCCAGCGCCGCCACCTGCGTATCGCTGGCGACATCCGCGCTGAGCGTCGCAACATCCTGCGCGCCCAGCGTCCGCAGCCTTGCTGCCGCCGTCGCCAGTGCATCGGCATCGCGCGCCACCAGCAGCAGACGCGCACCGGACTGCGCCAGCTGTTCGGCAATCGCCAGCCCGATACCGCTGGAGCCGCCGGTGATGACGCACAGCTTCCCCGAAAAATCCCTGATCAAGACCCGCCCCCGATTGACCACCATCAGGGCGCATTAGATGATCTTGTTTACACCGTGTCAATCAAGGCGCGGATCGCACCGAACGGGCCATCACAAGCGATACATGAATCCCGGCCCCGGATGCTCGCGCCCGTCGTCGAAACCGATCTCGGCTTCGATCAGCGCATTGGTCTGGGCATTGAGGCGCTCGATCAGAGCGCGCTGCGTCTCCGGCTGCAGGGCCAGATTGGTGCGTTCGTCCGGGTCCAGCTCGGTGTCGTACAACTCCAGCTCGTTGTACTTCAGCAAGGTCTCCCAGTCGCGCGGAATGTGATGCTGCGCCGGCCGGAAATAGCGCACGAACTTGTAGCGGCCATCGAACACGCCGCGGAACAGCCCGGGATTGTCGAGGCGCGGCCCGAGCTGGCCGCTGGCGATGCTCTGCCGCAGCATGCCCAGGCGCGTGCCGCCGTAGCCCGAACGGATCAACCCGATCGCGAATTCCGGATCGACATAGAGCGTGGTGTTGTAGTCGTACAGATGGCCGCGGCGATCACGCTCGGTGCGCGCGGTGCTGGCTGCCGCCAGCGGCAACAGATCCACGCCCTTCAGTTGCGGATAGCGCTCGCGACGCTGGCGGTCGTCGACCCCGGCCACCGCCAGCATCGTCGGCACCAGATCGAGCATGCCACCCAGCGCTTCGGTGGTCCGCCCGCCCGAGGCGTCGGGATGCACCATCGCGCAAGGCACGCGGATGTTTTCCTTGTACGCATGCGGCCCTTTCTGACGCAGGCCGTGCGCGCCCGCCATCTCGCCGTGATCGGCGGTGAAGATCACCACCGTCTCGCGATCCTGCCCGCTGTCGGCCAGCGCCTGCAGCACCGTCATCGCATTGCGGTCGGCATCGCGCACGCAGTTGAAGTAGTAGCTCTGATAGCGGCGCCATGCGGCTTCGTCGCGGCGCTGCACCAGGCCGTAGACCTTGTCGCAGAAATCGATGTACGAGCGCTGCGCCCAGACCTTGTGATCGGCGCGCTCGTTCCAGGTGGCGGGCAACGCCAGATCCCAGTCCTTGGCATACAGCCCCGCGCGTGGCGGCGGCGACAGCGGCGACAGATAGTCGGGATCGAGCCGCGTCTTGCTCTGACGGCGGTCGACATCGTCGTAATACATGATGTCGTGCGGGTTGACGAAATTGACCGCGAGGCACCACGGCTGATCGAGGCGCGCGCCGCGCTCGAACAGCCATTGCGCCGACTGCGCGGCGATCTGGCCGTCGAACTTGTAGCCGGTCCAGGTCACGCCATGCGGATCGCCGTCGTCGTTGTAGTCGGCAAAGCCGAATGGCTCCAGCGCATGACGGGTACTGGGATAGGTGCCATAAACCAGATTGGCGGCATCGGCGACATGCGACAGATGCCATTTGCCCTTGTACGCGGTGTAGTAGCCCTGCTCGCGCAGCAGATGGCCCAGCGTCGGCAGCGGCGCCAGCTCCTGAAACGGCGGCGCGCCGTGATTCGCGGTCATCCGCGTGAACTGCGTGTGCTGGCCGGTGTACAGCGTCGAGCGTGACGGCGAGCAGGGCGTGGTATGCGCCTGGAACTGGTGCAGCAATGTGCCGCGCTGCGCCAGCCAGTCGCGCGCCGGCAGATCGAGCTGTGACGGCAGGTCCTGCCAGTCGCGCTGCTGGTCACTGACGATCAGCAGGATATTGGGCTTGCGGCGTTTGATGATCGCCGGTGCGGCGGCACCGGCAAATGGCAGCAGTGTCGTGGCTGCGGCCCCCAGCCCTTTCAGCAACCGTCGCCGATGGGAATCGTGTGGCGTGTCGTTCATCGCAGAGCCCTCCAAAGCTGATTCAGTCGCTGCAGGCGGCAAATGCCGCTGCCGCCGTCGCCGCAGCCTCGATCGTCGCGCGATCGCAGTACGCGATGCGCGGCAGGTAATCGCCCATCACCTCCGCAGCCGCGGTGCCGTAAGGCACGTTCTGCACCGCCTGACTGAAATGCGGTGACGGCAGCATGTGGCGATAGAGAATCACCGAATCCGGATAGATCGCCCCCCAGGGCAGCCAGGCGATGCCGTTCGCGTCGGTGGCGTTGTCCGGGCGCTGCGCCGGATCGGACACCACCAGCGTGAAATAACCTTCGCTGTCGAGCGGCACCTGTTCGTCGTACAGGCACCCGACATAACGCTGGCTGAAGAACTCGTTGGTGCACAGCGACCAGTAGCGCAGTTGCGCCGCGCCCTGCGGCGCATCGGTCGGCTTCTGCGCATGACTCGGTGCGCGCGCACGCAGGATGTACAGCGAGCCCTTGTCGCGGCTGGCCATCGCGGTGACATAGGCGTTGTCGACATTGCTGAGAAAGCCGCCGCTGGTATCGGCCGCGGTGACCGCCTGCAGCGGCAGGCTGAAGCCGACCGCATTGGAAAGCAGCACGCGCAGCGTTTCCGGCAAACCGTAGAAGCGGATCATCTCCGGCTTCTCCGCCGACAGCGGGAACGGCAGCAGGCCGATCAGACCGGGATCGCTGGCATTCCGGATCAGGTCGTTGAGCAGGCTCGGCACACCATCGGGCGGCAGCAGATCGCAGCCCTGCAAGGCAATCGGCGTGTCCTTGCCAGCCACTTCCAGATGCAGCGAAGGCAGCGGCACCGCGCCATTGCGATCGCCCTGCGGCAGATACAGCCGGTACAGCAGCACCCACGCCGGATTCGGCAACGCCGCACGGTTCAGCAGATTGATCTCGCCGGCATAGAGCGTGTTCGCCGCGCGGCTTTGCGGCACCGCGCCGGGTTCGATGTACGCGACATAGCGACCGCTGGCGCCATCGACCTGGAACGGATTGCCACCGGCACTGGCGTCGATCTGGTAATCGGTGAGCGCATCGGTGGGCCGCAGGGCCGGATCGTAGGTGTTGAACGAGAAATAGCGCGCCTGCGGAAACTCGCCCTCAACCCGCAGTCGCGTGCCCGGCAGTGCCGGTATCGCTGCGACCCAGTAGATCGCGCCTTCATCGGGATACGCGATGTTGAGCAGATCGGCGTCACTGCGCAGCAGCCAGGCGCAGTTCGCCGCCAGCGTGCGGGTCTCGGCGCTCGCACCCGTTGTCAGCGGTTGCGGCTCATCGCTGGCCGAACAGGCCGCCAGCGCGCACAGCGACAACGCCAGCAGCGCGGCGCGCATCACTCGGCCTCGGTCGGCTGGAACAGGCGCATGAACTTCGCGAAGCCCAGCTTGCTGCCCTTGGTCACTTCAAAGTCGCGCACCAGACTGATCGCCGGATTGCGCAACTGCGCCAGCATTTCCTTGAATGCCTGCGCCGAAACCCGGACCACGATGTCGGCATCCGGTCGCAGTTCCGGTACCACTTCACTGGCGCCGCGACGGATCAGGTAGGTGTAACGCTCATCGCGATCGCTGAATTCGAAGCCGACGGCGATCACCGTATCGGCGGCGGCCTCGGCATCGAGATTGACCGCCATGCCGTCGAAGAAGCGCGGCAACGGCATCTGCGCCAGCATCTCCGGCGTCGGCGTCAGGATGCGCTGCGGCAAGGCGAACTCGCCGGCCAGCACCCGCGCCGACATCAGATACCAATGCCGCGCATTGGGGTTGGCCTCGCGTTCGCCCAGCGCGCGCAAGGCCGCGATCCGCGCCTGCTTCACCGCTGCATGCTCGGGCTGTAGCCGCAGCACATGATCCGACAACTGCAACGCCCACTGATGATCGCCAGCGTCTTCGGCATCGGTGACTTGCTTCGCCAGGCCCTCGACGCCACCCGCCAGCTTCGCCATGCGCACGGCTTCGTCTTGCGGCGCCAGCGGCTCCAGCGTTGCAGGATTGCCATCGAACCAGCCGAGATTGCCAACGTAAATGCTGCGCGCCGACCACGACGGCTTGCCGTAGAACTCCTGCAGGAACGGCGATTGCGCCAGATGCGCCGGCAAGTGGATGCGCGCCGCGATCTCGTCCGGCGTCAGCCCCAGATTGATGTAGCGCAGCGTCTGGTCATACAGATAACGGATACCATCGCGGTAATCGGTCAGCGTGTCGGCAATCAGCTGCTCGCCGTGCAGCGGCCGCGTGTGGCTGGGCACCAGGATTTCCGGTTTCAGCGCGCGCATCAGATCCAGCGAATCCGCCCACAGGCGCGGATCGCGATACGAAGTGCCGCGGATGGTGTACAGGTTCGGGAACGCCTTGTAGAGGTTGTCGCCCGGCAGCAGGATGCGCCGCTGCGGCAGCCACACGAAGATCTGGTCATCGGTCTCGCCCGGCGCATGCACCAGCTCGAACTCGATCCCGGCCACCGTATCGCTCAACTGCTCGTCGAACTCGCGCGTCGGCCGCAGCGAATTGACCGTGCTGTGCTGATCCAGCCCCAGCGCCGGACCGATGCCCACGTTCACCATCTCCTCGGCCGGCAGATTCGGGCCATACATCAGCAAGGATCGCTTGGTGATCGCGGTCTGCAGTTCGATCGAGGTCTTTTCCATATTGCGCACGACATCGCGGTGCGCATAGACCGGCACCACGGCGTCGCCCGCGAACACCCGCGCGCCGCCGATATGATCGGGATGCGAGTGCGTGTAGATGATCGCCTTCACCGGCTTGTCGGTGATCTTGCGGAACTCGGCCAGCACCTGCTGCGCGGCCTCCGCCGTCTCCATCGTGTCGACGATGATCACGCCGTCGGTGCCTTCGAGCAGGATCGAATTGGCGATGCCGTAACCGATCGCGACGTAAACGCCGTCAGCCACCTTCTCCACACCACGCGCAAACTCCGCGCTGTGCGCCTGCAGCGCCGCCGGCGTCGCCACTGCAGCAGCCGGTGCCGGCGGCGGCTTGCCGCAAGCCGTCAGCAACAGGAACGAAGCCCACAACCCCACCATCGAAATGCGCAGCATGCGTCTGTCCTCGCAGCGGTCTGAAAAATTGCCGCCATGACTGCAGGCTAACCGCCCCCGACCTTGCGCGACTTATCCGGATGGGACAGTGTCTGTCCCATGTCCGAACCGACCACCCTCGCCACCTGGGCCGCTGCCATTGCCGCCGCACTACACGCACGCGGCGTTGACGCCACTGAGCTGCTGCAACAGGCCGGGCTTGATCCCGCCCTGCTGCACAAGCCCGGCGCGCGCTATCCCGTGCGCGCCATGACCCGCTACTGGGAGCTGGCGGTACGGGCTACCGACGACGCATTGCCTCTGACCGTGCCACGGCATGTGCAGCCCGCGACCATGCATGCCCTGGGTCACTCGCTGCGTGCCAGCCGCAGTCTCCACGATGCCCTGCTACGCATGGCGCGTTACTCAAGGCTGGTCACCGACGCCGCCGACATCAGCATCGAACTTGCGGGCGCGCAACTCAGCGTGATCTATAACCCGCCGCGGCGCGACCTGAAACTGGCGGATGCCGCCTATCTGGCGTTCATGGCCACCGCGGTCGAACTGGGCCGCATGCTCGCCGGCACACAACACGGCCTGATCGCCTGCGAACTGCGCCAGCCAGCACCGCAAGATCCGCTGCCGTTTCAACGCTTCTTCGATTGCCCACTGCGTTTCTCCGCGCCACGCAATCGCCTGATCTACACCCACGCACAGCTACTGCGGCCGCTGGCTGGCGCCGACGACCGTGCCGCGCATTTCTACGACGCCGCAGCTGCGGAATATCTGGCGCGCTTTGACGCCCACCCGGTATCCCAGCGCCTGCGCGAGCTGCTGATCCGCGTGCTTCCGTCCGGGGAACCCAGCCGCGCCAGCCTCGCAGCGGCCCTGCACCTGACCCCGCGCACATTGCTGCGGCGACTACAGGCCGAAGGCACCAACTGGAAGGAACTGTTGAACGAAGTGCGCCGCGAACTGGCGCTGTCGTATCTGCGTCAGGAACGCAGTGCCGCGGAAATCACTTGGCTGCTCGGCTTTTCAGACCCCGGAAATTTCACCCGTGCGTTCAAGCGCTGGACGGGGGCTCGGCCGAGTGACTGGCGGCGCGAATCGGCAGGCATTCCAGGAAGAGTTCATAGTCTTCCGGCGCAAAGATAAAGCGGGCTGCGGTGTTGCCACGCTGGATCACATGCTGGGCTTGGCCGGGAAGTCCGTAACGCGGTAAGCGAGCCATCGCTGGAATCTCTAAGGGCATGGGGCAGTGAAGAAGCTGCTCCATGGCCTATATAATTTAATCAACCGTGTCTGATCCCATTGATTTTCAATGATTTTTTCTTAAAATCTCCTGACTCTAGGATATACCAGAAAATTCTAATTCTAGGGTTTCTGCCTAATGGGAAAACTTACGTCCATCAAAAATTTGTTCGGCTGTTCTCTAAAGGAGTGGTCAAATGACCCTAATTCAATACGTTGGTCTGATTTCGGCGGCTTTCGGCACAATCGGCACAGCAGTTCTGTTTTTTAGCAGCTATGTGCTTCAACCTTTAGAAGGAGGTATCTTTGGAAGCCCCGCCTTAATCGAACATAATAATCGTATTCGAAATAAGAACGTATGCCGCCTTCGCCAGCAAAAGCTTGGATTTGCGTTCCTATGCGCAGGCTTCATTGTTCAAGCAATTGGCTGCTTCTTATGATCGAGACAAAAATGCTGGACGTCTCGAAGAAACTCGACATATCTGCAAAGACACGGTCGCATTAATAGAAGTAACGGAAAAATGTACCCGAAATTCGGGTAGCATGTGGCGAGCCAGTGCTGGGGAGATGGAGACAAATGAAAACCAATTACAGCAATAGCCTTGAACGAACTCCAAAGTTGAGTTGCCCCGCAAGGCAGCCACCCAAGAGGGTAAAAAAATAGCCTAAGGACGCCTATGCATTAGGAAGGTGTCAGATCACTAATTGGGAGTGGGGAAATGGTTGAGTTTTTGCAGTTCTTAGTCTCTGCTGTTTTTGGCTTTTTCATATCAAGGCTTATATACAGAAAATGGATCACCGAAGGTAAGGGGAAAATTCTTGCCTTAGTCAGTTCTATTGTAATTTTTATTCCAGTATCTTTAGTCACTCTGGCCGCCGTCCTCGCCATATACCCGAAATTGCAAATTATGGTGGCTCAAGGAGAAAGAAAGGGACAGATTGAGCTTGAGCAAAGAATAGAAGCAGAAAATAGGGAAATAGATCGACAGAAAAGGCGCGCAGCATATGAAGCCAAAGAAGCAATTAAAGACCGCTCTGTCATGGCCGGATTGATATGCAAAGATTTTGTGAAGGGACGCTTGAAATCTCCCTCCACTGCCGATTTTCCTTTCTTTGACAAACAAGTCTGGAAGACAGATGGCCAGAAATATACGGTCAAATCTTATGTAGATGCCCAGAACAGCTTTGGGGCAATGATAAGAAACAACTGGACTTGTGAAGTTGAATATCTGGGCGGTGAAGACTCATCATTAGAAAACTGGCAACTGCTAAATATAGTCATGCAATAAAGCGGGTACCAGAATGAGGTGACATCTAGCATCGAAATCAGACCATAGCCATCATGGAAAACAAGAAAATAGAGGACAAAAAAATGAGTGCGGATTGAACTGGCCCAAGTCTGACGGCCACGGTCCGTATGCTGGATCAGTCCCGAACAAAAGGGGACCGATTTAG
>JBEBWZ010000127.1:0-9864 GCA_040391865.1 Solimonas flava
CGGTGCCGGCGGTGGTGGTGGCTTCGGCGGTGCCGGCGGCTTTGCCGACATCTTCGGAGATGTGTTCTCCGACATCTTCGGCGGCGGTGGCGGTGGGCGCGGTGGGCCACGGCGCGGTTCCGATCTGCGTTACATGATGGATCTGACGCTGGAGCAGGCGGTGTTCGGGACAACCGAAACCATCCGCATTCCGAGCTGGGACGAGTGTGACAGCTGTCATGGTCACGGCACCGCCGACGGCAAGAAGCCGTCCAGTTGCCCGACCTGCAAGGGCGCCGGTCAGGTGCGCGTGCAGCAGGGCTTTTTCGTGCTGCAGCAGAGTTGCCCGACCTGCCGCGGCCGCGGGACCACCATTTCCGATCCCTGCAAGTCCTGCCGCGGCGCCGGCAAGCTGCGGCGTGAGAAGACGCTGGAGGTCAAGATTCCGGCTGGCGTCGATACCGGTGACCGTATTCGCCTCAACGGCGAGGGCGAACCCGGCGACCAGAATGCGCCCAGCGGCGATCTGTACGTGCAGATCAACGTCAAGCCGCACGAGATCTTCGAGCGCGACGGCAACGATCTGCACTGCACGGTGCCGATCTCGGTGGTCACTGCGGCGCTGGGGGGCAAGCTCAGCGTGCCGACACTCGAGGGCCCGGTCGAGATCGATGTCGCCGAAGGCACGCAGAGTGGACGTCAGTTCCGCCTGCGCGGTCGCGGCGTACGTTCAGTGCGCACCTCCGGTGCCGGCGATCTGCTGTGCACCGTGATCGTCGAAACCCCGGTGCGGCTCAACAAGCGCCAGAAGGAACTGCTGCGCGAATTCGGCGCCGCGCTCGATGAAGCTGGTGGCACGCATCATCCCGAAGCCTCGTCGTGGCTGGGCCGTGCACGCCAGTTTTTCGAGGATCTGAAGTCGTAGTTTCGCCGTGATCGAAGCGCGCGGGGCTCAGCGCGCTTCGATCACGCGTTTCAGTCGCTGCAGTGATTCGGCGGACTCGCGCGCGATTAGCCAGCGCAGCAGGATCACATTCAGTGCCCGCAGCCACGGCGATGCGAGCGCGTAGTCGAGGGTCCGCACGAAGCGCGTGCCGTGATCTTCCGCAAGGAACTGGTAGCTCAAGCTCAGCGTCAGGCCGTTGTCGGCCTCTGCCTGCGCGCGCCATAGCGACGGCGTCACCGCTTCGGTGACGATCCAGCGCAGATGTGCCTTGCGACCACCGGCTGCGGCAATGTCTTCCTCGAAACGCGCGCCGGCCGGCAACGGCTTCTCGGCCCCCGGCGCCAGCCGCAACGATGACGGATGCCATTCGGGCCACCGCGCCGGCGCCGTGGCGTAGTCGAAGACTTCCTGTGCCGGACGGCGGATGCGGATGCTGTGCTGCAGGCGCGTGGTCATGGGCTTGGCAAACGGAGGCAGGAAGGCGGGCGCTTCAGGCGGTCACGGATCGCGGTGTCACATCTGCCTCAGGATTTCCCCAGGGCTTCGTACAAGGCGACATATTCCTGGGTCACGCGGTGGCTGCGATCGAGCACGATCAGCGGCTTGTGCAGTTCGTGCGACTCCTTGACCTTCACCGAACTCGACAGGGTCTGCGCCAATACCGGCCGACCCTCGGCACGCAACTCGTCAACGATCCGCGTCGGCAGTTTCGAGCGCGCCTGAAACTGGTTGACGACGATGCCCTCGATGCTGAGGTCGTCGTTGTGGTCCTCGCGGATCTCGCCGATGTTGTCGAGCAGGGTATACAGCGCCTGGCGCGCGAACTCGTCGCAGTCGAACGGGATCAGCACGCGGTCCGTCGCGATCAACGCGGAGCGCGCGTAGAAATTCAGTGCCGGCGGCGTGTCGATGAAGATCGCGTCGTAGCCGCGCAGCTTGCGCAACGCATCGCGGAACTTGTAGATCTTCTGCTTGGCCTCGAGCTTGACGACCAGTTCCTCGAGGCGCGGGTCGGCGGCGACCACATCGAGATTCTCGAACGGCGTGTTGGTTGCGTACGTCACGAACGGCGCGGGCGCGAGCGAGAACGACAGCGTCGATTCGAAGAAATCGGCAATCGTGCGATCCGGCTTGCTCGGCGCCGAACCGGTCAGATACTGCGTCGCGTTGCCCTGGGTATCGAGATCGATCACCAGCGTGCGCAGGCCGCGGCTGGCGGCGATGGCCGCAAGATTGCAGACGATGGTGGTTTTGCCGACACCACCTTTCTGATTGAAGACGACGCGCGTGAGCATGTTCGAAGACCGGGCAGAGTGCGACGGGATAGCCGTGTACAACAAGTGTAAGACACCGGGGTGCCGGGGCGTATCCCCCGGATGCGTTGTGGGCGAGGCGTCGGCAGCGCCGCCGGCGCCAATGCTCAGCGCCTGCGACTACGTGCGCGGCGCTCCCGGGCGTGTTTTTCGGCGAGCGAAAAGATCAGCTTGAGGTCATCTTCATCGACGTCGATGAATGAATCGATCTCGCTGAGCGCCGCGGCCAGATCATCGTGCTGCAGCGCCAGAGGATGATCCGGAACCTGCTGCGGCCGTGCCCAGGCGACGGGATAGCGGCGCCACGGCAGGGCAGCGTTGAACAGGATCGCGATGCTCAGGATCAGCAGCACATTGAGTCCGACCGGGTACAGCAGATAGTGAAAGCCGAGCTGGTGGATGTCCGGACCGCCGATCACCGCGATCAGCGCGGTGGCGCCGCCGGGGGGATGCAGGCAGCGCAGGTAGTGCATCACCGTGATCGACACTCCGACCGCCAGCGCCGCAGCCAGTTGCGGCTGCGCCACCCAGCGATAGCTGGCCACGCCGATGGCGGCAGACAGCAGATGGCCGCCGACCAGCGGCCAGGGCTGCGACAGCGCGCCATGCGGGACGGCGAACAGCAGCACCGCCGATGCGCCCATCGATGCAAGGATCAGCAATTGCGCGCTGATGCCGAGATCCTGGCTGACGATCAGGATGCCGACGATACCGAGAAAGCCGCCACAGCCGGACAGCAGGCGTTCGCCATGGCTGACGGGGCTGTGTTCGACGCCGATCCAGCGGGCCAGAGGTTCAAGACGGGCAAAGCGACGGAGCATAATCGGAGACGCGCGAAGCCAGCATCCGGTGTCGCCACCGGCAGCCGTGAGAAATAGGGGCGTTTGATTCAGGACAAAAAGCACGAGGGGCGCTGCTGCGCCCCTCGTGTTACTGCGTCAACGACAAACTGCAGGTGTTGCGACTCAAGCGGCGGCCATCTGGCGCAGCATGAACTGCAGCACGCCGCCGTGAGCGTAGTACTCCCACTCCTTCGGCGTGTTGATGCGCACCTTGGCCTTGAAGCTGACGGTCTTGCCGTCGGCCTTCTTGGCGGTGACATCGACTTCGGTGGCGCCATTGACCAGACCCGCGAAATCGAAGGTCTCGGTGCCATCGAGGCCCAGGCTCTGCGCGCTCTGGCC
Organism: Solimonas flava; assembly: GCA_040391865.1. Lineage (GTDB taxonomy): Bacteria > Pseudomonadota > Gammaproteobacteria > Nevskiales > Nevskiaceae > Solimonas. The sequence continues at coordinate 3,423 of JBEBWZ010000127.1, forward strand.
ATCGACGAAGTTCAGCGGCAGCACGCCCATGCCCACGAGGTTGGAGCGGTGGATGCGCTCGAAGCTCTCAGAGATGACCGCCTTCACGCCCAGCAGGATGGTGCCCTTGGCCGCCCAGTCACGCGACGAACCGGTGCCGTATTCCTTGCCGGCCAGGACCACTAGCGGGGTGCCCTCGGCCTGGTACTTCATCGCCACGTCGTAGATCGCTTCGACCGGGCCGGCGGCGCCGTCCTTGCCGATGTACTTCGACACGCCACCCTCAACACCCGGCGTCATCGCGTTCTTGATGCGCGTGTTGGCAAAGGTGCCGCGCATCATGATCTCGTGGTTGCCGCGGCGCGAGCCGAAGCTGTTGAAGTCCGCGCGCTGCACGCCGTGCTCTTCAAGGTACTTGCCCGCGGGGCCGTCCTTCTTGATGTCGCCGGCCGGCGAGATATGGTCGGTGGTGATCGAGTCGCCCAGCACCGCCAGCGCACGCGCAGCCTTGATCGGCTGGATGCCCGGAGGGGTCATGGTCATGCCGACGAAGTACGGCGGGTTCTGGATGTAGGTGCTCTTGCCATCCCAGCTGTAGGTCTCCGACTTGGTGACCTTGATCGACTGCCAGCGCTCGTCGCCCTTGAGCACGTCGGCGTAGCTGGCCTTGAACAGATCGGCAGTGACCGCTTTGGCGACGGCTTCCTGGATCTCGCGGTTGCTCGGCCAGATGTCCTTGAGGAACACGTCCTTGCCGTCCTGGCCCTTGCCGATCGGCTCGGAGGTCAGGTCGAGGTTGGTGCTGCCGGCGATGGCGTAGGCCACGACCAGCGGCGGCGACGCCAGGTAGTTCATGCGCACGTCCTGATGGACGCGGCCTTCGAAGTTGCGGTTGCCCGACAGCACGGCGGACACCGACAGCTTGTTTTCCTGGATCGCCTTGCCGATCGGCTCGTTCAGCGGGCCGGAGTTGCCGATGCAGGTGGTGCAGCCGTAGGCGGTGACGTAGAAACCCAGATGCTCCAGGTCTTCGATCAGGCCGGCCTTTTCCAGATAGTCGGTCACGACCTTCGAGCCAGGGGCCAGCGAGGTCTTGACCCAGGGCTGCGACTTCAGGCCCAGCGCACGCGCCTTGCGTGCCAGCAGGCCGGCGCCGATCAGCACGCTCGGGTTGGAGGTGTTGGTGCAGGACGTGATCGCCGCGATCACCACCGCACCGTCCTTCAGGTCGTAGCTGTGGCCGTTGTCGGTGACCTTGGCGGGGCCGGCAGACGGACGCATCTTCTGTTCGGACTCGAACGCCTTCAGGTAGTTGGCCTTGACGTCGGTCAGCAGCACGCGGTCCTGAGGACGCTTGGGGCCGGCCAGCGAGGGCTTGATCGTGGCGAGGTCCAGATGCAGCACGTCGCTGTATTCGGCTTCCGGCGCGTCCGGGGTCCACCACATGCCCTGCTGCTGCGCATAGGCCTTGACCACGGCAACCTGCTGGTCGCTGCGGCCGGTCAGGCGCAGGTAGTTCAGGGTTTCTTCGTCGATCGGGAAGATGCCGCAGGTGGCGCCGTATTCCGGTGCCATGTTGGCGATCGTGTTGCGATCCGAGGCGGCGAGGTTCGCCAGGCCCGGGCCGAAGAACTCGACGAACTTCTCGACCACGCCGCGCTTGCGCAGCATTTCCGTAACCGTCAGCACCAGGTCCGTGGCGGTGGCGCCTTCGGCCAGCTTGCCGGTGACGCGCACGCCGATCACTTCCGGCATCAGCATCGACGACGGCTGGCCGAGCATCGCGGCTTCGGCTTCGATACCGCCGACGCCCCAGCCCAGCACGCCGATGCCGTTCACCATGGTGGTGTGGCTGTCGGTGCCGAAGCAGCTGTCGGGGTAGAGCAGGCCGTCATCGTTCTCGAACACGACACGTGCGAGATATTCGATGTTGACCTGATGGACGATGCCGGTATCCGGCGGCACCGCCTTGAAGTTCTTCAGGGCTTCCTGGCCCCAGCGCAGGAAGGTGTAGCGCTCTTCGTTGCGCTTGAACTCGACCTTGGCGTTGAGGTCCAGCGCTTCGCGCGAACCGTAATGGTCGATCATCACCGAGTGATCGATGACCAGTTCCACCGGGCACAGCGGATTGACGCGCGCGGCGTCGCCGCCGAGGGTCTTGATCGCGTCGCGCATCGCGGCGAGGTCGACCACGCAGGGAACGCCGGTGAAGTCCTGCAGGATCACGCGCGCGGGCGTGAAATTGATGTCCTTGTTCGGCAGCTGCTTGAGGTTCGCGCCAGCCAGGGCTTCGACATCAGCCTGGGTGGTGTTCAGCCCGTCTTCATGACGGAGCAGGTTCTCGAGCAGAATCTTGTACGAGTACGGCAGACGGGTGAGATTGAACTTCGGTTCGAGCGCCTTGAGGCTGAAATAGCTGTAGGACTTGGAACCGACACTGAGCGTGGACTTTGCTTTGAAGCTGTCCGTCATGGCTTGAAACTCCCGGAGGATGGCTAGCGAATCATCGTTGGCTGGACGCCGGCCCTCCCGAAAATAGCGATCTGGGGCGGGCCACGAAAACGGCGGCGAATTATAGCAAAGAGAACGGCTCCGGCCGTGATCTCCTTGCCGCGACGGCGCGCCGTTGTTCCCGTTTGCCGTTTCCACTACCGTGCGGCGTGGCTGGACGGACGGCGTTCGAGTGGCAGCGCCGACGGGGACTGGGAGAGCCGGATGCGGCGGCGCAACGGAATGAGGGCAGGGGGCGGCGGTGCAATGCTGTTGGCATTGCTGTTGAACTGTGCGCCGTTGTGGGCCGCGCCCGAACTCGACCCGGCCGAGGCCGCCTGGCTGGCCGAACACCCGGTGATCCGCGCCAGCGGCGATCCCGCCTGGGCCCCGATCGACGCTCAGGACGCGCAGGGGCGTCGCAGCGGGATCAGCCCGCAGTTGCTGGAAACCCTGGCGCATTCCCTGGGCGTGCGCATTGAATGGGTGCCGGTGCCGAACTGGCATGCGGCCCTGCGCGGCGCGCGCGATGGCGAGATCGATGTGCTGACGTCGGTCGGCAAGCTGCCGGAGCGACAGGCGTATCTGAATTTCACCGCCCCGTATCTGCAGTTCCGATCAGTGATCGTGGTACGAAACGATCATTCCTATGTCGCCAGCCTGCAGGATCTGAGTGCCTCGAAGATCGCCGTGGTCCGCCGTTATGCGGAGACCGATACCTTGCGCCGCCGCCATCCGGCATTCCACTGGGTCGAAACCGACTCCCTGAGCGATGCGCTGACGAAGGTGGCGGTGGGGGAGGTGGCAGCGACGGTTGGCAATGTCGCGGTGCTCTCGTACTACATCCAGGCGCTGGGCCTGGGCAATCTGCGGATCGCGGCGGCGACCATGGACGCCGATCTGCCCCTGCATTTCGCCACGCGCCAGGGTGCGCCATTGCTGGCCACGGCGCTCGACAAGGCACTGGCGGCGCAGGGCCCGGACGTCCTGCAACGGATCCAGAGCCAATGGTTGCCATTGAAACTGCAGCGCGGCGTCGATCCGCGGCAGGTGGCCACCTACCTGCTGCTGGCGTTGCTGGCGTTCCTGATCCTGGTCACGCTGATGCTGTTCTGGGTGCGGGTGCTGCGCCGCGAAGTGGCCTATCGCCGCGATAGCGAAGCGCGCATCGAAGCGGCGCAAAGTGCCTTGCGGGAGGTCACGGACGGCATTCCTGGGGCGGTCTATCGACTGCGCCGCGGTCCAGGCGGGCGGGTCGACCTGCTGTTTGCCAACAGCGGGCTCTATGCCTTGATGGGCCTGCGCCCCGAACGGGGACTACCGACCTTCGAACGGTTGATATCGCGGCTCGATCAGGTTCATCGCCGCGCGGTGATGGACGATCTGGCGCGCTCGGAGCGCGAACTGCAACCGGTGCAACGCGACCTGATGGTGACGCGGCGCGACGGCGGCGTCCGCTGGCTGTACACCGCGGCGGCACCGCGGCGCAGTCCGCTCGGCGAAGTCACCTGGAACGGTTACATCGTCGACATCACCGAGCGCAAGCAGCTGGAGCAGGCACTGGCGCAGACGCGCGAGCACATCACCGAACTGGCGGGCAATCTGCCCGGCGTGGTCTATCAATCCTGTCTGCACGCCGATGGCACGATTGAATTCCTGTTCAACCATCGCGGCTATTTCGCGCTGCTCGGCATCGTCCATCATGAGCCGCGCATCAGCCACTCCAGAATCCTTGAAGTGGTGCATCCGGACGACCGCAACGCGCTGCGTGAAGCGATTCTGCGTTCCGCGGAAACCCTGACGCAGCTGCTGATCGATTTTCGCGTTGGCGACCTGCAGCAGCCGCGCTGGATCCATATCGAAGCGCTGCCGCGCGCCGGCAAGCAACCCGGCGTGATCGCGCTGTGGAATGCCTACGCACTCGACATCACCGAGCGCAAGAGGCTGGAGGCGGATCTGGCGACGGCCCGCGATGCCGCGGAAGCGGCCAGCAGTGCCAAGAGTCGTTTCCTTGCCAACATGAGCCATGAGATCCGGACCCCGATGAACGCGATCATCGGGCTGACGCATCTGGCGTTGCGCACGGAGCCGCCATCCAAGATGCAGGCCTACCTGCACAAGATCGAGATTGCATCGCACTCGCTGCTGCGGATCATCAACGACATCCTCGACCTGTCGAAGATCGAAGCCGGCAAGCTGGTGCTGGAACAGGTGCCGTTCCGCATCGGCGATGTGCTGGAGCACCTGCACACCGTGGCGTCGATTCGCGCGGAGGAAAAGGGGCTGGAGTTCCGCTGCCGTGTGGCGCCCGGGACGCCGGAGCACTTTGTCGGCGATCCCTTGCGACTGGGGCAGGTGCTGCTCAACCTCGCCAGCAATGCGGTGAAATTCACCGATCACGGCCAGGTGATCGTGTCCTTGCGTCAGGCGCGGCGCGATGGCGATGTCTGCTGGCTGGAATGTGTGGTGGCCGATACCGGCATCGGCATCAGCGCCGCGGAACAGGCGCGGCTGTTCCAGCCATTCTCGCAGGCCGATGCGTCGACCACGCGCCGTTATGGCGGCACGGGCCTCGGACTGTCGATCTCGCAGCGGATCGTCGAGATGATGGGCGGCGAGATCGACTGCGACAGCCAGCCCGGTGCCGGCACCACGTTCTGTGTCCGCGTGCCGCTATCGATGGAGGTGCCGCTGTTCTCCGCGACGGACAGTCGCTTCGCGCTGGCGGAGCCGAAACCGGCGCTGCATCACAGCCTGAAGCCGGGCAGCCTGGCCGGTGTGCGAGCCCTGATCGTCGAAGCCGACGAAGTCGGCCAGCAGGTCAGCAGCGAGCTGCTTCAGGATGCCGGTGCGCAGGTCACGCTGGCCGACAACGGCGTCGAGGCCTTGTGCCTGGTCGAATCGGGATGCTTCGACCTGATCCTGATGGATCTGCAGATGCCGCAGATGGATGGCGTCACCACCACGCGCGCACTGCGCGCGCTGGGTTACCGCGTGCCGATCCTCGCGCTGACCGCCAGTGCCATGGCGGAAGACCGAGCCCGCTGCCTCGAAGCCGGCATGAACGAATACGTGCCCAAGCCGCTGGATGTGGTGCGGTTTGCCGCTGCACTGGCCCGTGCCCTCGGCTACGATGCCACGGCCTTGCTGCCATCGGTGCCAACGCAGGAGCCGATGGCGAGCCGGCCACCACCACCGGTTGAGCCGCCGGAGCATCAGGAACTGGATCAGATGTTGGCGCATTTGAATCTGCAGCTGCTGAATCACGATGCCGAGGCGGCCGATACCGTCGCGCAACTGGCCGATGCCCTGGAAGGTCGTCTGCGGGATGACACCGATATCGAGCGCCTGCATGAGCTGCGCCAGAAGGTGGCCGGTTATCGCTTTGCCGAAGCCCGCGACTGCCTGCTCGAATGGCAAGGCCGTCTGGATGCCGGACAGGGAGCCCAGGCATGAGCACCCAGGACGACAACCGGCCGGTGGTACTGGTGGTCGACGACACACCGCAGAATCTCGAAGTGGTCAGCGGTCTGCTGCGCGATCAGTACCGCGCGCGGGTCGCGCTCGACGGACTGACCGCGCTGCAGCTGGCGCGCGAGAATCCGCCGGATCTGATCCTGCTGGACGTGATGATGCCGGACATGAACGGCTATCAGGTCTGCAAGCGCCTGAAGGCCGAGCCGCGCACGCGCCGCATCCCGGTGATTTTTCTGACCGCGATGAGCGAAGTCGAAAACGAAGCCGCGGCCTTCGGTGCCGGCGGCGTCGACTTCATCACCAAGCCGATCCGCCCGACGACGCTGCTGGCGCGGGTCAAGACCCATATCCAGCTGTCGATCCAGGAAAAGCATCTGGCGATGCTGGTGTCGGCGCGTACGCGCGAACTGGAACGGCGCAGCGAGGAGCTGGAGCAGACGCGGCTCGAGGTGATCCGCCAGCTGGGCCGGGCGGCCGAATACAAGGATGACGATAC
>JBEBWZ010000128.1:0-9716 GCA_040391865.1 Solimonas flava
GCAGGACTTCTCCATGCGCTACATGCTGGTCGACGGCCAGGGCAACTTCGGCTCGGTCGACGGCGACGCCCCGGCGGCGATGCGTTACACCGAAGTGCGCATGGCGCGCCTCGCGCATGAGCTGCTGGCCGACATCGACAAGGAAACCGTCGATTTCCAGCCGAACTACGATGGCTCCGAGCACGAGCCCTCGGTATTGCCGACGCGCATCCCGCAACTGCTGATCAACGGCAGTGCCGGCATCGCGGTCGGCATGGCCACCAACATTCCGCCGCACAACCTGTCGGAAGTCATCAACGGTTGCGTGGCCCTGATCGACAATCCCGAGATCGAGCTGCCGGAACTGATGCAGCACATTCCCGCGCCGGATTTCCCGACCGCGGGTCTGATCCTCGATGCCCACGGCATGGTCGATGCCTACACCACCGGCCGCGGCCGCATCGTGGTGCGCGCGCGGACCCATTTCGAGGACGTATCGGCCGACAAGCAGGCGATCATCGTCACCGAACTGCCGTATCAGGTGAACAAGGCGCGCCTGCTCGAGAAGATCGCCGAGCTGGTCAAGGAAAAGCGCATCGAGGGCATCACCGAACTGCGTGACGAGTCCGACAAGGACGGCACGCGCATGGTGATCGAGCTGCGCCGCGGTGAAAACGCCGAGGTCATGCTCAACAACCTGTTCCAGCTGACCCAGCTGCAGATCGTGTTCAGCCTGAACATGGTGGCGCTGGAAGGCGGGCAACCGAAGCTGCTGTCGCTGAAGTCGTTGCTGGAAATTTTCCTGCGCCATCGCCGTGAAGTGGTGACGCGCCGTACCCGTTACCTGCTGCGCAAGGCGCGCGAACGTGCCCACGTGCTCGAAGGTCTGTCGATCGCACTGGCCAACATCGACGAGATGATCGAACTGATCAAGCGCTCGCCGAGTCCTGCTGAGGCGCGCATCGGCCTGATGGAGCGCACCTGGGAGCCGGGCCCGGTTACGGCGATGCTGGAGCGTGCCGGCAGCCATGCCTCGCGTCCGATCGGCCTGGAAGAAGCTTTCGGTCTGGTCGATGGCCGTTATCGCCTGTCGGAAGCACAGGCGCAGGCGATTCTCGAATTGCGCCTGCACCGTCTCACCGGCCTCGAGCAGGACAAGATCCACGACGAGTTCCGGCAACTGCTCGAAGCGATCCTCGATTATCTCGACATCCTCGGCTCGGAAGTGCGGCTGCTCAACGTGATTCGCGAAGAGCTGCTGGAGATCAAGGAAAACTACGGCGATGCCCGTCGCACCGAGATCACCGACGCGGCGCTGAATATCGCGCACGAGGATCTGATCGCGCCGCAGGACATGGTGGTCACGCTTTCGCACGAGGGTTACGTCAAGGCGGTCGCGCTGGACGAATATCACGCGCAGCGCCGTGGCGGTCGCGGCAAGATCGCGGCAACCACCAAGGAAGAGGACTTCGTCGACAAACTGTGGGTTGCGCACTCGCATGACACGCTGCTGTGCTTCTCCAGCCTCGGCAAGTGCTACAAGCTGCGGGTGTTCGAACTGCCGCCGGGCTCGCGCGGGTCGCGCGGCAAACCGTTCAACAATCTGCTGCCACTGGAAGCCGGCGAGAAGATCAACGCGGTACTGCCGATCAAGTCCTTCGACGCACCGCCGCCGAATGCGACCAGCCCCGAGCAGCGCGCCTACATCTTCATGGTCACGCGTCGCGGCACCGTCAAGAAGACCGAGCTGCTGGCGTTCCAGAACGTGCGCTCCAACGGCATCATCGCGGTGGATCTGCGTGTCGATGACGAACTGGTCGGCGTGGCACTGACGCACGGTGATAACGACGTCATTCTGGTGTCCGACTCCGGGCGGGCGATCCGCTTCCATGAAGGCGACGTGCGCAGCATGGGCCGTGGCGCCACCGGCGTGCGCGGCATGCGCCTGCTGAAGGCGTTCGCCGGCAGTGAGGAGGAAGGCGAGGATGTCGCCGATGGGGCAGAAGAAGGTGCCGAGGAAACTGCGGACAGCGGCGACAGTGCGCGCATCATTGCGCTGATCGTTGCCGATGGCGGCGAGATCCTGACGGTATCCGAATACGGTTACGGCAAGCGCACGGCGGTCGATCAGTTCCCGCGGCGTGGTCGTGGTGGTCAGGGCGTGATCGGCCAGTCCCTGTCGGACAAGACCGGACGTCTGATCGGCGCAGTCGCGGTGGCCGAAAGTGATCAGGTGATGCTGATCTCCGAGGCCGGCATTCTGATCCGCTTCCGCACCACCGACGTGCGCAGCATGGGCCGCAACACGCAGGGCGTAAGGCTGATGCGGCCCGACGAGGGCGATCGTCTGGTCAGTGTCGATCGCGTCGCCGGTGAAGACGATGACGACACGGCGATGGCCGATGAAGTCGTTGATGGCGAGGTAACGGACAGCGGCAACGCTGAGTCCTGAGACCGTTCCATGACACCGGGCAGGGAGGCTTCGTTACAAGCGGCATACGATGCCTTGTTCTATCAATTGCGCCTGCCGGCGGATGCGCCGCTGTCGCTGGAGCCGCTGACCGCCGACCAGGTGCAGCGGATTGCCACCATGTTTCACGGTGTCCGCCACAGCCAGCGTGAAGCGATCTTCGCGGCGCTGGAGCAGGCCCTGCAGCATGTGCCGGCGCTGTTGCGCGGCTTGCTGCACAAAACCATGGGCGGCTAGCGATGTCGACGTTCCAGCATCGCGCGGAGCGGATCAAGATCGCGCGCTTGCTGAGGGTCCCGGTCGAGCAGTTGCAGGATCTCGAAGGCCTGGACGTCGAGCCATTGCGCGCACTGCGAGTGGCAATGGCCGACGCGCTGTTTATCGACGACAGCAAGTATTTCGGACGTCTGGCGGCGGTGACCAAGCTGCTGCCCGCAGCCTTGTCGGCCTCCGTCTGCGAGCGCGCCCTGGGTGCCTTGATCTGTGGGCGCGCCGCCGGTTTGCTGGCGCCGGAAGACGCCGCGGCGATCGCCAAGCGTCTCAGTCCGTCATTCATTGCCGACATCGCCCCCGAACTGAACCCCAGGCGTACCGCGGCGTTGCTGCAGCAGTTGCCGCATGGCTTGCTGGGCGATGCGGCGTTGGAGCTGGAGCGCCGCGGCGAGCATGTCGCGATGGCCGGCTTCGTCGATGTGCTGTCGCTGGAAGCGCTGACCGCGATCATCAGGCGCCTGTCCGATCGCACGCTGCTTGAAGTCGGTGTGTATATCGAATCGCCCGCCACGCTCGATGCCCTGGATGTGGTGCTCGACGACAACACTCTGGTGGGCCTGGTCCAGGCCACTCTGCAGGATCCGGTGCGCTTGTGTGGCCTTGCGCGCTGGCGCTGATCCAGCGCATCTATCCGCATCGTCGTGAGCGGCTGGTCACCTTGGGCTTCGAGCTGGACCTGCTCGCGGCCAACACGCTGATGACGGTGGTGCAACAGCAACATCTATGGGATGGGCTGGTGGTTGCCCTGATGGCGCTGCCGCCAGCACGGGTGCAGCGATTTGCCGCCCAGCCGGCACTGGGGTGGACGGGAGTCGTCGCTCATATCGTGCGGACCGCGATGGGCAACGCCGATGTCGCAGCGGCGCGCGCAATGTTGCTGCAGGCCGCCGTGACTCGCCCGGAATTTGGCGTGGAGCTGAAGCGCCTCGAGGCGCTCTGAGTGGCTTGCTTGCGGTCTCTTTACACGAAGACTTCGGGAAATTTGACTAACATAACCTGTTAGGTGAGAATTCCCGCATGAATTTCAGTGTCCATTTCGACGACGCTACGGTGGAGCGCCTCAGCCAGGCGGTCGAGCGGGCGGGCGTGACCCGCAATCGCCTGATCGTGCTGGCGGTGCAGGAATGGCTGGCGCGCAATGAAGAAAAAGACTGGCCCGATGCGTTGAAAAGCCATTTCCGCAATCCGGCGCCCGAGTTGGCGCAGGAAACGCTGGATTTTCAGGCCTGGCGTGCTGCCTTGCCGGGTGAATCGGAGACCCGCTGGTGAGATTCCTGCTCGATTCCGATGTGCTTGCGGGCGCGATCAAGGGCAGCTTGCCGGTGGTGCTGAAGCTGTCGCAGCTGAAGCCGACCGAGGTTGCGGTGTCGATCATCGGTCGCATGGAAGCTGAGACGGCCCTGCGCCTGCAGCCGCGGGCACAGTCGCGCTACGGAAGGTTGCTGAAGGAGTTTCTGGCCAGTGTCCCGGTGCTGGATTTCGGCGCTGCCGAGGCCCAGCAGGCGGTGGCACTGAGCGCTTATCTGCAGCCGGTGGGTGAAAAGCTCGCGGCGCTGGACCTGATGCTGGCGGCAACTGCGGTCGCGCATCAGCTGACGCTGGTGACGGATCGTGGAGCGGTGTTTGCAGCGGTGCCCAATCTCGATATCGAGCGCTGGGCTTAAGGTTTAATAATTTACTTTAAGAAATAAAGGTAGGTAATTGAAATGTCTCGTATCGTGAATTTCAGCGCAGGCCCTGCAACGCTACCCATGGACGTGCTGCAGCAGGTGCAGTCGGAGTTGCTCGACTGGCACGGCAGCGGCATGTCGGTGATGGAAATGTCACACCGCGACAAGGAATTCATGAGCATCGCGCAGGCCGCCGAAGCGGATCTGCGCGAGATCGCCGGTATTCCCGCGAACTACAAGGTGCTGTTCATGCAGGGCGGCGCCACCGGCCAGTTCACCTTCATTCCGATGAACCTGCTGCGCGGCAAGACGGCGGTCGATTACGTGCTGACTGGCGACTGGGGCAAGAAGGCTGCGAAGGAAGCGGGCAAGTACGCCAAGGTCAATATCGCCGCCAGCAGCGAAGCCGACAAGTTCACCCGCATCCCGGATGCGGCGAACTGGAAGCTGGATCCGAATGCAGCCTACGTCCATATCACGCCGAACGAGACCATCCACGGTGTCGAGTTCCACGCCGAGCCGGAAACCCATGGCGTGCCGCTGGTGGCCGACATGTCGTCGAACATCCTGTCGCGCCCGATCGATGTCTCCAAGTACGGCCTGATCTACGCCGGTGCGCAGAAGAACATCGGTCCGTCCGGCATCACCATCGTGATCGTGCGCGAGGATCTGATCGGCAACGCGCTGCCGAACACGCCGGGCATCTTCGACTACAAGCAGATGGCCGACAACGATTCGATGCTGAACACGCCGCCGTGCTTTGCCTGGTATGTCGCCGGCCTGGTATTCAAGCGCATCAAGGACAACGGTGGTCTGGCCGCGGTCGGCGAGACCAATGCCCGCAAGGCGGCGGCGCTGTACAACTACATCGACAGCCAGGACTTCTACCGCAACCCGGTCAGGAAGGAAGATCGTTCGCGCATGAACGTGCCGTTCACGCTGGCCAATGCCGAACTCGACGCCGAGTTCCTGAAGGGGGCCAAGGCGGCAAGCCTGTCCGGCCTGAAGGGGCATCGCTCGGTGGGCGGCATGCGCGCCTCGATCTACAACGCGATGAGCGAAGACGGCGTCAAGCAGCTGATCGACTACATGAAGGAATTCGCGCGCACGCGCGGCTGACGCTGCGCGTTACGTGAGGCGTGAGGAGCGAGGCTTAAAAGCCCGCTCCTGCCGTTCCGCCTCACCCCTCACTCCTCACGCCTCACGAGAAAAGACATGTTCAAAGTTCAGACCCTCAACAACATTTCCATCAACGGCCTCGAGCGTCTGCCGCGCGAGCGTTACGAGATCGCTTCCGAGATCCAGAATCCGGATGCGGTGCTGGTGCGCTCGGCCGATATGCACAAGCTCGATATTCCGGCGTCGGTCAAGGCGATCGGCCGTGCCGGCGCGGGCACCAACAACATTCCGGTCGCGGCGTTGAGCAAGCGCGGCGTGCCGGTGTTCAACGCGCCGGGTGCCAACTCGAACGCGGTCAAGGAGCTGGTGCTGGCGTCGATGTTCCTCGCGGCGCGCAACATCCCGCAGGCGCTGGATTTCGTGAAGAAGCTGGACGGCGACGACAAGGCGATGCACGAAGCGGTCGAAGCCGGCAAGAAGAAATTCGTCGGCTTCGAGTTGCCGGGACGCACCCTGGGCGTGATCGGCCTCGGCGCGATCGGCGTCAAGGTGGCGAACGCGGCGCTGGAACTGGGCATGACCGTCTACGGTTTCGACCCGGCGATGACCGTGCAGAACGCCTGGGCGCTGAACTCCGGTGTGCGCCAGGCGCTGTCGGTGGACGACCTGGTGTCGAAATCGCAGTTCATTTCGGTGCACGTGCCGCTGCTTGACGCGACCCGCGGCCTGATCAATGCCGAGCGCCTGAAGCTGATGAAGAAGCAGGGCGTGATTCTGAACTTTGCGCGCGATGCAATCGTCGATGAAACGGCGGTGATCGAAGCGCTGAACGCCGGCACTCTGCACGCCTATGCCTGCGACTTCCCGTCGAATGCGCTGAAGGGCCATCCGCGCGTGATCGCGACGCCGCATCTGGGCGCCAGCACCGGCGAAGCCGAAGACAACTGCGCGGTGATGGTGGCCGATCAGCTGCGGGACTTCCTGGAATCCGGCAACGTCCGCAACTCGGTCAACTTCCCCGAGGCGGTGATGGCGCTGCTGCCGGGCAAGACCCGTCTGTGCATCGTCAACCAGAACGTGCCGAACATGGTGGGACAGATTTCGACCACGCTGGCCAAGTACAGCCTCAACATCGCCGACCTGCTGAACAAGTCGCGCGGTGATCTGGCCTATACCATCGTCGATCTCGACCAGCCGATCGGCGCCGAGGCACTGCAGGACCTGGGCAGCATCCAGGGCGTGCTCTCGACCCGGGTGATCGACGCGCGCTAAGCGCCAGCGGCATTTGTTGATCCGGGCGCCAGACCCACCGAGCGGCTTCAGTGCGTCTGGCGTCTTTTCAGTGGCTCCGAGCGCGTTGCGGCGGAGCAAAATTGACCTTCCGGGCGCACGTTCAAAGCCGTTCCCGTTAAACTTGCGCCCCTTTGCGTCACTTGCGCGAGACGGCCGTACATGAAACCGCAGACCCTCGATGAGGCCCGGCAACAGATCGATGCCCTGGATGAACAGATCCAGAGCCTGATTTCGCGTCGTGCGCGTATTGCCCAGGGCGTTGCCCAGATCAAGCAGAACATGGGCGATCGCGGCGATCATTACCGTCCCGCACGGGAGGCCGAAGTGCTGCGGCGGGTGATTGCCCGCAACAAGGGGCCGGAGGGCGGGCCGCTGACCGATGAAGCGATGGCGCGCCTGATGCGCGAGGTGATGTCCGCCTGCCTGTCGCTGGAATCGCCGCTGACGGTGGCCTATCTCGGCCCCGAAGGCACCTATACCCAGGCGGCGGTGCTCAAGCATTTCGGCGAAGCGGTGACCGCGCGCCCGAACCATGCGATCGACGAGATCTTCCGCGAAGTCGAGTCCGGCGCGGCCGACTATGGCGTGGTCCCGGTTGAGAACTCGATCGGCGGCGTGGTCAGTCATACGCTCGACGAACTGGCCCAAACCAAGCTGAAGATCTGCGGTGAAGTGACCCTGCCGGTGCATCACCATCTGCTGTCCAGCGAAACCGATCTGGCGGCGATCGCCACGGTCTACGCGCACCCGCAATCGTTCGCGCAATGCCGTAAGTGGCTGGATGCACGTCTGCCGCGCGCCAATCGCGAAACGGTTTCCAGCAATGGGCAGGCAGCGCGACAGGCGCGGGACGAGGGGCAGGGCGTGGCAGCGATCGCCAGCGTCCAGGCCGGCCATCTCAATGGCCTCAACATCCTCGCGTCGAACATCGAGGATGACCCGAGCAACGCCACGCGCTTCCTGATCATCGGCAAGCACGAACCGGCAGCGACCGGGCAGGACATCACCTCGGTGGTGCTGTCGGCGCACCGCAATCAGCCGGGGGCGCTGTTCAAGCTGCTGCACCCGTTTGCCGAGGCCAGCCTCGATCTGACGCGAATCGAATCGCGCCCGGTCAAGGGCTCTGCGGTCCAGGATTATTTCTTCTTCATCGACTTTGCCGGTCATATCAATGACGGCGGCATTCGTCAGGTGCTCGAAGCGGTACGCGGTGAAGCGGCGTTCTTCAAGATTCTGGGGTCTTATCCCCGGGCCGTACTGTAGACGGCGTGATTCAGGTCTGACCCATGACATCCAAGCTCTCGCAGAATGCGGCCCACGGCGTCCTTTCACTGGAGGCCTATTCGCCGGGCATGCCGCTGGAAGAACTGCAGCGCCGTCTCGGCATCAGCGATGCGATCAAGCTGGCATCGAACGAGAATCCGCTGGGCATCAGCCCCAAGGTCACGGCTGCGCTCGGTGCCGCGCTGGGCGACAGCAATCTGGCGCTGTATCCCGATGGCGGTGGTTTCAGCCTGAAGCGGAAGCTCGCGGAATTCCACGGCATCGACGCCAGCCGTGTCACCCTGGGCAACGGCTCCAACGACATCATCGAATTGCTGGGCCGGGTATTCCTCGGCCGTGATCGCGCGGCGCTGTTTTCGGCACACGCGTTTGCCGTCTATTCGCTGATCACGCAGGCGCAGGATGCACGCGCGGTCGTGGTTCCGGCGCGCGCGGCGTCGGATGCGCAGCCTTACGGCCACGATCTGGCGGCGTTTGCACAAGCACTTCAGGCCGATCCCGAAGTGTCGCTGGTGTTCATCGCCAACCCCAACAATCCCACCGGCACCTGGCTGGCGGCGGCAGAGATCGAGCAGTTCCTGCAGCAGGTGCCACCGCAGGTGATCGTGGCGCTGGACGAGGCCTATTACGAATTCATGGATCCGGCGCTGCGCGGCGATGTGCGCAGCTGGCTGGACCGCTATCCGAATCTGGTGGTGTTCCGCACGTTCTCGAAGGCCTACGGCCTGGCCGGTCTGCGTGTCGGCTATTCCCTGTCCAGTCCGGAACTCGCGGATCTGCTGAACCGCGTGCGCCAGCCGTTCAACAACAACAGCCTGGCGCTGCTGGCGGCGGAAGTGGCACTGGCCGATCAGGATTTCGTGCGGAAAACGGTGGCGCTGAATACGCGCGAGCGCACGCGGGTGACGACGGCGTTGCGGGCGATGGGGCTGACGGTGCTGCCGTCGCAGGGGAATTTCCTCGCGATCGGTTTCGGTCGCGATGCGCAGCCGATCAACCAGGGCTTGCTGGAGCGCGGCATCATCATTCGCCCGATTGCCGGTTATGCGCTGCCGCAGTTTCTGCGCGTCAGTCTCGGTACGGAAGCGCAGAACGATCGCTTCCTGTCGGCCTTGAGCGCGGTACTGGCGCAATGATCGTGCGCCATCTGGCAGTCATCGGCCTAGGCCTGATCGGCAGCTCGTTTGCGCGGGCCCTGCGTGCAGCGGGGCAGGTCGGGCAGGTCAGCGGCTACGACCCGGACCCGGCGCAACGCGATGCGGCGCTGGGACTGGGCATCGTCGATGCCGCCCCGGCGACGGCGGCTGAAGCGGTGCGCGATGCCGATGTCGTGGTGCTGGCGGTGCCGGTGATGCGTACCGCCGAAGCGGTCGCCGAATTCTGGACGGCCCTGCGGCCGGATGCGGTGGTGACCGATGTCGGCAGCACCAAACAGTCGGTGTTGGCCGACGTGCAGCGTGTTTGTGGCGAACTGCCGCCGCGCTTCGTCGCCGGCCACCCGATTGCCGGCACCGAGAAGAGCGGGGCGGGGCACAGTCAGGCGGAGTTGTTCCGCAACCATCGCGTGATCCTGACGCCGCATCCGCAGCAGGATGCCGCCGAACGAGCCCACAAATGCTGCCGCGAAC
>JBEBWZ010000129.1:0-9701 GCA_040391865.1 Solimonas flava
AGCGCCAGGGTGGCAATCCGTTCGCCGCTGGCCAGCCTCGGCAGCCATTCCTGCTGCGCCGCGACATCGCCGCTGAGCTGGATCGCTTCCGCAGCCAGATACAGCGAGGACGACAGCGGCAGCGGTGCCAGTGCGCGCCCGATCTCCTCGGCGATCACGCATTGCGTCACGCGGCCCAGACCGAGGCCGCCATGCTGCTCGTCCAGGGCCGTGCCCAGCCAGCCGTTCTCGGCCATCAGCTGCCACAGCTCGCGGTCATACGGCGCTTTTTCGTCGAGCAAGGCACGCACGCGGTGACGGTCGCAGCGCGCCGCCAGCAGCTTGCGGGCTTCGTCGCGAATGATTTTCTGGTCGTCGGAAAAATCAAAGTCCATGACTCACTTCCCGATCTGGTTGAAAGGAATGTTCTTGTCGACACGCACGTCTTCGGGCAAGCCGAGGATGCGTTCACCGACCACGTTCTTCAGCACTTCATCGGTACCGCCGCCAAGGCGGTCGATCACCGAGCCGAACCATTCGTTCTGGAACACGGCAGCGAACGGCGCGGCATCCGGCGCCATCACCGCGCCCGCCGCATGCTGCAGATCCAGTGCAAACGCGGTCATCTCCTGCACCAGATTCGCCAGCGTGTATTTGCCGATGGTGATTTCCGGTCCCGGCGTTTCGCCGCGCGACAGCGCCGTCAGCATCCGCTGCACAGTGAAGCGCACGCCAGCCTCACGCACATAGAAACTGGCGATGCGCGCGCGCACCTCGCCATCCTCGATCGCCTGACGACCATTGATCTCGGTCTGCCGCGCGAGGTTGACGATGCCGCCGATCAGCGGCATCAGTTCCTTCACCGCGATGTTGGTGCGCTCACCGGCGAGGAAACTGACCGCGACCTTCCAGCCTTCGCCGACCGCGCCGACCCGGTGGGCGTCGGGAATGCGCAGATCGTTGAGGAACACTTCATTGAAGTTCGACGCGCCGGTCAGCTGCTTGATCGGGCGGCGTTCGATGCCGGCCGATTTCATGTCGACGATGAAGAAGGTCAGGCCCTTGTGCTTGGGCACATTGGGATCGGTGCGTGCGATCAGCACGCCCCAGTCCGCCATCTGTGCGTTCGAGGTCCAGATCTTCTGGCCGTTGATCACCCAGTCGTCGCCATCCTTCTCGGCGCGGGTCCGCAGGCCGGCCAGATCGGAACCGGCTGCCGGTTCCGAGAACAGCTGGCACCAGACGCTGTCGCTGCGCAGCGTCGCCGGAATCAGCTGCTTCTGTTCATCGCTGCCGTGCTTCAGCAGCAGCGAGCAGCAGCCGCGATTGACGATCATGAAGTGCGCGGTGACCGGCACATCGAAGCGCGCTTCCTCTTCCATGAAGATCATGTTCTGCAGCGAATTGCCGCCACGACCTCCGACGTCGGTGGGGAAATAGATCGCGCCGAATCCGGCATCGAACTTCTTGCGCTGCCATTCGCGCTGCGCCGGGAATTCGGCCTCGAACTCGCCGGTTTCCTGGCCGATGGCGAACGAGGTGCGGGTGTCGCGGGGCTTCGCGACCGATTGCAGCCACGCGCGCGCGGCGGCGCGGAAGGTGGCTTCTTCTGACGTGTCGTTGAAATCCATGTCGTTTCTTTCAGAATTGGAGACAGACTTTGCCGAACTGCTCGGCCTTGGGCGCAGCCGCTACCGCAGCCACGCCCTCCTGCAAGGAAACCGTGCGCTCGATCACCGGACGCAGGCCGATGTCCGCAACCGTTTTCAGCATCGCCGCATGTGAGGCCAGCGAGCCGGCGTTGACGCCATGCACCGCGATGTTGTGACCCAGCAGATACGGCAGGTGCAGACCGATGTCGGCGCTGCCCAGGGCATTGAACACACTGATCGCACCGCCGGGACGGACCGCGCGGATCGACTGCGCCAGGGTCACGGTGCCGCCCGGGTCGAGCACCAGATCCGCACCCAGACCCTCGGTCATCTCCAGCACAACCTGACTCCATTCCGGTGTCTGTGCGTAGTTGATGACCTGGTCGGCACCCAGTTCGCGGGCGCGCTGCAGCTTGTCGTCGCTCTTGGAGCTGACGATCACCCGCGCGCCCAGGGCCTTGGCGAACTGCAGCGCCAGCAGCGGAATCCCGCCGGTGCCCTGGATCATCACCACCTCGCCGGCACGAATCGCACCCTGCTCCACCACCGCGCGCCAGGCCGCCAGGCCGGCAAACGGCAGCGTCGCCGCTTCGACATCGCTCAGGTGCGTGGGGACCGCGACGATGCTGTCGGCGCGCACCACCAGGTATTCGCCGTGGCAGCCCTGCAGCCGCGGACCGCCGAGTGCGTTGCCGGCAATCAGTGACGGATGCGGACGGCCGGAAAGCCATCCCTGCATGAACAGCGGATGGACGCGCGCACCGATGCGCCAGCCGGTGACGCCCATACCCAATGCCGCGATCTCGCCGACGCCTTCGCCGCCAGTGACCAACGGTCGCGTCTGTTCCGCCGCGGCGTAGGCGCCACTAACAACCTTGTAGTCGCGCAAGGTGATGCTCGCCGCACGCATCCGCAGCAGCACTTCACCCGGACCGGGCGTCGGGATCGCGCAGTTCGCGAGCGCGTAGTGCTCGAAGCCGGCACCGGACAGCAGCAGCGCCTGCATCGTCACAGTGCACCTCCGGTACGCTTGGCAGCGGCCAGCGACTGCGCCATGCCCTGCGCCACGATCGCGCGGAATTCGTCGGTGAAGGAACTCATGACGTGGGTATCGAAATGCGCGTCCAGCGCATTGCGATAGCCCTGGATGTCGGCAGTGCGATTCAGCGAGCGCTTGATCAGGCGCACCGCCACCGGCGGCGCTTCGGCGATGCGCTGCGCCAGCTTCAGCGTGAACACTTCCAGCTCCGCGCGCGGCACCACATGATTGACCATGCCCCATTCCCTGCCTTCCGCAGCACTGATGCGCTGCCCGGTGAACAGGAATTCCTTGGCCTTCCTCAGTCCAAGCACCCAGGGGTGCACCAGCACTTCCACCGCTGCGGCGCCGAGGCTGTGGACCACCGGGTCCGAGAAATAGGCGTCGTCGCTGGCCACCAGCAGATCGCAGGAATTAGCGACCATGAAACCGGCGGCGATGCAGGCGCCCTGCACCTGCGCGATCGTGGGCTTGGGAAAGTCGCGGATACGCGCGGCATTGCCGTAGTAATGCTCCAGCTCCCAGGCCCAGTGCCGCTCGACGTTGTAGGCGGCGCGCTCGCGCGCGCCTTCCTGCAGATCGTGACCCGCGGAAAAATGCGCGCCGACACCGCCCAGGATCAGCACCCGCACCTGCTCGTCTGCCGCCGCGCGTGCCAGCGCGTGATCGAGTTCGAGCAACAGGCGCTCGTTCTCGGCATTGGCCTGCGCCGGACGATCGTGGCTGACGCGCACCACCGCGCCCAGCTCTTCATAACGAAGGTGCGCGTAAGGCAGGGTCACATCAGCCACGCTGTTCATGGTCGTGACTACTTCGACAGGATGGTGACGCAGCTGGAACCGGGGAAGCCGTAGACATGCGTCAGGCCGGTCTTCAGTTCACGCTGCACCTGATGCGGGCCGGCAACGCCACGCAGCTGACGCACGATCTCGTGCACCTGACGCAGGCCGGACGCGCCGATCGGCTCGCCGTTGGCCAGCAGGCCGCCATCGGTGTTGGTCGGCAGACGACCCGTGAGCGAGGTGCCACCGTCGCGGATCAGGCCTTCCTGCTCACCGTGCTTGACCAGTCCGATCTCGGCCAGATGCATGATCTCGTGACCGACTTCGGTGTCCTGCACCTGCACGATATCGATGTCTTCCGGACCGATGCCGGCGGAGGCGAACGCAGCCTTGGCAGCGGCCTCGCTGGCGCCGATGGTCGGCGCCGACAGGAACGAGGTCGCCTGCACGTCGATGGTACCGGCCTGACGCGTCACGAACTCGCTGGCGCGCAGATAGATCGGAGTGCCGCCAAAGCGGTGCGCAATATCGGCACGGCAGACGATGGCCGCAGCGGCGCCGTCACTGGGCGAGCAGAAGTGATACTTGCGCAGCGGATCGCAGACCATCATCGAGCTGTCGATCTGCTCGGCGCTCAGCGCGCTGCGGCGCCAGGCGGCAGGATTCAGCGCGCCGTTCTGGAATGCCTTGACTGCGGTGCGCGTCAGCGTCTCCGGCGAGATGCCGTGCTCATGCATGTAGCGCTGGATCTTCATCGCGAAGAACTGCGGGTTCACGGTCAGGCCGAGATCGCCGTACCACTGCGGCAGACCGGTGGAATCCATGCTCTCGCCGGCCGAGAATGCACCCTTGGGATGCTTGTCGAGACCGATGCAGATGCCGATGTCGGCGCGGCCCGCGCGAATCGCGTTGGCGGTGTTCAGCAACAGGTTGCCGCCAGTGGCGCAGCCGTTGAACATCTTGCTCATCGCGATGCCGGTGTAGCCGAGGAACTTGGTCATCGTCTCCGGCATCATCACCGACAGGCTGCCGACGTAACCGACCTGGATGTCGCGCCAGTTCACGCCGGCATCGTCCAGCGCGCGGTTGGCGGCGGTCACGCCCATCTGGATCGCCGATACATCGGCGTGACGGCCGAAGCCGTAGAGGCCGACACCAATGATTGCAATATCGTTTGCCATTGCTAGTTCTCTGAGTTCTGGTGGGCGTGATCAGGCGGCAGCGGGCGCGAAGGCGTAGCTGATGATCTCGTTGCCGTCGGCGTCGAGCTTGAAGGTCTCCAGCACCAGCTCCATGTCCATGCCGATCTTCAGCTGCGCGGCATCGGCGACAGTGAGGCGGCCTTCGACCACCAGACCATCCGGAAGCTCGATGTAGCCCACGCCGAACGGCTGGAAGTTCTCGACCGGGCCGGTGTACGGCGGCACCGGCGGCACGAAGTTCTGGATGGTCCAGGTCCAGAGCTTGCCCTTGCGGCTCAACGCCACTTCCTCGACCTCGCGGCCGGCGCAGACCTGACAGTTGTCCTGCTTCGGAAAATGCACGGCCTTGCAGGCGATGCAGCGGCCACCGAGCAGTTGCGGTGCCGGTGACGGCCAGGTGAACAGGCCATCCTTGATGGGGATCTGCTTGCGGTTCGCGGTCATCAGTTTTCTCTCTCGATCATGCGTCAGGGGGCGGTCGCGACGGCATGTACCAGCCCGTAGCCCAACCATTTCTTGGGATGTGAATAGAAGTAGCGCGTGGGTATCGGCGGCGGCGCGCCCAGCTCGGCGGCGGCATGCCAGGGCCAGCGCGGGTCATCGAGCAGCGCACGCGCCAGCGCGACCAGATCCGCCTGACCGCTGGCGACGATGTCTTCGGCCTGCTGCGGCGTCAGGATCATGCCGACGCCCATGGTCGGCACGCCTCCGCGTCGCATCGCTTGCGCCAGCGGCAGCAGATAACCCGGCTCCACGCGCGGAAATTTGCTCTGCGGCGTGACCATGCCGGCCGAGGTGGTGATGTAGTCGGCGCCCGCCGCGCGCAGCGCCAGCGCATAACGCGTCGCCTCCTGTTCACCAAGACCACCGTCGGTGAAATCGGAACCGTTGATGCGCACGCCGATCGGTTTGTGCGACGGCCATACGGCGCGCACCGCGGCAAAGCATTCCAGCGGAAAGCGCATGCGGTTTTCGAGGCTGCCGCCGTACTGGTCCTCACGCCGGTTGGCCAGCGGCGACAGAAACTGCGACAGCAGATAGCCATGCGCGCCGTGCAGTTCGATCAGATCGAAGCCGATGCGCGCGGCGCGCTGTGTGGCCTGCACGAAAGCGGCGCGCACGCGCGCCAGTCCGGCAGCGTCCAGCGCCTGCGGCAATGGCCAACCCTCGCCGAAAGCCAGCGCCGATGGCGCGCTGACCATCCAGCCACCATCGCGATCGCCGAGCACTTCGGTGCGGAAGCGGCCGTCGTTGGGTGAGCGCGTCGAGGCCTTGCGCCCGGCATGACCCAGCTGGATGCCCAGCGGAATATCGGAATAGCTGCGGATGTCCGCGACCAGCCGGCTCAGCGCCGCTTCCTGCGCATCGTTGTACAGACCGAGATCGTCGATCGTGATCCGACCCGCCGCCTCCACCGCGGTGGCTTCGAGAATCAGCAGGCCGGCACCGGATACCGCGAGCGACCCGAGGTGCATCGCATGCCAGGGCTGCGGCAAACCATCGACCGCACTGTTCTGACACATCGGCGACACCACGATGCGATTGCGCAGCGTCAGTTCGCGGAGCGTGTACGGTGAGAACAGGGCGGAGCTCATGGCGGTTTACGCGATCTCGAACAGCGCTGCGGCACCCATGCCGCCGCCGACACACATCGTGACCACCACGTACTTCACGCCGCGACGCTTGCCTTCGATCAGCGCATGACCGGCCAGGCGCGTGCCGGAAACGCCGAACGGATGTCCCACCGAGATCGCGCCGCCGTCGACGTTCAGTCGCGCCGGATCGATCCCGAGCTTGTCGCGGCAGTACAGCGCCTGCACCGCGAACGCTTCGTTCAGTTCCCACAGGCCGATGTCATCGACACCGAGTCCCGCGCGCTGCAACAGCTTCGGCACCGCGAACACCGGACCCACGCCCATTTCGTCCGGCTCGCAGCCGGCGACCTGGAAACCGCGATAGATGCCCAGCGGCGCCAGCCCGCGGCGTGCCGCTTCCTTTGCGCTCATCACCACGCAGGCGGCGGCGCCGTCGGAGAGCTGGCTGGAGTTGCCGGCGGTGACGGTATAGCCCTCGCCCATCACCGGCTTCAGCTTGGCCAGACCTTCAGGATTGGTTTCCGGACGGTTGCCCTCGTCCTGGGTCAGCGTCACCGTCTCTTCACCGGTCACGGCACCGGCCTTGTCCTTCAGCTGCTTCACGGCAGTGAACGGCACGATCTCGGCATCGAAGCGACCCGCCGCCTGCGCTGCGGCGGTGCGCTGCTGACTTTCCAGCGAGAACTGATCGCAGGCTTCACGCGAGATGCCGTAGCGCTTGGCGACGTTCTCGGCGGTCAGGATCATCGTCGCGTAAACACCGGGATGCTGCTCCAGCACCCACTCTTCCTTCGCACGGAAAGTATTGCGGTGATCGTTGACCAGCGACACCGACTCGACGCCACCGGCGACGATCGCCTCCGCCTCGCCGGCTATGATCCGCGTCGCCGCCATGGCGATGGTGTTCAAACCCGACGAGCATTTGCGATCCACGGTCGCACCGGAAACGCTCACCGGCAGACCGGCACGCAAGGCGGCCTGGCGCGCGATGTTGGAACCGGTCGCACCTTCCTGCCACGCCGAACCCAGCAGCACATCGTCGACCTCCGCTGGCGCGAGACCGGCACGGCGCACCGCTTCCGCAATCACATGGCCGCCCATGGTCGCGCCATGGGTGTTGTTGAGCGCACCGCGAAATGCCTTGCCGATGCCGAGGCGTGCAACCGAAACAATGACAGCGTCGTTCATTTTCTATTCCATCGAAGTTCAGGCCGCGGCGGCAGCGCGCGCGGTCAGATCAGCCCCGAAATTTTCAGCGCCGCGCGCCGCCACCTGCGCGCCGAGACGCGCCGCCCAGTAACGGTCGTTGCCGAATTCCGTGCGCCAGGACCACAGCCGCTGCGTCGCATGGCGCAGGCCGTATTCCTGGGTAAAGCCAATCGCGGCGTGCACTTGATGGGCAGTCGATGTCGCCAGACCGATCGCCATGTTCGCGCGCAGCTTGGCGGCGGCGATCTGGAATCCGGCGTCGCCGCGCGAGGCCGCGCCGCAGGCCGCTCGTGCGGCGCAGGACACCGCCGCCGCTTCGCTGCCGAACAAGGCCAGCTGCTGCTGCACCGCCTGGAACTGGCCAATCGCGCGCCCGAACTGCTTGCGCTCCTTCGCGTATTCGATTGATCGATGCAGCGCCGCTTCCAGCGCGCCGGTGATCTGCGCGACGCGCAACAGCGCGCAATGCGCATGCAACTGCTCGGCGTCGTAGTTCGCCAGCGGCGTGGCCTGCACGCGTGCGCACGAGAGCTGCCAGGTATCGCGCGGCTCGCCGGCCAGATTGGCCGCCAGCTGCAGTTGCGCGCTTGCGCGTGGCACCAGCATCAAGTGCGGCACGCCGTCGTAATCCAGCACGGCAACTGCGGCCACGGCATCGCGGCCCCAGGGCACCGCCGGCAAGGTGCCGTCGAAAGCATGATGCTCACCATCGCGGCGCAATGTGCCTGCAACCTCCGGCGCCACCGTCAGCACACCCGCCGGCGCGGCAAGAGCGGCATCCGCGAGCAGGCGCGTCGCCAGCATCGCTTCACCGACCGGCAGCGGAATGCCGTAATAGCCAACCGCATGCAGCACCGCGAGCACATCGTCCCAATCGCCCCCGACACCGTCCTGGTCTTCAGGGACCAGGAGCAGCGGCAGCCCGAGGTCTTCGACCTGCTGCCACAGTTCCGCCTGCCAACCTTCACGCTCGGCGCACGCCGCCACTTCGCCTGCATCGCGGAACAGCCGGATCACCGGTTCCGCCAACATCTGCTGGTGTTCGCTCATGACTTATCTCAGGCCGAGGCCGCGCGCGATGATGCCGCGCAGGATTTCGCGGGTGCCGCCCCGCAGCGAGAACGAGGGCGAGGTCTGCAGCAGGAACGCCAGCACCCGCGCCAGATCGCGCTGCGATTCCAGACGCAGATCGGCGTCGGCAATGCTTTGCACCAGCACCGGCAGCGCCTGCTCGAAGCTGTTGCCCAAATCCTTGACGATCGCCGCTTCGATGCTCGGGTCCTTGCCCTGCGCCAGCTGTCCGGCGACCGACAGCGACATCTGTCGCAGCGTCCAGACTTCGGCGGCGGTACGACCCAGCGCCTGCGCCACCACCTCGGAAGGATTCGGGCCGGCGGCGCGCAGCAGTTCCAGATACAGCGCGAGGCTGGACATGTAGCGTTCCGGGCCGCTGCGCTCCAGGCTCAGCTCGCCTGTGACCTGCTTCCAGCCCTCGCCTTCGACACCGAGCAGACACTCGGCATCGACGATGCAGTCTTCGAAGAACACTTCGTTGAAATGGGTTTCGCCGACTAGATCGACGATCGGCCGCACGCTGATGCCCGGCGTGTCCAGTTCGATCAGGAACTGCGACAGACCGGCCTGCCGGTTCTTTTCGTCCAGTGGCCGCGTACGCACCAGCGCGATGATCAGCTGACAGCGCTGCGCCTGCGTGGTCCAGATTTTCTGGCCGTTGATCTTCCAGCGACCATCCGGCAGTTGCTCCGCACGGGTACGCACGCTGGCGAGATCGGAGCCGGCATTGGGTTCACTCATGCCGATGCAGCAATAGATCTCGCCGCGCGCCATGCCCGGCAGATAGCGCTGGCGCTGGGCCTCGCTGCCGAACTTGAGAATATTCGGGCCGGACTGACGGTCGGCGATCCAGTGCGCCCCGACCGGTGCGCCCGCCGCCAGCAGTTCTTCAAGCAATACATAGCGCTCGATGCTGCTGCGCTCGTGACCGCCGTACTGCCTGGGCCAGATCATCCCGATCCAGCCCTGCGCGGCCAGCTTGCGCGAAAACTCGGCGTCGTACACCGCCCAGGAGTTGGCCTTGTGGACCGCGTCGGTATCGCGCAACTCGCGGCTCAGGAAATCGCGGATCTGCCGGCGGAACTCGGGGATGCCCGGCGGCAGCGCAACGGCATCGAAACTGAAACTTTGCATGCTTAGTGCCTGTGGTCGACGCAGCAACGCGCGTC
>JBEBWZ010000130.1:0-9451 GCA_040391865.1 Solimonas flava
GAGGGGGGCAATAAGGTTTCTGACACCATAATTGTTATCGATGATCCCGTTTCAAGCTTTGATTCCAATAATTTATTTCATGCGTACTCTTTCCTCAAAAAGCATTGCGGGGAGGCCGGTCAGTTGCTCGTTTTCACGCATAACTTTAGCTTCTACAAGCTCGTGCGGGACTGGTTTCTGACTGCAAATAAGAATCGCAGGAAAAAGGGAAAACCAGAGCGGGCGTTCTTCTACACTGTTGAGGCAACTCCTGAGTCTCCACGCAGCGCAAAATATAGAGACGCCGATCGATCTGTTCTTGAGTATGGCTCTGAATACCAGTATCTGTTCGGGAGACTGTACGCATATTACGCTAGCAATGCTTTGTCCCTTGATGAGGCTTTTCTGTCGGCTAATTTAGCCAGAAAGCTCCTTGAAACGTTTTTGACATTCAAGTTCCCAAAGCAGCGGGGCGATCTTGCAAGTTTATTCACCAAGGCCCAAATGGCGTGCACCAAAACGCCAAGTGAGGTCACCGAGAAAATTTACCGATTTATTAACAGGTATTCTCATAGCGCCCAGATTGAAATGAATGACGATTCCTCCGAAAACCTACATGGAGAGGGAAGTAACATCGTCGGAAGTATCTTCGGGTGGATGGAAGAACTTGATCCTATTCATTTCCAGGAAATGAAGGACATTGTTGCGCCTGCCTCCTGATCCAAACTGATCGTGTGCGCGGTCTATCTCAATCGTCTCATGCCATTTTGTTGTCGTGTACCTGGCAGAGAAGGCATCTTTCAATTAAGCGTTCGATTCTTGCGCAGTGCCTAAGAGTCCGGCGCCCGAGCTAATAGGGTGGATATGATCGAAGCTCCAGGCGCTTTCGCAAGTACGATTCTTTCTTGTACGCATTCACCAGTGCCGCCGCATTCGATTCCAGCCCAACTAGTTCGCATGACCTTGACAGGAATAGCTTTGGCTCAAAGCTGAGCTTACGCTTTCGATGTCCGCTATCGGGCGACGACTTCGATAAGCTGTATGTCGGCATCGGGCTGCAACCAGATTCTCGCGCTGAAGGCCATGAGTCGTTACCACAGGCCGTCGCCTCCTTTGGGAGCAAACCTGGGTCAAGCGGGGCAGATGATGAGACGGATCTGTGGACACAGGTAGAATCCGCAACCGTCCCAAAGCCAGTTACTCAGGTCCACCATGTCGTTCTTCTCGCGCTTGTTTCGCAAGGCCTCGTCGCTTTCACCGGCTTCGGTTTCTGCGCCTCGGTCGGCGCCGTCCGAAACGGCCGGCCAGGCTCTTCCCAAGCCCAGCGCGACTGATCGCGCGGTAGCCGCTGCTGCGGAGGAGGCGACGCTGCAGTCGGCTATTGATGCCGGCGATGTCCAGGCGGTGGCCCGGCTGGTGGTTGCGGGGGCATCGACCAAGGTTCGTCAGAGGGCGGCTCAGGCGATCGATGATCCGGACGTGCTGCGGCAACTCATCCGCGATGTCCGCGGTGGCAATGACAACGGTGTCTACAAGATCCTGACGTCCAAGCGCGATGCGCTGCTCGAAAAGGCGCGGGAGCTTGAGCAGCTGCAGGCTGAGATCAGCGCGGCGTCGGCAGACCTCGAGCGCCACAGCCAACGCGCGTATGACGCCTTATACCGCTTGAGACTGGATCAGTTCGAGCGTCGCTGGGAAGCAGTGGCCGCGCAGGCAGATCTGGCGTTGCGCGGTAGGGTGGAGCAGTGGGTCGACCGCTCTCGCGAGACCGTCGCCGAGCACTTGCGCGAGGTTGAGGCCAAGGCATCCCGTGAGTTGGCCGCAGCCAGCGCAGCTGCAGAGGCGCAACGCCTGCGACAGGAACAGCGGCAGGCATCCGCGATGGCGGCAGCAGAGCAGGAACAGATATTCGACGAACAGCAGCCTGCGCTGATCGCAGAACCGTCCACCAGGCAGGTGACTGAGCGGCAACCCGAACAGCCGGCTGTTCGGGAAATCGGTGCCTTGATCCGGAAGGCACGCGCTGCACTCAGCGACGGTGGCACCTCGCGCGCCGCCGCGGTGCGGCGCTCCATCGAAGAGAAGTTGGCGGCGGCCTTGTCTCTGCCAGCCAAATTGGCCGGCCAGCTACAACAGCTCGACCAACAGCTCGATGAGCTGAAGGACTGGAAAAGCTTTTCGGTGGCACCGAAGCGTGCGGAGCTGATAGAGGAAATGGAGTCGCTCGTCGGTGCGACGCTCGATCCCCAGGCACTCGCTGACGAGATAAAGCGCCTGCAAGACGAGTGGCGCACTCTGGGCAAGGGCGCCGGCGAGCCTGCCGAGGCGGATGGGCAACGCTTCCTGGAGGCTGCCAAGCAGGCGTATGAGCCGTGCATCGAGTATTTCGCTGCCCAGGCCTTGGTCCGCGAGCAGAATCTGCAGCGTCGCGAGGCCTTGCTTGCCGACCTGACCGCATTCGAGGCGGGACAAGATTGGGAGCGGGCTGATTGGCGAGCTGTGATCAAGGCATTGCAGGACACGAAACAGGCGTGGCGCCGCTGCTCGCCGGTGGACCACAAGGCCGCCAGACCCCAGCAGAAGCGTTTCGAGACCCTGGCCGCGAGCCTGCAGGGCCGGCTGGATGCCGAGTACGCGAGTAACGTGAAGCAGAAGGAATCGCTGATCGAGCGTGCCGAGCAACTGCTCTCCAGTGACGACGTCCGCAAGGCCATCGATGCCATCAAGGTGTTGCAGCAGCAGTGGCGGACCGTGGGCCCGGTGCCCCGCGAGGCGGATCAACGCCTCTGGGAGGCATTCCGCCAGTACTGCGACGCCGTGTTCCAGAAGCGCCAGCAGGATCTGGCGGCCTATGCGGCCGGCCTCGAAAGTAATAAGACGCAGGCCGTTGCCTTGTGCGAGCAACTCGAGCGCATCGCCGCGCTGGAGGGCCCCGAGCTGCTGCAGCGCGCCGGCGAGCGTGTTGAACTGCGGCGCGCTTTTGCGGCGATCGGCGAGTTTCCGCGTGCGGACGCGCGTGCGCTGCACAGCCGGTTTGATCAAGCTTTGGAGCGCTGCGAAGCGTCAATCAAGCGTCAGCATGTGCGTGATGCGGAGCGTGGCTGGAGCGATCTTTTCGATGCCGCCAATCAGGTGCGCGCCTACAGGCTCGCCGTGGCTCAAGGTTTGGACGCGGCGCAGCTCGATACTTTAAAAGCCGTTGCGGAAAGCACCCTTGCCGCCGCCCGGCAATGGCCCAAGGGCGGGCTCGATGCCCTCCAGCAGGGCCTCGCCAGTGACCGCTCAGCAGATTTCGCAGCGAATGAGGCTGCGCTGAGGTTGCTCTGCGTCCGGGCCGAAATACTGGCCGACAGACCGACACCGCCCGAAGATCAACCGCTGCGTCGTGACTATCAGTTGCAACGACTGGTGCAGAGCATGGGCCAGGGTATCAGCGCGGATGAATCGCAACTGGACGCCCTGGCGATCGAGTGGGTGGGTGCCGGCCCTGTAGAGGAGTCGGCATACCAGCCGCTATTGCAAAGATTCCGGCGCTGTCGCGAGCCGGACAGTGACGGGGCTCTGTAGCCCCAGCGGGCGATTGCCGGTGTGGCGGCGCGGGTAGGTTGGTGATGGATGGCTGTTGTGGGCTGGACACCTCTAGGGAAGAGGAAGTCGCCAGACCGAAGTGTGGCTTTGGCAATCCATGCAGCCAGCGCATCGCGAGTCGACTCGGTGATCTCGAATCGTACCGGGCGCTGCGTCTTCTGCTGCATCACGGTGGCACGTGAGCGTCACGTCGCCAGGAGCAGCAATTGTGATGGGCGCCGCCGTGCCAATTCCGGGCACTCAGTGTCTACATCTCGAGCCAGAAAAGCGGACGTTCAGCGCTTTGGGCTGGACGTCCAGCGCGGCTACCCGCGCCGAAACGCAGGTCGTTCTCATCGGCGCTCCCGAAATGATGGCTGCAGCTCTGGCATAGCCGTGTGCTGCCGATCGCCGCTGCATCCGTTGGTAGCGAGTCGAGGAGACGTGAGGGCAGCCCCCCACTTGATAAACTTGTACCGTTTCGCTGCTGCAGTCGTTCTTAGTTGGCAGTGTCACGATCGATCGTAGCCAGAACACCGAGCAGAGAGTGGCGAGCCTTCTTTTTTTCGCTCAGTTCAAGGAGTTTGTCCTTGCCGTAGGCCACGCCGGCGCCCAGCGCGGTGACGGCTGGGGCGGCCACTCCAAAGATGCCGATGGCAGGAAAAAATTGAGCTGCAAATCCAAGTGCCGTGGCGGCAGCGCCGAAAATACCTTGAGAGGCATATTTTGGCGCGTATCGGGCCTCTATCTCCGCGATTGTCTTCTGATGTTTTTGTACCATGGACGAGATTCCATGCATCACCGCTGGCATTACGCGCTCCACGTCGTCAACGCCCGCAGCCGTTAGGATCGCAGTGTGCTTGGCCAGCTCTTCACGGAAGGCTGCGTTTTCTTGGTTCTTGAGCAGCTCGGCCAACATTGGAACCGGAATGTTGCTGAGCCAACTTAGGCCGTCGTTTTGCAATGCCCTGACGGTGTTGAATGCTTGGGCAGAGAGCACATCCGCCCGATGCATTTCGAGCGCTGAGGCTTGTGCGCACTTCTCAAAAAAGTGCCAATGAACTGGCTGAGTCAGCATGGGCTGTGCATTCAACTCGCCGCTGTTTTCAATCAAATGGTACTGAGGGTGCAGTCGGTCGGTCGCACATAGCAGGGCCAAAACGCCGGGCTTCAGCGTGCGCATTTTTCGCAGCATGTCGGCATCACGGACGCCGGCAAGTTCCGATAAATACCGATCCACCGCCTCTTGTGGGGTCAAAACCGTTCTCGGAGAAACACCCGGAGGGATGAAAAGTTGCTCGATTAGTAGCCGAGCAATGACCTCGTCTGAATGGTCACCTGCGTATCGCATCAATTCTTCTAACGTCGTGGGCACCCCAGTCAAGTGCGGCGCGACGACCTTGACGATCAGTTCGCTGATCCCAGCCTGGGTCTTTACATCGTTGGCCTCGAGCAGCTTCTCGAAGCTGGGAAAGACCAACACCGGCGGCACTGGTAAGCGCGCATCGACTAGCGGCTTCAGTTGCAGGACGTTACGCAGCGCGAACATAAGTTGCAGGTGCAGCGCGTTTAGATGCAGATCGCCTTCCAGAAATGGGTGGATCGGATCGGCAATCAGTTGCGTATCGACATAGAGCCCCATCTTCTGGACGCCCGCCAACGCGGATGGGCCAAAGCTGCGCTGGCCGCCCAGTACCAGCTTTAGGCCCCCAAGAATCTTAGCGTGTCCATAGATTGCCGAACCGTGGCGGCGATAAAAGTCCGAAAGCTCGCTAGCTGCCGCGTTGAATTTTTCTCCGAATTTGTTCGGATTTCTTTTGACCCTGTCCAAAACGCGGCTTTTTATTTCCATGTCGGAGCTGACTTTCTGGTACGAACATCCAACAAAAGCCCTGAAAGCTTTCTCGAACAAGCTGAACAGCGCGACCTGCCCATCTGCAATGTCGATCTGCTGCTGCATCGATTTGGCGGCATCTCGCTGGAAGGCCGTGACGGCCATGCCACCCAGGCGGATCAGTGTGAGTGCTTCTCTGGAGATTTTTTCGGGAACAAGCAGTTCGCCGGGTGACAACCGGATTCCTAGAATCTCCTGGATTGCTCCAGCGTCCTGGCTTCGTGCGTGGAATCGGTCACCGCGGATCGCCTCGCGTAGCTGGACGAAACACTGGGTCAGATCTATTAATTGTTCCCTATCCATCTGAAGTCGCCTTGATTGCCCAACACAAAATAGCCGGCTACACATAATTCTGGTAGGGAGAAGCCCGCGCCGCAGCCGGTGGTCGACTCGAGCTAAGCCCCGATGCGGAACTGCGCCCGCTGATTGATCGTAGGCAGGATGCTGCCACGAGCAAGCTTGTTGCCGAGGTGCTCGGAGAAATAAGCCTCGAACATGCGCAATGTCTCAAAGCTGTAGTGGACCGTGGCGGCCGCCGCGGCTGAGCATTCGAGGTAGGTGTTTCCGTCCGAGGGGTGCAACGGTTGGTTCTCGTTGTTGAGAAGAAAGTGTGCGACTCCATTTCTCATCTTGGTGAGCCTCCCGAACAGGTTGTGCACAGTTCTGATTCCCTCACAAAATTCCGGCTTGAATCCGAGCCCCGTCAACAGGTCGGGGTCGACCTTCATTTCCTTCGGCAATGGAGCATCTACGCCAAGCTTCTCCCCGGTTTGTTTCAGCCACGTCCGAAGCTGTGCGAACCCATCGTATAGGCGGAAAGCGCAGAGCAATCGGTAGTACGGACTCGAACTGCAGACCGCCTCTCGTACGAGCGCTTCCCTTTCAGCGAAAACGGGGTACTGATGGATGCCGCCAAGCGGCCCTATCTCGATGCCGGAGGAGAACGGAAGCTGCAACTGGTAGCCGAGGAGTTGCTTGTTGGCGTCGAACAACTCGAGCCTGGCGATCACCAGCGGCAACCAGACACGGCGCTGGAGGCTGTCCAGTAGCTGGTTGATCTCGGTGCGGGCCGCCTGAATGGCAGCATGGGGAGAGGTCGACTCAACCTCCACTTGGATGGTTTGCAACCGGCGACGATCATCCGGCACAAGGTCGAAATACACGGCATTGTGCCGTCCGTGGTGCAGGTAAATGGTAAGCGGGCCATTGGGTAGGCCGATCGCGTTTTGTGGAGGGTGAGAGATGGAGTCCTGCAACGATCCACCCAGCGGCACATGGTCGGAAATGATGGCGGAAGCGGTGTAAACCGCCTTCGCCTGAGCACGCTCTAGTTCGTTGAGCAATGCTCCCTGCGCGCCAGTACCGACAATCGCCAGAGCACACGGAACCGGGTGCCTGGGCCACAAAACCGTAAGCTCATCGTTTCCCACTTTCAGCCCCTTCGATATCGGACTTCTGGACCGCCCATATCGCATCATGGGGGAGATACTTGACGAACTCAAAGACCTTAGTTCCGGTCGGCCTGCGGGTACTGAGGCAATATCTCGGGATCAAAATTTCGCTGCTCCGAAGCGGCTGCTCGCAAGTGACAGAAAAGGGGTGTGAGCAGATTTGCCTCTGCCTGCTGCGCATTTCCCACCGCAATCTGGACAGCCAACCCTGTCCAAACGGACAGGCTGACTGCCGCCTTCGCCCATGCCACCCTGACGCCCTATCGTTTCGTTGTTGTTTTTATTGGGGATCAGCAGGGCAGAGCATGATTACCATTAGGCGTTATCGACGCTTCTCCAAAGATTCCGACTACATGGCTTTCTCGGTTGTGCGGGTCTACAACAGCCACTTGTCTGCCTTGGGCTAAAGATTCAGTCGCCTACTTGCACCGTGTTTCGCACGGTTAGAGGATGCGGCCAGGCACCAGGATTTAGCCGCGACAGTTTGGAGCTTGATTACGATACCTGCATGGAGCTGAATATTTCCTCCGCTGCACCCTTGCAAGGGGGCTTGGTGGGCCAGCCGCCGTTCTATCCTTGCCAACTGGAAGTGTGCTGGGCGAGCCGCCTGGAGATCATCAAGGCGCATTGGTATCACCCAAACCCTTCGTACCGGGTGCCGTTGCAGATTAGCCTCACCTTGGGATTACTGAGTGTGGCGCTCGGAGTGTTAGGCGTGGTGTTGGGTTTGCTGAGCCTGCGCTAGTGTAGGTGTGTGGGGTGGGGTGAGGTTTACGGTCAAAGGGGGCGTTTCATGGAAGCAGCCAAATTCAATGCACTGGTCGAGCGCTTGAGTGCGCGTGCACAGCGGTTTCCCAGGCTTTATCGGTTACAGGTTCTGGGTCTTGCGCTGATCGGCTATCTCTATTTATTCGGGATGATCTTTCTGGCGCTGCTGCTCACGGCGGGCCTGGTGCTGTTATGCATCTTGCAGCCGATCCTGCTGGTGAAGTTGCTCAAGGTGATCTGGATTCCGATCGCGTTCGCGTGGACCATCTTGCGGGCGATGTGGGTGCGGTTTGATCCGCCTGAGGGGCGGGCGCTAACCGCCGCGGAGGTGCCGCAGCTGTTCAAGGAGATCGAATCGGTACGCCGGCAGATCAACGGTCCGCAGGTGCACACGGTGCTGCTGACGGAGGATTACAACGCCAGCGTGGTGCAGATTCCTCGCTTGGGATTGTTGGGCTGGCCCCGCAATTATCTGATGGTGGGCTTGCCGATGATGGCGGCGATGTCGCCGGAGCAGTTTCGCGCGGTGTTGGCGCATGAGTTCGGGCATCTGTGTGCGGGCGACTCGCGCATGACCGGCCGTGTCTATCAGCAGCGCATCCTGTGGGCGCGCTTGCAGCAGCAGTTCGAGCAGCGCGGCAGCTGGGCGTTCAAGCCGTTCTTTACCCGGTTTGCGCCGTACTTCAATGCGTACTCGTTTGTGCTGGCGCGTGCGCAGGAGTACGCGGCGGATCAGGCTTCAGTGCAGGTTTCGGGGGTGGAGGCGGCGAGCCAAGCGTTGGTGGTGGCCGGGCTCGGCGCGCAGTACCAGGCCAGCCAGGTGTGGGAGCCGTTGTGGAAGCGCGCACGGTTTGAGGAGCAGCCGGCGCAGTTGCCGTATGCGAGTCTGGTGGGCGCGCCGCTATCGGTCAGCGGCTGGAACGATGCGCCGCTGAAGCTGCGTGAAGCGCTGGAGCGGGAAACGGATTGGTCGGATACGCACCCGTCGCTCAACGATCGCCTGAAGGCGCTGCGTGCCGAGGCCTCGCTGCCGACGATGTCGGGGCCGAACGCCGCGGAGTTGATGCTGGGCGAGCGCTTGCAGACGTACGCGTCGGAGTTCGATGAGGTCTGGAAGCTGCGGGTGTCTGGTGGCTGGCGCGAGCACTATCGCCAGAGCCTGGTCCATCGTGATCAGCTCGCGGCTCTGGAGAAGGCGCGGGCCGAGAGTGCGCTGGACGAGGAGCAGTCCTGGCAGTTTGCGCTGCTGACGGAACAGGTCCATGACGGCAAGACGGCACTGCCACTGTATCGCGCGTTCAACCAGGATTATCCCAAGGACTCCAGGGGCCAGTTTGCGCTGGGGCGTCTGTTGCTGGATGAAGGCGACGATGCCGGTCTGAAGCTGCTGGATCAGGCCATGGCTCAGGACAGTGAAGCGATCAAGGCGGCAACGCAGTACGCGTATCACTATCTCATGCGGCTCAAGCGCAAGGAGGAGGCGGGCCGTTACGAAGCCAAGTGGCGTGCACGCGATGCGCTGGAGACGATGGCGAATCAGGAGCGCGCGGAGTTCAAGCCCGGCGACGAATACCAACCGCATGGCCTCACTGAGGCGAATGCGATGTTGCTGTGCGATTCGTTGCGGAGATTGGGATTTGTGAAGACCGCGATCATGGTCCGCAAGCGGGTGCGCCACCTGCCGCAGTATCCGGCCTATCTATTGTTCGTGAAGAAACGGCTGTTCACGCGGGTCAGTAATGACAAGGCCATGCTGCAGATTCAGCAGGCGGTGAATGAGAATGGCGGTGTG
>JBEBWZ010000131.1:0-9402 GCA_040391865.1 Solimonas flava
ATCGGACGCCTGGTCACGCCGGTGATGTACAAGCTGCTGCCGCCGGCGCTGCGGGCCGATCGCAATGCCATGAGCGCCGGCCCCGACGCGAGCCACGTCTGAGCGTATTCGGGGCACCGTGCACCGCAGGCTTTGCGGTGCACGGTGCCCGGCGTTCAAGTTGCATTCATGACTGATCGGTTCAGCTATGTGCCGCCTGCCCTTTTGCGCCTAAGATATTGGCCGGTGCTCAAACTCCCAAGGCCGCATCTCACCTCATAATGAAGCCATGAAACGACGCGAACTTCTGCGCGCCGCCAGCGCGCTCGCCGCCTATGGCGTCCCCGCCGGTGTGCTGCTGCCGCTGACCACCGCCCATGCCGCCCCCGCTGCCGCGACCGGCACTCCCTTCGACTACGCCTGGCTCAAGGGCCGCGCCCGCGCACTGGCCCTGAAACCGTATGCGGTGCATACGCCGCCGCTGCCGAAATCGCTGGATCAGATTTCCTGGGACAACTACCAGAAGCTGCGCTTCCGCAAGGATCACGCGCTCTGGGCCAAGGAGAAACTGCCGTTCCGGATCGAGATGTTTCATCCGGGCCTGTACTTCAAGAATCCGGTACAGATCCATGAGGTCGTCAATGGCATCTCCAGCCAGTACAACTACGACGCCCGCCATTTCGATACGCGCGGTCTGAAGCTCGGCAAGCTGCCGCCCGATCTCGGCTATGCCGGGTTCCGCGTGCAGCATCAAGACGACTGGCAGCGCGACATCGTCGCGTTTCTCGGCGCTTCCTACTTCCGCGCCGTCGGCGGCCAGAAGCAATACGGCCTGTCGGCGCGCGGCCTGGCGATCGATACCGGCCTGCAGCGCGCCGAGGAGTTTCCGCTGTTCACCGATTTCTGGCTGGAGCGACCGCTCGCCGATCCGGATGAGCTGGTGGTCTACGCACTGCTCGATTCGCCCAGCGTGGCCGGTGCCTACCGCTTCGGCATCCGCCCCGGCGAAAACCTGCTGATGGATGTCGATGTCGCGCTCTACCCGCGCAAGGAGATCGAACGCCTCGGCATCGCGCCGCTGACCAGCATGTACCAGGTTGGCGAGAACGATCGCCGCATGGGCTACGACTTCCGCCCGGAGATCCACGACTCCGACGGCCTGTCGATCTGGACCGGTGCCGGCGAATGGATCTGGCGGCCGCTGGTCAACCCGCGCGATGTGCGCGTCAATTCGTTCTTCGATAACAACCCGCGCGGCTTCGGCCTGCTGCAGCGTGATCGCGAGTTCGGCAATTACCTCGATGACGGCGTCTGGTACGACCGTCGTCCCAGCCTCTGGGTCGAACCGAAGGGCGACTGGGGGCGCGGCGCGGTACAGCTGGTCGAGATTCCCACGGTGGATGAAACCTTCGACAACATCGTCGCCTACTGGAACCCGGAACGTAAGACCAGACCGGGCGAGGAATGGCTGCTGGCCTATCGCCTGCACTGGGGCGCGCATGCACCGCGACAATCGCCACTGGGGATCGTGCACGCCACACATACCGGGCTTGGCGGCGTCATCGGCCGCAAGCGCGAGTACTTCTCCTGGCGCTTTGCCGTCGACTTCAATGGCGGCGCGCTCGGCCAGCTGGGCGAGAATGCCAAGGTCGAGCCCGTGATTAGCGCATCGCGCGGCGACATCGAGATCACCTCGGCGCGGCCGCTGACCCCCATCAACGGCTATCGCGCCATGTTCGACATCCGCCCCAAGGACGATTCAGCGGAACCGATCGATCTGCGCCTGTACCTGCGCAACGCCAAGGGCGAGGCACTGACCGAAACCTGGATCTATCAGTGGGCGCCGCCGCCGCTGGGCGAACGCACTCTCTACTGAGCCCGGCAACAGCGCAGCGTGTACCACTACCCGCTGTTCGAGCGTTATCCGCCGCTGGCGGCGGAATTGCCGGTGGCCGGATTGCTGCAGCAGGCCACGCCGCTGCAGCCGCTGCCGGACTGTGATCGGGTCTGGATCAAGCGCGACGATCTCAGCGCCAGCGACTACGGCGGCAACAAGGTCCGCAAGCTCGACCTGCTGCTGGCGCGTGCACGTGCCGATGGCAAGCGCAGCCTGCTGAGCTTTGGCTACGCCGGCTCCAACTTCGTCGCCGCCACCGCCTGGCATGGCCGCAAGCTGGGCCTGGAGACTCACGCCTTCCTGCTGCCGCAGGCCGATGCATCCTATGTCGCCGACAATCTCGCGATCGGCCGCCATGCCGGTGCGCGCTACACCCTCGGTCACAGCGATGCAGCACTGGTCGCCAAGGCATTCACTCGCAGTGCATCGCTGCTGCTGCAACAAGGCCGCAGCCCACGCTGGATTCCTCCCGGCGGTTCCACGGCGCTGGGCAGCATCGGTTTCGTCAACGCCGCGTTCGAACTGCAGCAGCAGATCGAACGCGGCCTGATGCCGACGCCGCAGTGGCTGTACGTCGCCTTCAGCAGCATGGGCACCGTCGCCGGCCTGTCGCTGGGTCTGGCGCTCGCCGGGCTCGGCAGTGTTCGCATCCAGGCCGTGCAGGTAGTTGGCCCGCGCTATGCCGGCGCGGAAAAGCTGCAACGACTGCAACAAGCCATCCGCAGGCAACTGGCACCGCAACTGCCGCAGGCACGGCATTGCGCCGCCGCGGCGGTCGAGATCCGCAAGGAATTCTTCGGCAGCGCCTACGCCGTCCCTACAGCCATCACGATCAGCGCGATGCAGCGTTTCGCAGCCACCAGCGGCGCACGCAGCGACAGCGCCTATTCCGGCAAGGCGCTGGCCTGCCTCTATCACGATCTTGCGCACCGCCGTGCAGCCGGGCCGGTGCTGTACTGGCACACCTGCAACGCGCACGCGCGACCACCGGGTGTCGCCGCACTCACCGCTGAGGAACTGCGCGCGTGTCTCGGGCCTTGAGTCCACGGTGATCGTGCCCCTTGGTGTCCGCTGCCCTTGCGTGGACGCACGCCACTCACCGGTATACTGCAAGCCTGCTACGAGTAACCACATCTGAGCGTCCGTCGTCCCACCGCTTCGCATCCTCCTGCATCCGTGCTGTTCTGCGGCTGCACGACTGCGCTCGTCGCACAAACTTCTGCCGCTGCGCGGCGCGCTCGCAATGGATACTGAAAGCGCGCTGCTGCGAGTTGGTTTCAATACCAGCGTGCGTACCGCACTGCAGGCACTGACGGCCGATCCCGAGTTGCGCCCGGCGCGTCTGGTGGCACGCCACCGCAGTCGCATCGACGTGCACGACGGCAGCCAGACGCTGACTGCCACCATCACGCCCGGTCTATTGCAGCGACTGGAACAGGCCGAGCAGGAACCCGTCGTGGGCGACTGGTGTCTACTGCGCACGCAGGCTGGCGATCCGCTGCTCGAAGCCCTGCTGCCGCGCCAGAATCTGCTGCAACGCGCACGCAGTTACGGCGGCCGTCAATCACTGGCCGCCAACGTCGATACCGCGTTGCTGTTGATGGGCCTGGACGGCAACTACAACCCCAAGCGTCTGGAGCGCTTTCTGCTGCTGGTGCGCGGCGCCGACGTGCGGCCGCTGATCCTGCTGACCAAGGCCGACACCTGCGACAACGTCGTTGAACATCAGCGGGAGATCGAGCAACTGGCCGGCAACGACACCACAGTGCTGGTGGGCGACGCTCGCGATGCCCAGCTTCTTCAAACCTTGTCGCCGTGGCTGGGGCTTGGACAGACGCTGGTGTTGCTCGGCTCATCCGGCGTTGGCAAATCCACACTCGCCAACACTTTGTGCGGCATCGCACGCCAACGCACCGGCTCGGTTTCCGAAGCCGAAGACCGCGGCCGGCATACCACCGTCGCAAGACAACTGCTGTTGCTGCCGTCCGGTGCCTGCCTGATCGACACCCCCGGCTTGCGGGAACTGCAGCTGGCCGGCGAAGAAAGCGTCGCCGATGACGCGTTCTCCGACATTGCTGCGCTGGCCACGCAATGCCGCTTCGGCAACTGCTCCCATCTGCATGAACCCGGTTGTGCGGTGATTGCGGCAACCGCGCCCTCACGCCTCGCGCACTATCACAAACTCGCTGCGGAACTGGCACACACGCAAGCATTGCGCACTGCGGTTCGGCAGCAGAAAAACAACGGAAAAACGAAAACCTCATCTGCGCGAAAACCAAGAAATTCGCCAGACAAGCACCGCTGACCGAGCGCGTCAAAGACCGACAGGGGTCCGTCGTGCTACAATCCGCGTGCTAATCAGCATCCGTTTCGGCAACACCGCCGTTGATCCAGGCGACATCCGCTCGCCCCTCCCGCCACTGCCAGCTTGCAGCGGCTCCCGTCGTATCCGGCCAGCCGGATCACGCGGGACACTCAGGACCGTCAGGGTCCAGGACATCAGTGATATGGCTCAGAAACCGCATTTCGTCGACCTCCGTGAGCGCGAGCAGCGCCAACGCACTTACCTTGCAGCACCCACCGTTGCCAAACAGTTTCCGGCGCTGGAAGAACTGGCCGTGAACATGAGTTTCTTCGATCCCGAAGGCAAGGTTCATCCCTCACCCAGCCGCCGCCTCTTTGCACCCAGCATGCAGGCGTTCTTTGAATTCCAGTGCCCGATGCATGACTGCAGCGGCGGTGGCTTCAACATGCGCGACCTGGTGCCGCGCGCCCTGACCGGCAAGAAGCCCGTGACCTCCGGACAGCTGCAATGCGCCGGAAAGCGCCCCCGCATTGGCGCCGGTACCAGCCCCTGCCTGCTGGAACTGAATTACGAAGTGGTGGCGGTTGCCAAGGAGAAGGAAGCCGCGGCGCTCTAGCGCCCAAGCGTCAAAGCCCAGGCCCCCGACAACTGTCGGGGGCTTTTTCGTTCCGGCTCATGCGCCCGATGGCCGCTTCATGGAGCCTTCAACCAGGGCCTAACACCAGGGCGATCGTTGCGATGCCCCGGAAGGGGGACGATTTACCCGGCAATGCGCTATCGTGCTGTCACGCTGGATCGCCACCACCGGAGGCATGCGATGATCATTCGTACCGCAACCGTACTTGCCGTGTCCCTCGCCGCTGCATCGCTTGCCGCGACGCCCTCGGCACAAGCCGCCGTCACCGTGCTCGGTGATCAGTTGGGCTATGAGTGCTCCGTGCTGGCACTCGCCGGCTACGCCGATGACAAGGCCATCGAAACCTGTACGCAGGCGCTGCCCTCGTCCGGCCTCAGCGTCCGCGATCGTGCCGGAACCTATGTCAATCGCGGCGTGATCCAGTTGCGCCGCAAGGCCTACCGCAACGCGCACGCCGACTTCGACGCCGCCATCGCACTCGATCCCACACTGGGAGAAGCGGTCGTCAACCGCGGCGCCGCGTTCGTTGCCCAGCGTCGCTTCGCTGAAGGCATCGCCGAAATCACTCGCGGGCTGGCATTGGGCGCCAACGAACCGGAAAAGGCCTACTACAACCGCGCGCTGGCGCACGAGCAGCTCGGCGATTTCAAGGCCGCCTACCTCGATTACCAGGCGGCACTGAAACTCAAACCCGGCTGGTCCGATCCGGAGCGCAGCCTGACGCGCTTTGTGGTGAATACGCAGTAAACAGCTGCGTTACAGCAGCCGCGCCAGCTCCTCATCGAGATACCCAAAGCGCCGCATCTGCACATGGTGCGTGCTGACAATGGCGCGGACCTGCTCCTCAGTCAGCGCAGTGCGCCACTCCCCGCTCCTGCCGGACCGGAAGAAGCGTTCAGCGGTTTCCGGCTTTTCGCTGTAACCCTCCTCGTCCTCCTGCCGTTTCATCTCGTCGAATGACGATCGCTGGATTGCAAGGTTCAGCTGCTCTGCCGTGGGCTGCAGCAGCAGATGTGCTGCCAGGGCGCCGAATCCCTCGTGGGGGTTTTCCAGCAGGTCTTCATACCGCATCACATGAATCGCTCGATGCGGTTTGCGGGTCCAGCTTTCGACGTTCTGGCTCCAGGAGCCGTAGACCTCGTAGACGTTGTGGTCGGAGACGCTGGTTTCGCGATTGACCAAGCCCATCTGCTGGATGGCGTAGTCGATGTCCTTGCCCAGGTGATGGGCGAAGGAGATCGCCACGTCCAGTGGATTGCGCACGAGGTAGATCGCGCCTGAAGTGACCTCGAAGTTGATGGTTGGAACGCCGCGATCCTTGACCAGTGCGTGATGGGTCTTGATCAGGGCCAGGCCGTCCGTCGCTTCGGCGATCTCGGCCTGCACCCGCGGCCGGGTGGCGGCGATCTCGGCGCGATCGACGTCTTTCGCGGGTTTGCCCAGGTGCTTTTCGTAGCGCTGGGCGGAGATCTCCCAGAGCGTGTATTCGTTGATCTGGTTGATGCGTTGCGCTTCGCCGCTGTCTTCGCCCTGGAGGATCTTGAGCAGGTTGTTGAGCAGCGCCCGGGTCCAGGTGTTGCCGGATTTGGGGTAGGAGGCGATCCAGAGGATGCCTTTCGAGACCGTTTCCCGCCGCTCAGTCACTGCGGTAAACCTCGCGTCGATGCCCGACCTTGACGATCAGCACCACCAGCCTTTCATCCCGAATTTCGTACACGATGCGGTAAACCCCTTGCCGCACGCGATAACGTTCCTGGCCCGACAGCTTCTCGCAGCCT
The DNA here is from genome assembly GCA_040391865.1 of Solimonas flava. GTDB lineage: Bacteria > Pseudomonadota > Gammaproteobacteria > Nevskiales > Nevskiaceae > Solimonas. The sequence goes on from JBEBWZ010000131.1 coordinate 6,597, forward strand.
GCAGGGCGCGGATCGTCCGCAAGTGCCTGCATGCGACGCACAATCCGCTGCACGTCCGCCTTGGGAAAGACCCTCAGATCCTTGGCGACAGACTTCTTGAAGGCCAGCTCATAACTTGCCATGCGCCTTCAGGTCCTTGAGCAACGCCTCATAGGAAATCTCGGGTTCGGCAATGCGGTTGTCGAAAGCCTCCAGATCTTCCTGATCCTCACGTAAGGCATGACGCACGGCGGCATTGACGATGTCCGAGATGGATTCGTGGGTGTGCGCCGCCTTCAGGCGAATCGCCCGATGCAGATCCGGATCAAAGTAGACCGTGGCGCGCTTCGTTTCGGTACTCATGGTTCACCTCCAGAGGCTGGCATCATGACGTCATGACGTTACAGCGTCAAGACGCCGCAACATCATGGCGCCGCCTCCAGCCGTGCGTGCCTGAACCACGCCACCCGGATCTGGCGACCATCGGCGGTGTAGCCCACCAGATTCAGATCCAACCCGTACTCCGGCCACATCGGCTCGCGTTGCTTGCGGCGATATCCCTTGGATTCAATGATGGCCACCATGCCGAGCACCTTTTCTTCCGGATGCTCGCGCGACCAGTCTTCCAACACGGTGCGGGCGTAGCCGGAGAGTGCGTAAGAGAGCGTGTGGCGCGGTGCCCAGGGTGCGCTGGGGTCTTCCGGCCGCTCGGCGTGTTGACGCTCGCCGCGATGGCGCGGCGGCTTCACGGCGCAGCGGTAGAAGGCAAACCTGCCGCGCAGTTGCGGCAGTTCGTGCACGACGGCGGTGGAGACACCCGCCACCTTGCCGTCGAGGTAGGCCAGGGCCACCAGTTCTTTAGCGCGTTGTTCGCGGATCGGCGGGGTCAGCAGGCCGGCACGCTCCCACAGCAGCCGGGCATCGCCGGCCAGCTGCGGATCATTGCGTTGCCAGGCGGTGACGAAGCTCAGGGGCTCCATGGGGTACTCACGGTTCTGGTTTGTGGATCATCGTCCATGAAAAAGCCGCCGGAGGCAGAACCTCCGGCGGCGGACATCTTCAAGACTACCTTGCTCACTTACCAGCGCAGCCGCGCCCCCAGCGAGACGGTGTAGTCGTCCAGGCCGCTGGCAAACTGGGTATTGCCGGAGGCAAAGACGTTCAGGGTGTCTTTCTGGTTGGAGACGTTGAGGCCCAGACCTACTTCCTGGAAGGCTCCGCCGAGGTCGTGGGCCATGGTCACGTCTTCGACCGGGGTCTTGATGGTGGTGACGGTGTCGCTGCCGGATTCGTTCCAGGCCCGGGCGGTGAGCCAGTAGCCGAGCTTGGTCTTGCCGGCCATCAGGTCGCCGCCCAGCCGCACGCCCAATGCGGCCCGCAGGCTGTCGACGCCGGACCACTGGGCTTCGAAGCTGGTCTGTACGACGTTCTTGATGGAGGACTGGACGTAGGCGACGCTGGCCAAGGGTTGCAGGTAGAACGCGTCTCCCATCGGCAGGCGCCAGCCGGCTTCAGTGCGAAGCCCGAAGGACTGCACGCTGGTGCTGCTGATTTCGGTGGCGGGTCGCTTGTTTTCCAGGGTGAGGAAGTTGGCGTTGAGGGTGGTGTCGAGGGTCAGGGACTGGCCCCACCAGCTGCCGTACACGCCCATCGTGGTGCCGTCGATTTCATCTTTGGTGGGCGAGGTTTCCCGTGACAAGGTCCCGCGCACCATGCCGGCGTGGAAGCCGAACACGTAGTCGCCGCTGCCCAGCTGGCCGTAGGCCAGGTCGAAGCCGCCGATGGCGGTGGTGGTGTCCAGCGAGTATTCGTCGTCGATGCGGTAGGCGGTGTTGTCGGCGGTGTAGCCCACGCCGATGTCTCGGCTGGAGTTGCCGCCCGTGACCCGCAGCCAGGCACCGGCTTCTCCCCGATCCCGCAGGTCGGCCTGGCGGCCGGCGATGGTGTCGCTGGTGGTGTGCCAGAGGGACAGGACGCTTTGCGGGGCGGCCAGGTATTCCAGTTTCTTGGTGGGGACGACGGTGTTGAGGACGTGTTGCTGCGTGGCGGCGTTGTATTGCAGGGCAAAGCCCAGCCAGCCGTCGGCCCGGATCATGCCGCCGTAGACGGGGTCGTCGGCGTAGCCCACCGAGCGGTTGTCGATGATGAAGTCGCCGGCGTGGCTGGTACCGCCGCTGACGTCGACCAGGACGATGCCGTCGGGATTGGCTTCCGTGGTGACGCTGCCAACCGTGGACAGGATGATGGTGGTGGTGCCGGAGGTGCTGCCGCCGGACAGATCTAGACAGTCGGCAACCGTTGCCGTTGCGCAGGAGGTCTGCCCTGCCGTGCCGAGGATGGCGGCCATTTCTAGGCGGCTGACGTCAGTGCCGGTGAAGTTAACGCCGGGCATCGTGAGTACGCGGGCGCTGAGGTCGTTGAGGCCTTCTCTGCGGAAGCTGATGAGGCGGCTGTTGTTGAAGGTTTCCAGGCCGTTGAATACCGTGGCGCTGGCGATACTCAGAATGCCGGCGTTGTTGACGATGCCCTCTCCCGCTCCGAAGTCGCTGATGCCGCGGGTGGTCCACACAGCAGTGGCATTGTTGTTGATGATCGAAGTGCCGGCCAGGCTGCTGAAGTTCACTCGACCGGCCATTACATTGTCATTGTTGAACGTAAAATCACCCCCCGCCGCACGTACCGCCATAACGTTGGTCTGCACCAAGTACCCGAATCCGCGTGCGAGCCCGACGTCTCCTCGGTTTTTGATCGTGGTTTGACCTGCCGCCGTGATGTTGATGATCGCGGGCGAATCCGCGGCAGCAGCGATACGCCGATATCGTTCGAT
>JBEBWZ010000132.1:0-9288 GCA_040391865.1 Solimonas flava
GCGCAACAGCTCTGGGACTACCTGACGGGCGCCGAGCTGATCATTCACACCGCAGCGTTCGACATGGGGTTTCTGCGCAAGGAATTCGAACGGGCGGGATTCACCCAGAGCCTGGACAGCATCTGCACGGTCACCGATACCGTCGGCATGGCGCGCAAGCTGCATCCCGGGCAGCGCGTCAACCTGGATGCGCTATGCAAGCGCTACGGGGTCGACAACTCCAATCGTGAGTTCCACGGTGCGTTGCTCGACGCGCGCCTGCTGGCGGACGTCTATCTGGCGATGACCGGTGGCCAGAGCCGGCTGACCCTGGACGAGGGCAGCGGCGGCACGGCGCGGCGCGCACGGTTTGCCGAACTGCTTGCGGCGGATCCGCAGTCGCCGTTGCCGGTGCTGCAGGCGACCGAGGCCGAACTGGAAGTACACCGCGCGCGCCTGCAGAAGATGGCCGACAAGGGCAAATGCCTGTGGCAGGGCGAACTGCCGGCGGTTCACTAGACCGCTCAGGGTTTGCGGGCCAGCGCGGTAATCACTTCGAAATAGGGTGGGCGCGTGTCGCGCGAGGTGACGCGGCACAGCTCCACCGTCAGGCCGCAGCCCAGCAGCAGTTTCTTCAGCGCGGTCGGTGCAATCCCGAGATTGACGTGATCGTAGGCGCGCATGGTCTCCTCGTGGCCATGCTCGGCCAGCGCAGTCAGCACCAGCCGCCCGGACGGCCGCAGCAGTCGCGCCGCTTCCTGCAGCACCTTTTTCGGCTCGCGGGTGTAGGCGAGCGCATGCATCAGGAACACCTGATCGCAGCTGGCACTGGGCAGCGGCAGGGCATGCATGTCGGCTTCGCTGAAGCGCACATTGGCAACATGCTCCAGGCGCCTGCGCGCGGCAGCAATCACGGTGGCACTGATGTCGACGCCAGTGACGCTGCGGGCATGCTCGGCAATCAGTTCGGACAGCACGCCGTCGCCGCAGGCGATATCGGCGACATCGCCCAGTTCGAGCAGGCCGATCAGTGCGCGCGCGGTTGCTTCCCAGCTGCGGCCCGGCGAATAGTGCAGATCCATGCGCCCGGCGACCGACTCGGCCCAGGTCTGGCCCTGCTTGCGCGCGGCCACCACCTGCTCCGCGCGTTCGCGGTCCAGCCGCGCCTGGCTGTCATCCAGGCGTGCGCGCAGCAGCGCCCACAGCTCGCCAGCCTCGCCGTCGCTGCCGGTGGCGGAATAGAAGGCGGCGTTGCCGGCACGCTTGTCCTGGACCAGCCCGGCCCGCTTGAGGCGCGCAAGGTGGGTCGAGACCCGGCTCTGTGCCATCGCGGTGATCTCGGTCAGCTCCGCGACGGACAGTTCGTGCACTTCGAGCAGCAACAACAACCGCAAACGGCTGGCGTCGGACAACAGGCTGCACAGCGCGGTGCTTTGATCGAGAGACAGGCTCATGCGGATGGACGGATGAAGAATGACCGCATTGTGGCTGGCCGCCGCGCAAACAAAAAGCCCGCCTTGAAGGCGGGCGGGTAAAACGCGATTCCGGACCTATTCAACTGCCCGAGGTTGACGGCGCAGATTCGCCATCGGACGGATGATCCGATGCCGCTTCGGCTTCCTTCTTGCCCTGCGAGGTGGCGAGGAACGCGCGCGACTGCGGCGACGGCGTGATGGCGTGCATCGCGGCGACGACCGGCGCGGTGACTTCGACGACCTTCTTTTCGACGGCGGCGATGATCTTCTTGGCGGTGGAGGCCTTCTGCTTGGCAGCCACTTCTACCTTCTTGATGTCCTTCTTGACCGTGGCCTGGACTTTCTTGACGTCCTTTTTCGCCGTGGCCTTGGCCTTGCCGAGGTCCTTCTTCACAGTCTTCTGGGCCTTGACCACGGCCTTCTTGGCTTTCGCGACGGCCTTCTTTGCCTTGGATTCGACCTTCTTGGCCTTTGCAACCGGCTTCTTCACGGCAGCCTTGGCCTGGCTCTTGGCCTTGGCGACGACTTTCTTGGCCTTGACCTCGACCTTCTTGGCCTTGGCCTTGACCGTGGACACGGCTTTCTTGGCCGTTTTGGCCGCCGTTTTTTTCGCTGCGGTCACTTTGCCCTTGGCCGTGGCCACCTTGCCCTTCGCTGCGGGCTTCTTCGCGGCCTTTGCGCCGCCCTTCTTCGCGGACTTCTTCATAAGCGTGACAAGCTCCATACGGGTTGCGGCCACAATGGCCAGGGATTCGCGTGCATCCTCAATGACGCGTTGAACCGGGTCGCGCAGTAAGTCCCGCGGCTGCGCAGCCACGCCCGAGCCGCGACCGAGTGCGACTGCAGCAAGCAGGGCATCGGCGACGGCTTCGAGATGGATGATGGAAGGGAGGGAAGGCGAGGCGGCAACTGCCGGGAGCAGGCTGCTCTTCCCGCAACGCGCGCAGAGTCGCGTTGCAGGTCAGCCTGCCGGTATATGACGCTCGACAATCGGTCATGCGCCGCCACCAATCTCCCCTTGACTTTTCCCCCGAAAAGTTGCGCCCGAGTTTAGGACCGCAAAAAAAGCCTGTCAAAAAACAAGCAAGCGAATTTCAGCCAATGGTGCGGCCACAGCGGCGGGAATGTTTGTTTACGGGTCCGCGGCGAGGGGGATATGATTGCCGGCCTTCATTTCCGGGCGCGGCGAGCGGAGTGGATTCCGCCGCGCAAAATCCTTTTTTTATCATGAGGTCTCTTTCCATGTATCAAGGGCAGTCCATTCGAGTGCAGCAACTCGACGGCGGCATCGCCGAGCTGTGTTTCGACCGCCAGAACGATGCGATCAACAAGTTTGATGCGCGTACCGTTCAGGAACTCAAGGAAGCTGGTGAAGCTCTGGCCAAGGCCAGCGGCATCAAGGGCTTGATTGTCACCAGCGCCAAGGATGTATTCATTGTCGGCGCCGACATCACCGAATTCGGTCAGAACTTCCAGAAAACGGAAGAAGAGATCGCCAACTGGGGCCTTGAGGCCAACAAGGTGTTCTCGGCGATCGAGGATCTGCCGTTCCCGTCGGTGACGGCGATCAACGGCATTGCGCTCGGTGGCGGCTTTGAAATGGCGCTGTCGACCGACTACCGCGTGATCAGCACCACCGCGCAGGTTGGCCTGCCGGAAACCAAGCTGGGCATCTTCCCGGGCTTTGGTGGCACCGTGCGCCTGCCGCGCCTGGTCGGCGCCGACAACGCGATCGAATGGATCGCCGGCGGCGAAGCGCAGAAGCCGGAAGCGGCCCTGAAGATCCACGCCGTCGATGCGGTCGTGGCCCCGGACAAGCTGAAGGCCGCAGCGCTGAAGTTGTTGACCCAGGCGGCGGAAGGCAAGTACGACTGGAAGGCGCGCCGCGCGCAGAAGACCGGTCCGCTGAAGCTGGACATGCTCGAGTCGATGATGGTGTTCAGCACTTCGCTGGCGTTCATCCAGGGCAAGGCCGGCAAGAACTACCCGGCGCCGGTGGAAGCGGTGAAGGCGATCCAGAAAGCGGCTTCGAAGTCGCGCGATGACGCGCTGAAGATCGAAGCGCAGGCCTTCGCCAAGGTGGCCAAGACCACGGTCGCCGACGCACTGATCGGGCTGTTCCTCAACGACCAGCTGCTGAAGAAGAAGGCCAAGGCTGCGGTCAAGGCCGGCAAGCCGGTGAAGCAGGCCGCCGTGCTCGGTGCCGGCATCATGGGTGGCGGCATCGCTTACCAGAGCGCCAGCCGCGGCACCCCGATCATCATGAAGGACATCGCCGACAAGGCGCTGGACCTCGGCATGTCGGAAGCCAACAAGCTGCTGTCGAAGCAGGTTGAGCGCAAGAAGATGAAGCCGGAGAAGGCCGGCGCGGTGCTGTCGACGATCCGCCCGACCCTGAACTACGGTGATTTCCAGAACGTCGACATCATCGTCGAGGCGGTGGTCGAGAACCCGAAGATCAAGAAGTCGGTGCTCGCGGAAGTCGAAGGCGTGGTCAAGCCGGGCACCATCATCGCGTCCAACACCTCGTCGATCTCGATCGACGAACTGGCGACCGCGATGAAGCATCCCGAGAATTTCCTCGGCATGCACTTCTTCAACCCGGTGCATCGCATGCCGCTGGTCGAGGTGATCTACGGCGCGAAGACCTCCAAGGAAGCCATTGCCACCGTCGCCGCATACGCGAGCGCGATGGGCAAGACGCCGATCGTGGTCAAGAACTGTCCGGGCTTCCTGGTCAACCGCATCCTGTTTCCGTACTTCGGTGGCTGGCTGAAGCTGATCCGCGACGGCGCCAACTTCGAAGCGGTCGACAAGATCATGGAGACCTTCGGCTGGCCGATGGGTCCGGCCTACCTGCAGGACGTGGTCGGCATCGACACCTCGCACCACGTCGGCGACGTGCTCGCGGAAGGCTACCCGGACCGCATGTCCAACAAGGAATTCAAGTCCGCGCTGGACGTGATGTACGAGAACAAGCGCTACGGCCAGAAGAACGGCATCGGCTTCTTCAAGTACGAGACCGATCCCAAGGGCAAGCCGGTGAAGAAGGTTGCACCGGACACCTACGAGCTGATCGCCAGCGTGCAGCCGGACGGCCAGAAGGATTTCTCGGAAGAGGAAATCATCGACCGCCTGATGCTGCCGATGATCATCGAAACTGCGCGCTGCCTGGACGAGAGCATCGTCGAGACCCCGACCGAGGCCGACATGGGCCTGATCCTGGGTGTCGGCTTCCCGCCGTTCCGCGGTGGCGCCCTCAAGTACGCCGACACGCTCGGCATGAAGACCATCCTCGAGAAGGCGGCCAAGTACGCCCACCTCGGCAAGCTCTATGAGCCGACCGAGTCGATGAAGAAGATGGCCGCCGAAGGCAAGACCTACTTCCCCAAGTAAGTCTGTCCGCAAAAGAATCTGGAGATTTTGAAATGACTGACGTCGTAATTGTTGACGCGATCCGCACACCGATGGGCCGTTCGCGTGGTGGTGTGTTCAGGAACGTGCGCGCTGAAGCGCTGTCCGCGCACCTGATGAAATCGATCCTCGCCCGCAACCCGGCGCTGAGCCCGAAGGATGTGGAAGATGTGGTCTGGGGCTGCGTGGGCCAGACCCTGGAGCAGGGCTTCAATATCGCGCGCAATGCCGCGCTGCTGGCCGGGCTGCCGAAGGAAGTTGCCGGCCAGACCGTGAACCGTCTCTGCGGTTCGTCGATGACCGCGATCCACACCGCGGTTGGCGCGATTCAAGCTGGCATGGGTGACGTGTACATCTGCGGTGGCGTCGAGCACATGGGCCACGTGCCGATGACGCACGGCTTCGATGGCGCGCCGGAAATGTCGCTGAACACCGCCAAGGCTTCGGCGATGATGGGCTTGACCGCGGAAATGCTGACGCAGACCCACGGCATCAGCCGCCAGCAGCAGGACGAGTTTGCGCTGGCCTCGCACCAGAAGGCGTATGCCGCCTGGAAGAACGGCCACTTCAAGAACGAGATCGTGCCGGTCGAAGGCCATGACGCCGATGGTGCGCCGATCCTCGTCGACTACGACGAAGTCGTGCGTACCGACGCCAACCTCGCTGATCTCAGCAAGCTGCGCCCCGCGTTCAATCCCAAGGGCTCGGTGACCGCCGGCAACAGCTCGGCGATTTCCGATGGTGCGTCCTGCGTGCTGGTGATGTCCGCCGACAAGGCCAAGGCCCTGGGCCTGAAGCCGCTGGCGAAAATCCGCGGCATGGCTGCTGCCGGCTGCAACGCCGCGATCATGGGCATCGGCCCGGTTCCGGCGACGCAGAAGGCGCTGCAGCGCGCTGGCCTCGAGATCAGCAACATCGACTACTTCGAGCTGAACGAAGCTTTCGCTGCACAGTCGCTGGCGGTGATCAAGGACCTCAAGCTCACCGAGCGCATGGACCGCATCAACCTCAAGGGCGGCGCGATCTCCCTTGGCCATCCGCTGGGCTGTTCCGGCGCGCGCATCACCGGCGCGCTGGCACGTCTGCTCGCCGAGAAGGACGCGCAGTTCGGCGTTGCGACCATGTGCATCGGCATGGGCCAGGGTGTGGCGACGGTGCTGGAACGCGTGAATTAAGGCATTGCAGTTGTCGTACGCGAAAAGGCCGGCGCAAGCCGGCCTTTTCCGTTTCTGCCGGTAACGGATTTTTGATGCCATCCCGAGGCAGGACCTTGCGGCGACTACAATGGGTGCCGTTCACCCCGTGCCAGCCATGTCCGAATCCATCCGTTTGTCCAAAGCCGTCGTTGCGCTGAAGGGCTGTTCGCGGCGCGAGGCGGAGCTGTACATCGAGGGTGGCTGGGTGCTGGTCGATGGCGCGGTGGTGGAGCAGCCGCAGTTTGCGATCGACACGCAGACGGTGGAACTGCTGCCGGACGCCAAGGCCGAGCCACTGGAGCCGGTCACCTTGCTGCTGCACAAGCCGGCCGGTGAAGTCTGCGATGCGGAAGGCAAGCACGCCGCACAACTGCTGGCGGCCGAGGTCTGCGTGGTCGAGCACTCGGCGCCGCCGCCGCGCATGCTGCGCCGGCATTTCCTGAAGCTGAGCGCGCCCATGCCCCTGGATCAGGCATCTAGCGGCCTGTTGGTGCTGACCCAGGATTGGGGCGTGACGCAAAGGCTCACCGATCACGGCAATCCGCTGGAGCAGGAATACGTGGTCGAGGTCAGCGGCACGATCGCGGCCGACGGCTTGGTGCGCCTGAATCAGAAAACCAGTACCGGCCCCTGGGCGCCGCCGGCGTTCAAGGTCAGCTGGCAGAGCGAGACGCGCCTGCGTTTCGCCGGCAAGGGCATCGAGCAGGAGCAGATTCGCCAGATGTGCGCCGGCGTCGGCCTGCAGGCAACGGCGATCAGGCGCATCCGCATCGGCCAGATCGCGATGTCCGGGCTGCAGCCCGGCCAATGGCGCTACCTGCCTGCGCATAAGCGCTTCTAGGGACTCTCTGCATAGGTACTTTTCACCGTTCGCCCCGAGTGGCGCCGCAGGCGCTGTATCGAGGGGTCTGCGCAGGTGTCTCGATACACCGCACTGCGTGCGGCACTCGACACGAACGGGGAGAACCTGTGCAGAGCGAGTGCCTAGGTATCCCAAATTGTTGGGCGCTGCGGCTGCAGCCTCACTGAAAATACGCGCTCGGCGCAACGCCGAACTGGCGCTTGAACATGGTCGCAAAGGCGCTCGGACTGGCATAGCCCAGGGCCAGCGCGATATCGAGCACGCGCTCGCCGCGCGCCAGCCGCTCCAGTGCCGACAGCAGGCGCACCTGCTGCCGCCACTGGCCGAAGCTCATGCCGGTTTCGCGCGCAAACAGGCGCTGCACGGTCTTGGCATCGACATGCAGATGCTGCGCCCATTCCGCTGCGGTGTGGGCATCGTCGGGTGCAGCCAGCAAGCGGTCGCAGATGCGTTTCAGCCGCACATCCTGCGGTTGCGGCAGATGCAGGGCGAGGGTGGGCAGCGCATCCAGTTCGTCGATCAGCAGTTGCACCAGCCGCTCGTTGCGGGAGCCGGCCGCATACGGTGGCTTGATCTCGACTGCCGCCACCATCAGCTCGCGCAGCAGTGGCGAGATCGCCACCACCGCGCAACTGGCCGGCAGATGCGGTGCGCACTGCGGGTCGATGTAGGCGGTGCGCATGCGCACGTTGCCGACCATGTCCACCGCGTGATCGGTGTCCGGCGGCACCCAGATGCCGCGCGTGGGCGGCACCATCCAGTGGCCGGAGTCGGTGTTCACGCGCATCACGCCCTGTACCGCGTACAGCAGCTGCGCGTAGCGATGGCGGTGCCGCGGCGTGGAATGGCCGGAGGGATAGTCCACCGCGATGGCGGTGACCGGCGCCGGGCCGTGGTCGTGTGGATGGTAATGGGGTTCCTGCATGGAATGTCCCAAACGAGATGAATGTGGTCGTATTCTCGCAGGACAGGCGGTGTGGCGCTCACTAGGATGCGCTGCCGATTCCGGGTGCCGTTGGCCCGGTCGCGGAAATCAGTTCAGCCGAGGTGTTTTGCCCATCATGGAAATCAGTACCGAACAGGTCCCCGCAGGGACTGAAACCGCCGCCGCCCGCACCGGCTTCGGTGTCCTGGGTGCGATCAGCTTCTCGCACTTTCTCAACGACATGATCCAGTCGCTGATCCTGGCAATCTATCCCTTGCTCAAGGCCAGCTTTGCGTTGAGCTTTGCGCAGATCGGCCTGATCACCCTGGTCTACCAGATCACCGCCTCGCTGCTGCAGCCGGCGATCGGCCTCTACACCGACAAGCGCCCGCAGCCGCATTCATTGTGGGTGGGCATGGGCTTCACCTTGTGCGGCTTGCTGCTGCTCGCGGTGGCGCCGGACTTCAGCACCTTGCTGGTGGCCGCGGCGCTGGTCGGCACCGGCTCGTCGATCTTCCATCCCGAATCCTCGCGCGTGGCACGCATGGCGTCCGGAGGCCGTCACGGCCTGGCGCAATCGCTGTTCCAGGTCGGTGGCAACGCGGGCAGCGCGGTGGGGCCGCTGTTGGCGGCCATCATCATCCTGCCGCATGGGCAGCGCAGCGTGGCCTGGTTCTCGCTGGCGGCGCTGCTGGCAATGGGGGTGCTGTGGCGCATCGGCATCTGGTCGCGCGCGCAGTACCGTGCCGTTGCCGCACGCCCGAAACCGGCCGCAGCGGCGCGCCTGCCGCGGCGCACGGTGGTGCGCGCGCTGACGGTGCTGGTGCTGCTGGTGTTCTCGAAGTACTTCTACATGTCGAGCATCACCAGCTACTACACCTTCTACCTGATGGATCGCTTCGGGGTATCGGTGCAATCGGCGCAGCTGCACCTGTTCGCGTTCCTGTTCGCGGTGGCGGCGGGCACGGTGCTGGGTGGGCCGATCGGCGATCGTGTCGGGCGCAAGCAGGTGATCTGGGTGTCGATCCTCGGTGTGGCGCCGTTCACGCTGCTGATGCCCTATGTCGATCTCGCCTGGACCGGTGTGCTGAGCGTGGTCATCGGCTTTGTCCTGGCGTCCGCGTTCTCGGCGATTCTGGTGTTTGCGCAGGAACTGGTGCCGGGCAAGGTCGGTGCGATCTCGGGCCTGTTCTTCGGCTTTGCCTTCGGCATGGGCGGCATCGCCGCTGCGGTACTGGGCAAGCTGGCCGACCTGCACGGGATTGAAGCGGTGTATCGCTACTGCGCCTTCTTCCCGCTGCTGGGGGTGTTCGCCGTGTTCCTGCCGCGCGAGCCGCGTCATCTGCCGTTGACCAAGGCGGCTGCGACCACGGTCTGAGGCGTGCCCGCGCGACGGACGGCAATGTCCGTCGCGCGGGGAGCGAGCAGCACTCAGCC
>JBEBWZ010000133.1:0-9233 GCA_040391865.1 Solimonas flava
CTGACTTCTTTTTGCACAAGCAAAAAGAAGTCAGACGCGCCGGCGCGGCGCGGAATACACAGGTCAGGAGGAAAACAGCAGAACCGCGATGTACACCTATTTCAGAGTCCAAAGCCGCACCAGACGCTTCAGATTCCCGGCAAAGCCTTCCCCGGATTCAATATCCCCTTCGGATCCAGCGCCCGCTTCAACGCCCGCATCACCTCGAGCGTGTCCTCGGCGATTTCCCAGCCGACAAAGTTGCGCTTGTCGATGCCAACGCCGTGCTCGCCCGACAGGGTGCCTTCGAGACTCAGCACCAGTCGGAACACATCGTGCAGACAGGCTTGCACCGCCTGCATCTGTGCCGGATCTTCCGGGTCGGCAAGCAGGTTGGTATGGATGTTGCCGTTGCCGGCATGACCGAAGCTGACGATGCGAATGCCATGCTGCCGCGACAAAACCTGCAGCCCGGCAATCAGCTCCGGAATCCGCGTCACCGGCACGCAGACATCCTCGTTAACCTTCTTCGGTGCAATCTTGCGCAGTGACGGCGACAAGGCCTTGCGGCAGGCCCATAGCGTTTCGGTCTCGGCATCGCTGGACGCGGCTCTCAGTTCGACCAGGCCGGGACCGCGGGCCGCGGCGGCGACGGCACGGACGGCGTCATCCAGGGCCTCCGGACTGCCGTCCACTTCCAGCAACAGTAGCGCGCCCGTACCCGCGGGCACGCCGGTCGCGCGATAGGCCTCGGCCAGCTGCACCGCATCACCGTCCATGAACTCCAGCGCGCTCGGCGTTTCCGGCTGCGCCATGATCCGCGACACCGCGGCCGCGGCACTGCCGACGTCGCCATAGCAGGCGCGCAGCGTGCGCCGTTGCTGCGGTTTCGGCAGCAGTTTCAGCGTTGCTTCGGTAATGATCGCCAGTGTGCCTTCACTGCCGACCAGCAGGCGCGTCAGGTCATAACCGACCACGCCCTTGGTCGTGGTGCAGCCACTGTTGATGCTGACGCCGGCGCCCGTCACGGCACGCAGGCCGAGCACGTTGTCGCGCGCCGTGCCGTACTTGACCGCACGCGGCCCGCCCGCACAGCAGGCGAGATTGCCGCCCACGGTCGAGAATCCGAGGCTGGTCGGGTCCGGCGCCCAGAACAGACCGTGCTTGCCCGCTTCCGCCTGCACGTCGCCATTGAGCGCACCGCCCTCGCATTGCAGCAGGCGATCACCCGGCACGCAGCGCAGGATGCGGTTCATCCGTTCCATCGCCAGCACGATGCCGCCGTGGATCGGTACCGTCGCCCCGGTGGTGTTGGTACCGCGACCACGTGCGATCAACGGCAACTCGAACTCGTTGCAGATCTGCACCAGCGCCACCACGTCCTCGTGACGGCGCGCAAACACCACCGCCTGCGGCAGAGCGACGCGCTTGGAGTTGTCATAACCGTAGCTGAGACAGTCCGCGGCGTCGGTGTAGACCGCATCGCGCGGAAATGCGTCGTGCAATCGCTGTCGCACGGCGTCCGGCAACGGCTGCGGTGCGGCCGCCATTGGCAGGGTGTGATTGCTCATGATCGTGCGGGTTCAGTCGGCATCGAAAGCCTCGCGTATCCATTCCAGCTGGCCGTTGCCATCGAAGGTGACGACATCGAAGCGCAAGGCACGTTCGCCGTGTTCGGCATGACAGGCCAGGAACTGTTGCGTGGCATGGATGATCCGCCGCTGTTTGCGCGCATCGACCGACTCGGCCGCCGAGGCATATCCAGGATGACTGCGTGCGCGCACCTCGACCACCACCAGCAGCGCACCTTCGAGCATCACCAGATCGAGTTCACCGCCGCGGAACCGGCTGTTGCGCGCCACCAGCCGCAAGCCCTGCCGCTGCAGATAGCGCAGCGCCAGATCTTCGGCAGCGGCGCCGTTCACATCCGGCCCGGCACACCCGCCAGCGGCCGCAAGCCGTCGCTCTGCAGCTGCACGCATTCGAGCGCCCGCTCGATCACGCCGCCATTGCTCCAGCTCAGACGACCCGACGCCCCATCGATGCTGTCGCCGATCCGCAACTCGCCCCGCAGCAGACTACTGGCAACGCGATAGGCATCGCGCCCCAGTGCATGGAGCCGCGGCTGTGCCCGCTCCGATGCCAGGGTCTCGACCTCGGCGCGCTGCGGCGCCCAGATCAGCGCGTCACCGATTACCCACGGCGCGTCGCAGAAGCGAATACCCGAGCGATCGGCGTCGGTACGGCCGTCGTAGATCAACGCCGTTGCATAGATCGGCAGATCGCCGGCACGCTGGAAGCGGAACTGCGGCCCCAGCAGCCGCGCATCCTGCGCGCGGGCGCCCAGGAAAATCAGATCGATATCGCCACGGCGCTTGGGCTCGAACTCGCTCTTGACACCGATGATGCCGGTCAGCGCGCGATGCCGCTCCTCGCTGGCGGCAACCCCCATCAGCGATCGGATCAGCTTCGATTGATCGGCCACCGACTGCGGATAACGCTCGGCACGGACCACTACACCGCCCTGGGCCCGCAGCCGCTGCTCGAACGCGACCAAGGTGCGCTGACCCCATTCGCTGTCCGGCACCAGTGCCACCGCCCGGCGCAAGCCCCGGCTGGCCGCATCATCGGCGGCGGAACGCGCCTCGTCTTCCGGCGCAAGACCCATCTGGAAAAAATTGAACGGCACGCCGGTACCGCTGTCGAGGAAGTTCAAACCCAGCACCGGCACCGGCGGATTCATCCGCGCCAGCTGCGCCACGCTTTCCTTGCGCAGCGGTCCGACGATGAACGAAGCGCCTTCGTTCAGCGCGCGCTGATACGCCGATACCAGCAGTTCATCGCCGGCCCCCACGTCATAGATGCGCACCTGCGCGCGCGCGCGATCGCTGAAATAGCCGGCCAGAAACCCGTCACGCACCGCTTCGGCCGTTGCAGACAAGGCCCCGGACAGCGGCAGCAACAGGGCCACGCTGCCGCGCGGCTGCGCCACGAACCCGCCGCCAGAACCGGGCGCGGACATCGCCGCCGGTGCGGCATTCTCCTGCGGCGAGGTCATGCCGCCAGACGAAGGCGGTGGTGACAGCGGTCGCGTGTTCGAGACCGGCTGCGCCATGGCGCAGCCCATGACCAAAGCCGCTGTTCCCAGCAGCAAGGCGCGGCAAACAACAGGATGGCGGCGTGCTTTCGGCATAATCGCGATTATGACATGTGCCCATCGCTGTCCCCCTGCCCCGTGAGCGAGCATCAGCCCGTGGTCCCCGGCCACCTGTACGTGGTCGCCACGCCGATCGGCAACCTCGGCGACCTGAGCCCGCGCGCGCAGCGGGTACTGGCGGCGGTGGATGCCGTCTGCGCCGAGGACACCCGTACCAGCGGCAGCCTACTGGCGCATTTCGGCATCCAGCGACCGCTGCTGGCCGTGCACGAACATAACGAGGACGCCGCCTGCGCCGGCCTGATCGAGCGCCTGCGCAAGGGTGCGGCGCTGGCGCTGGTGTCCGACGCCGGCACACCACTGATTTCCGACCCGGGCTTTGCGCTGGTCCGCGCGGCGCGACTTGCCGGGTTGCCGGTGATCACCATCCCCGGTCCCTGCGCGGCGATTGCGGCGATGTCGCTGAGCGGCCTGCCCAGCGACCGTTTCGTGTTTGAAGGGTTCCTGCCGTCGCGTGCCGGTGCGCGCAAGGAACGGCTGCGCCAGCTGGCGACCGACACCCGCAGCCTGATCCTGTACGAATCCAGTCATCGGATCATCGAATCGGTCGACGATATCGTGGCGGTGCTGGGTGGCGAGCGTCCGCTATGTGTGGCGCGCGAACTGACCAAACTGCATGAGGAAAGTCACAGCGCCAGCGCCGCCGACATTGCCGCCTGGCTGCGCGGCGGGCCGCACCGCACCAAGGGCGAGTTCGTACTGGTGGTTGGCGGCAATCCTGCGGCGGATGCCGCCGACAACGCGGCGGCCGAACGGGTGCTGCGTGTCCTGCTGAAGGAACTGCCGGCCTCCAGCGCCGCGCGCGTGGCCGCGGAAATCACCGGCGTACGCAAGAAAGAACTGTATGCCCTGGCGTTGCGCCTGGGCGGCCAGGGCAGCGATCAGGCAGACGGCGAAGCCCCGCCCCGCTGAGGGCGGGGCTTGCCGAAGCGACCGGTTCTCGTCCTTGGCCTTTTCCCGTACCGGAGTTGCTCAGGGAATCTGCAGGCCCTTGATCACCGCAGGGCGCTGCAGGAACGCAGCCAGCGCGCGTTTGACCTGCGGGAAGTCGGCGATGCCGACCAGGTCGCCCGCATCGTAGAAGCCGATGAGGTTGCGCACCCACGGAAAGGTCGCGATATCGGCGATGGTGTAGCGGTCGCCGATCAACCATTCGCGCTGTTCGAGCTGACGATCGAGCACGCCCAGCAGACGCTTGCTTTCGCCGACATAGCGATCACGCGGACGCTTGTCCTCGTAATCCTTGCCGGCGAATTTATGGAAGAAGCCGAGCTGGCCGAACATGGGGCCGATGCCGCCCATCTGGAACATCAGCCATTGGAGCGTGGTGTATCGGCCCAGCGCATCCGTGGGGAGGAACTGTCCGGTTTTCTCCGCCAGGTAGATCAGGATCGCGCCGGACTCGAACAGCGGCAGCGGCTGACCATCCGGCCCATGGGGATCGATCAGCGCGGGAATCTTGTTGTTGGGATTCAGCGACAGGAACTCCGGCGAGAGCTGATCGTTGGTCTCGAAGCCAACGCGGTGGGCTTCATAGGGCAGGCCGATTTCTTCGAGCATGATCGACACCTTGACGCCGTTGGGCGTGGGCAGCGAATAGAGCTGGATGCGATCCGGATGGCGGGCCGGCCATTTGCGGGTGATGGGAAAGTCGGAGAGTGCGGACATGGCGGATCGTTTGGGAGGGAGGTGGTCAGTGTGTCGATCCGACGCTCATGGCGTGCCGCGCACCAGTGACATGACCTGCGCCGCGTCCAGACTCGCGGCGCGCTGCCGGATCTGCGGCAGATATTGCCCCTGCAGCCGCCGCGCCGGCTCGAGCAGGCGCTGGAACTCGGCCTGCAGGGTGCCGGTATCCATGGTGCGGCCGCCGCCGTAATAGCGTTTGGCGATGTGGCCCAGCGCATAGGTGCCGGCAAACGAGAACGCCATGCCGGTGGCGGCACCGCCCAGCTTGCCCACGGTCTTGCCGACCATGGCGCCGAGCAGGCCCCCCATGAGCTTGCGGCCGAACTGTTCGATGTACTGCGAGGTAAGGCCTACGCCCACCGTCGCGAGAAATTCCTTGATGTGGCCCTGATCGAGTTCATAGCCGTTCGCCTTGCCGATGCCGTAGACCAGCCGGAGCTGCAGCGGAATGATGGCGATGGATGCCCAGGACTGCGGCAACAACTCCAGCGCGCCATTGAGGATGGCGGCGTTGAGGATGCGCTTCTCCAGCTCGGCATCGTCCACCGCTCCGCGCCCCGGTGCGATGGATGCGGCGCTGGGCGTCACGGGAACCGGCGCTGTCTCCGCGAGTGCGTTCGCGTGCCGATCGACGTCCCGGCTGTGGGTATCGTCATCGAGCTGCAGCAGCGTCTTCAGCTCGGAGAGAAAACGCCGCTCCGCATCGCACTGCCTGCCATCGGCATCGCAGACGACCACCGCCATTTCATAGGCCAGCTGCCGTTGGCCCTTGTCGGTGAGCGCCGCGGCCGCGTCGGCGACGGTGACACGCTTGAGCAGCACGTTCTGGTAGAGGCGCGGCAGTTCGGGTTCATCCTGTCCCAGGCTCTCGGCAAAACGGCGGATGTGCTCGCGCTCGCGGTCATCCTTGGCGCCGTCGACGAAGGCCGCGAAGAGCACAAGGGTCAAAAGGGCGTGTTCAGGTGTCATGGCGGTTCTCGGTGGGGGCAATCTCAGACGGCGTCTCCGGGACTGGAGTTCAACACGTCCCTGCTGCAGCAGGGAGCTACCGCGCCTGCAACACGCGCTCGCGCACCGGCAGGTCGTCGATGTACAGCTCTTCGATGACCGCGTTCCCGCCCCGCACCCGCACCACCACATACGCCGGTCGTCGTGGATCGTCGTCACCCGACATCGGCATGCGATTGCGGTCGAGGTAGAGGCGTTCGGCCTGAGGCGCCAGATCCTCGTTCATGTAGTAACGATCAAACGGCAGTTGCAGCCGCAACTGATGCGCCTCGTCACGCCAGCCGATACGCACCACCAGATAGTCGCCCTGCGCGGGCGCTTGCGGCAGCGGCGGCAGCAGATAGGCGTAACCGTCCTCACCGACTTCGATCGGCGCATACATGCGTGCGTCCGGCTGGTAATCCCCGGTGGCCGGTACCTCGACCCGTGCCGCTGCGAAATCGAGCGCGACATAGCGCCCACGAAACGGATCGATGGGATCCACCGGCGCGGTACGGAAGCGATACGCCGTGCCCTCGCCCAGCGTGACCTGATTGCGCTGGATCAGCAGCGCCGGAATGGCCCACTGCACGACGCACAGCAGCGCCAGCGCGGCGACGGCGAAGCGCGCGGGAATTCTCGTGTTCATGCCTGCACCCGACGCTTGAGCCACAGATTGGCACCCAGAAATCCGACGCCCACCAGCACGAAAGCAACGCCGCGCACGGTAAACGGCCAGTCGCTGTCGAAGAAGCGCATCAGGATCAATACCGCGAGCAGCACCAGGCCACTGTTGGCACGCGCCATCTGCCGCGCCGCCACGCCCTGGCGGACGATGGCGATACCGAGACCCAGCACATAGACGTTGAACAGCAGCGCCAGCGGGACGGCATACCGCTCCGAGTCGACCATCAGGGCCAGCCAGAGCATCAGCGCCGGAAATGCGCCCGCCGCCCCCAGCCAGTCCCGTGCCCTCAACGCCCGCAGGCTCAACCACAGCACTCCCACCAGAACCGCGCCGAGCAACCACCACGCCTGCGCCGGCGAGTCATCGCCGCGGTACCAGAAATTGCCGTGACTCCAGAATTCGGTCAGCGCGCCGGCCAGTGCCGCCACCGCGACCCCGGCACGGCCATAGTTCTGCAGCGGTCGCCTCAGGACACCGCCACGCTCGCGACCGTCCATCAGCCAGAGCAAGGCGGCGCACTCGGCAAACCAGAGCCAGCCCAGGCGCCAGCTGTGCGGCAGCACCGCCAGCATCGCCACGAAGAACAGCGGCGCCAGCGTGGACGCGAGCGCCACGCTGCGCAGCGATTGCGCATCCTGCCGCCACGCCTGCCAGACATGCGGCAACAGCGTTGCAAACAAGGCCACCACCATGAACGGCGTTGCATCGCTCGCCGCCGCCCAGGCGGCCATTGCCGCAGCGCACAGCACCGCCGTCAGGCTGGCGTTGAGCAGATACACCAACGGCAAGGAGACCAACAAACAGGTCAACAGGAAACGATCGAGATCACCCGGGAAATGGTAGATCTGCCCGACCAGCGCCAGTGCCGCGGCAAAGCCGGCCGCCGTGAAGACCGCCGCAGCTTCGCGCCAGCCCGCATCAGCCGGCGCACGCAGCAATGCCAGGAAGCAGGCCAGCTGCCCCAGCAACAAGGGTGTGAAGGCGGTGGCCAAGCGCATGCCACGCGACCAACCGTCCCAGTTGTGCGCAACCAGCAGGATGACCCCCAGGCCGATCAGCGCAGCGCCCAGCACCGCCGACAGGATCCGTGCCCAGCCGCTGCGCGGCGCTTCGCCCTGCGCCTGGTAGTGCCGACGCAGACGCTCGCCCGCCGCCGCATCGAGCACTCCCGCGCGCTCCAGCTCCGGCAACTGTTCCAGCAGCCACTCCCGGCCCTGCTTCATTCCACACTCCTCGAATCCGAGCCGCCAGCGTAGTGAGTGGGGCGCGCCGAATCCAGCGATCCTTGCGTTTGAGGAACGCGTAGGCAAACCCGCTATTCTTCCGTGCATCACTCGTCATCCACCGCCACAAGCACTTCCCATGAGCGACAACAGCCAGTTTGGCCTGCTTGCGCAGCGCCGCTTCGGCCCGTTCTTCCTCACCCAGACGCTGGGTGCGTTCAACGACAACGTCTACAAGAATGCACTGGTGATTCTGGTGACCTTCGGCGTTGCCGGACTGAGTGCCGATCAGATCAACCTGTACGTCAATCTCGCCGCCGGCCTGTTCATTCTGCCGTTCTTCCTGTTCTCGGCCACGGCCGGACAGATCGCCGAGAAATATGAAAAGGCGCAGTTGATCCGCTGCACCAAACTGTTCGAGATCGCAGTGATGTCGCTGGCGGTCGTGGGCCTGCTGTTGCAGAACGTGCCGGCACTGATGCTGCTGCTGTTTTTGATGGGCACGCAGTCGGCACTGTTCGGGCCGGTGAAGTACTCGATCCTGCCGCAGCACCTGCATGAGCATGAGCTGGTTGGCGGCAATGCGCTGGTGGAGGCTGCAACCTTTCTCGCGATCCTGCTCGGCACCATGCTCGGCGGCTGGCTGATCGCGCAGCAGGGCGGTGCGCAGTGGGTTGCCGGCACCGTGGTGCTGGTCGCGGTGCTCGGCTATCTCACCTCGCGCGGCATTCCCGTGGCACCCGCGGCGGCACCGGACCTGCGCATCAACTGGAACCCGCTGACCGAGACCTGGCGCAACTTCAAGTTCATGCGCAGCAACCGCGCGGTGTATCTGTCGGTGCTGGGGATCTCGTGGTTCTGGTTCTACGGCGCAATGTTCCTGTCGCAGCTGCCGAACTTCAGCAAGCTGCATCTCGGCGGCGACGAGACGGTGGTGACCCTGCTGCTGACCGTTTTCTCATTGGGCATCGGCGCCGGCTCGCTGCTGTGCGAACGCATGTCCGGCCACAAGATCGAGATCGGCCTGGTACCGCTGGGCTCGATCGGACTGACGCTGTTCGGCATCGACCTCTACTTCGCGGTGCCCGATGCATTGGCAACGCAAGCGCTCAGCGCCGGAGCGTTCCTGAGCCAGGCCGCCAACCACCGCGTGCTGTGGGATCTGCTGCTGATCGGCCTGTTTGGCGGTTTCTACATCGTGCCGCTGTACGCGATGATCCAGACGCGCTCAGAGGCCAGCCACCGCTCGCGCATCATCGCCGGCAACAACATTCTCAACGCGCTGTTCATGGTCGTCGCCGCGCTGCTGGCGATCGGGCTGCTGAAAGCCGGGCTCACGATCCCGCAGTTGCTGCTGGTGACCGCGCTGATGAACGCGGCGGTCGCGATCTTCATCTACTCGCTGCTGCCCGAGTTCCTGATGCGGTTTCTGGTGTGGCTGCTGATCAAC
>JBEBWZ010000134.1:0-9177 GCA_040391865.1 Solimonas flava
AGGGTGATCTCCACCGTCTCGCGGGCATTGCCGAAGCCGTCGAGCATTTCCGCGCGCAGGCGGTTAGCGCCCGGCTTGAGCTTGATGCCGATGTATTCCCAGGCCTGCAGCTGACGCGTCGGCATCTTCGCGCGCTGACCGACGCGCGACTCCGACACCGCCTCACCATTCACCGACAGGCGGAAGCTGGAACCCTCGCGACCGGCCAGACGCACTGCGATATCAGTGCCCGGCAAGGTGTCGCCATCGATCAGGTCGAGAAAACCGAAACGGTTGTCGGCACGCTCCGGCAGCACCGCCTCCAGATTCACGCTCGGAGTCTGGCTCACCGGCGCCGCGCCCAGCGGCGAAACCTCGCTGCGCTGCGGTGCCGAGCCGGCCAGTGGCGTATCGGCGATGATCTTGCCGCTGGCATCGACGATGCCGCTGGCCGGGCGCGTGCGGGCATCAATGCGCGGCGCCTGCTCGGTGCGCAGATGCTCGGTAAAGCTTTCTTCATCGAGCTTCGCGGCCAGCACCTGACCGGCGGCGCGGCGGCGCTTCACTTCGTCGAGAATCTCCGCCGTGCAGGAACCTTCGGCAAAGTCGGCGCGATGCAGCTCGCCCTTCTTGAGATCGACGAAACGGCTTTGCGGATCGCCGGCATGGCGGTTGGAGAGCGTGGACATCTCGGCGCCGCGCGGCAGCGTGATGCGATCCAGCTTCAGCGTGTGGGTGCGCGGCGAAATGCCGTAGAAGCTGAACTTGCCCTCGCTGTCGGTGATGACATAGGTGCCGTCATCGAGATACAGGCGCACGCCGGGAATGCCCAGCTCTTCCGCGTTCTGCAGGTCGTCGCGGTTGCAGTCCACGAACACCTTGCCGACGATCAGCGCTTCGTCGGTAAAAACGCCCTTCTGCACCTCGACCGCAAAGCGCGCGAGGTTCGAGTCAGCACGGTCGCTGCTCGCGCGCGCCAGGTTCACGCCGTCGCCGGCCGCCGCGGCGGTACCGACGCGCACCACATAACTCAGGCTGATGCTCCTGCCGCTGTCGAGGGTGCCGATGTCGAACAGCAGCCGTCGTCCCGGCACGCCGGCGGGATCGGCCGCAGCCACCGCGCCGATGCGTGCGCTACCCGCAACAAAGCCGAAGCCGATTGGCAGCAGATCTTCGATCACGACCGTGTTGAGCGTGCTGCCGGTGTTGTTGCGCAGTTGCAGGGTGTAGCGCAGGGTCTCGCCGATCTCGACCGTGCTGCGCGCGCCACGTTTCTCCAGGGTCAGACCCGACATCACGCCAGGGTCCAGCGGAATGTCCTGAATCATCCCCGCGCTCGGGGTGACGGCGAAGGCATTGCCGAAGGAGCCGTCGCCGATGCGACGCGCCGGTGGCTGCTTGCTGACCGGCACCTGTGACGGGTAGCTGTAGCCATTGGGCGGCGTCACCGCGAGGCGGTAGTTGCCCGCCGTGACCAACGGGAACTGGTAGAAGCCGTCGGCGCCCGTCACTACCGAACTGGCTGCGGGTTGGCCGCTGAAGTCGAGCACCGTGGCCGGCCGCTCGCTGCCATTGGCAGCAATCTCGATCAGGGTGACGGTGGCGCCCGCAACCGGTGCACCGGTACCGGAGTCGTACACCACGCCGGCCGGGTCGATCAGGATGCGTGCGGTCAGGGTGGCGCCCGCGCACACCAGCGTCGCGGTCACGGTGTCGTTGAGCGCAACCTGCATCACGCCATCGTTGTTGACGCGCGGCGTGGCCGGCCAGCGTGCCGTCGGCACATTGGTGACGACAAATACGCCGGTGTTGGGGCCGGTCTCGGTGATGAAGAAGCCGCTTTCGGTGTCGTTGGACAGCGCACTGCGCAAGGTCAGCGGATAGCTTTCCGCGACCGTGGCGTCGGCATTGCACATCGCCGCCGTCGCCATCAGGTTGAGCGGCACGCCGGAGCCGCTGAGATTGACCGTGCGATCCAGCGTCGCGTTGCGATAGTCGAGCTGTCCGGGCAGTTGCGGCAGTGTCACCAGCACCGGATTCGAGGGCACGCTGTCGGGTACGCCGTTGAGCGTGCCTTCGACCGTCGCGACATTGAGCACCTGCGCGCTGGCGATGTTGCTGATGCGCACATCGAAGCTCAGCTCAATCCGCGTCAGCGGCGGCAGGCTGTCGAAACCGAAGGCGATCGCGACGATGCGCTCGGCATCTGCAGGGGCCAGGGTCTGGTACTGATCGGTGGCGACGCCGCTCAGCTGATACAGCACCTGCGCGCCCGCGGTCTGGCCGAAGCCCGCAAAGCCGGTGTTGGCCGGCAGCGGATCGCGCACCACGATCAGCTGGCGCGCAACACCGTCGACGGTCACCGTCTTCGGCTTCCAGCCGTCGCCGCTGTACAGACTGAGGGTGTAACGCACGCTGCCACCGGGCAGCGCGGTCGTCACCGACGCGCTCTTTTCCAGACGCGGCGGCGTGGTCGCGGCAATGGTGACGGTATCGTTCACCTGCGCAGCGGAGCCGGCGGTGGCCAGCGCGGAAACATGCAGCCTCGCAAGGCTGCCGGAAGCGATCGCAGCAGGTGCGCGACCGCTCAGAATCAGGGAAATGCTCTGGCCGATGGCCAGGTCCAGCTCTGTGCCAAGTGCGATCTCGGGCTCGCCAGCATCGGCGATGCCGTTACCGTTGAGATCGCGGATCAGGCGCAGGTCGTTCAAATCAAAACTGTCGCCAGACTCGTTGGCGTACTGCAAACGCACCTTGGTCGCGACGTTGCCGGTATTGCTGAGCGTATGCGGCAGCAGCACCACGGCACCCGGTGCCGACTCGACGTTGAGGTCGGGGACCAGCGCAATGCCTTCGACCGCCGTGACCACGGTGTCCACCGCGTTCGAGGTGACGGTCAGCGGCACCGAATCGCCGACACGAAAACTTGCCTCTGCCTGATTGCGGATCACGCTGCCCGCAGCCGGCGTTGCCGCCTGCGGCGCACCCCACACCAGGACTCCTGCCACCAGCAGCACCGCGCGCAGGGCCGCACGCAAACCGCCGCGGGGGCGATCTACGGACACGCGGACACTGGCTTTGGACGCTGGCTTCATGAAGAAATGAGGTCTCAGGGATCGTCAGGCGGGCTCAGGCAATGACAGCGGGTGGCAAACCACCACCCGCTGTCCTGCTTGAAACCCGTCCGGTCCGGAGCGGCAGGACGCCGCCCCGGAGCCGGTTCTGGATCAGTTCCCGATCAGGGGTTGATCCGCACGGAGAACTGCAGCGTTGCGTTGGAACCCGAGTTCACGGTTCCCACCGTTGCCGTCACTACACCCGCGGTGCCGGCAGCCGGCTCAGCGGTCACCGAGCCCGAGGTCACCGTGGCGCTCGCACCGACAGAGGTGGTGAACGACGGCGTGGTATCGGAGATCGACGAACCGGTGATCGGCATGGTGCCGAGGTTGGTCAGCGTGACGCGGTAGATCAGGCACTCGTCCGGCTTGGCCGACAGCTGGGTCTGCGTGAACGCAGCGTCCGCAGTACCGTCGCAATTCGCGTCCAGTGCCTGCTGCTTGCGCACCTGCACATCGCCGACCACGACGATGGTGGTATCGACCGCAACGTTGTTGCTCGGATCGCTGTCACCCACCGCGGAGACGGTGATGGTGGTGGTGTTGGCCGCGCCATCGGTGGCACCGGAAGGCACGAACACCTGCACCAGCAACGGCAGCTGGCCGCCGGCCGCCAGCGGGCCGGTGATCGCCACGATGTCGGCGAGATCGTCAACCACGAGGTCGCTGGCATCGATCACACCGTTGCCATTGGCGTCGTACCAGATCACCGAGTTCCACAGCGCAGTGGAGTTGCCCACCGTCAGCGGTGCCGCCGAAACCGGCGCGTTACCGTTGTTGGTCAGGGTGTGCTTGTAGACCACCTGGCCGCCCGGGAAGCCCTGGCTGGTGTTGTTCGGCGTGACCGACAGGTCGATCACCGTGTTCACTTCCACGGCATCGTGCTTGACGTCGAGCGCGCCGCTGGTCGGCGACTGCGCACGGAAGTACAGGCTCTGGTGAGGTGCCAGAGTCGGAGCCTGACCCGCCGGGACCGACACTTCGGCCACGACATGCCGGCTGGCGCCGGCTGCAATGGTGCCGGTGTTGCTGATGACCGCATTGGTGGCACCGTTGCGGAACACCACCGACCAGCCGGCCGGCAGCGTCAGCGCTGCAAACGTCGAGTCGGTGCTTGCTGCCAGGTTGTAGCTGTCGGACACCGCACTGGTGTTGTTGACGTACAGATCGAAGCTGGCCGTCTGACCCGGGTTGATCGCAACCGTGTTCGCCGGCGCATCGCCGGGACCGGCATCCGTCACGCCAGCGCCACCCACCGGTGCATCGTTGGTGACGTCGACGGTGTTGGCATTGAGGCTGCCCAGGCGATCGGTCACCGTGTCCTTCACGGTCGGGTCGAGCGTCGAGGTGGCCGTCTTGATCACGTCGAACGGACCGGCCGCTGCGACATTGTTCGGCAGGATCACGCGCAGATGCACGTGGAAGCTTGCGCCAGGTGCCAGCGGACCGGTATCCGGGATGCCGTTACCGTTGCTGTCGGTCATCGGCGTGCCGCCCGCGCGCAGCAGCTGGAAGCTGGTGCCGGCCGGGAACGTCGAGCTGCCATAGGTGAGGTCGAAGGTATCGACGCCGGTGCCGTTGTTGATCACGACGTTGTCGAAGATCAGCGTGGCGCCCTGGTTTGCCGAAGCAATCAGGACCACATCGTTGACCGCGTCGGCGTCGGTGGTCGAACCATCGTCCGTCAGGACCACGCCCGGAGCCGGGGTGACGATGAAGGTCGAGGTGTTGGTGTCGGTGACAACGGTGTTGCCGCCGCCGTCGCCGTAGCTCACATCACCGGTATTGGGAATGGTGCCCGGCGCAGTGCCGGCAACCACCGTCACCTTGAAGCGCACGAAGCCGCTCTGGCCCGGTGCCACCGATGCGATGACCGCGGTCACCGTCTGCGCATTGACGCCATAGGCAATGCCGCCGGTGTCCGGATCGGCTGCCAGATCGGTCAGCACGGCGGGGTTGGTGACGCTCCAGCGACCGCTGTCGGCAACGTAGGCATAACGCGCGTCGAGCACGTCGGTCAGCGTCAGGTTGGTCGCGGTCTTGCTGCCATTGTTGGTGTAGGTCAGCGTGACTTCGACTTCCGTGTTCGCCGGGCCGGACTGCACGCTCAGCGACTTGGTGACCGGCACCACGGCGTTGGTGCTGACCGTGACGGTGTCGGTGTTGAAGTCGGTGATGCTGCCGTCGAACTGGCTGGTGCCGGTGATCGTCAGCTGGCTGCTCTGGCCCGAAGCTGCGGCGCCCGGAACCTGCGCGGCAATCACGATGCCGTAGGTCTGGCCTGCGGCCAGCGTCGGCGTCACCGTGATCGGCGTGAAGTTGTCAGGAATGCCGTCGCCGTTGACGTCGGCATAGATGACGATGCTGCTGAAGCTGAAGGTGCCACCGGCGACCTGGGCTGCCAGCAGGTTGTAGACGTCGTTGCCGTTGCCGGTGTTGGTCACCGTATGCGGCAGATAGACCGTCGAACCCGGAGCTGCGGTGCGCGTCTGGTTGGTCTCGACATCGACGCCAGCGATCTGCGTGATCGTGGTTTCGACCAGGTTCGAGGTCGTGGTGCGATCGTTGCCGCCGGCATCGGTATAGCTGGCGGTTGCCTGGTTACCGATGATGGCGCCGGCCGGCGGTGCTGCAAACGCACCGGCAGGACGCAGGGCGACCAGCGCCAGCAACAGGAACGCCAGCACAAGCCAGGCCCTCCCTCCCAATCCACGAGCGCTTTCGACCATCGTCGCGCCCCCCAAACTTTCACGATTCATCGAAAACTCCCGTTTTATTGAGCGCAGACGCGCGCTGGTGCACTACTTGGAGAACCACTGAAAAACTGCTGGGCGAGGCGCGCCCCTGCCGCGACGGACTCGTCGCAGCCGAAGGGCGCGTCAGGAATTACTGGGCAGGAAGGCTGGCGTCGTCGGCAACGCGTACGCGATAGCGATACTTCTGCGAAGCGCCCTGTTGCAGGGGCTCCTGCGCGGTCCACTGCACGTTGGTATATGCCGTGGGAGGGACCGCTTCATCGCGCTTGCCGTCTGCGGACTTGCGCTTCACCGGGGCGGCCTGCCAGCTGGCACCGCCGTCGGCACTGAACTTGAGCTGGCTGCGCACCGTGGTCCTGGCACTGCCGTCGACATAGAGGGTGCCGCTGGGGATCGGGCCATTGATGCGCAGATCGGACACCGATCTGGCACCGGCGTTGTCATAAACGATCTGGTATTCGATCACGTCGCCCGGCTTGACCGAGGCGGCGGCTTCGAGCTGCTCGCTACCGTTGGTGGCCGTCACCACCCGATACGCGTCCATGCGGCTGGACACCGGTTCATCTGCAAGTGCGGAACCCATGGGCACAAGCGCTGCCAGCAACACCGGAATCAATGCCCTAAACATCCGCGAATCTCCCCAGATCATCCGACCGCCCAATCACTGCGGCTCATCCCAAGAACAAATACAAACCCACCCCGTTGGCTATCGCACAGCCTGAAAACTGGACAAAAAATAGACAGGCGCTGCAAAAGCGGCGCGATTCTAATCAGATCAGCGCAGGAGCAGCAACTGCAGGGAGACGCTGTCAGGCATCTGCAAGATCAATCATTGCCGCGGCAGATAACCAAAACTATCCGAATGTTGCGTCCGATCAGGGAAAGCCTGACTTTCACATCGGTGTTGACCCATGAACTAGGGTCACCGTCGCTCACCACGCCTTGCCGTGTTAGGCAAAATTTATCTATTGGTGAAAACCTGATTTTCCTGTCGCGAACGACTTTCAGGGACCCCGGACCGCGCCTTTTGCGCAAAACACGATCGATCGGCTCTGCCAGCTCCCCCGGTCAGGCACAAAAAAAGCGACGGGAGGTCCCGTCGCCTGATGCCGTACCGCACCCGCCGACTTCAGAACGGGATGTCGTCGTCCTCGAACGGCGCATCCATGGCGGGTGCGGCGGCCGGCGGTGCACTGCTGCGACTCGGAGCCCCGCCCCCGCGCGGCGCATAGGAACGCTCCTCGCCACCGCCACCCATCGCTGCGGTGCCACCACCCGGCTTGCCGTCGAGCATCTGCATGTCCTGCACGCGGATCTCGGTGGTGTAGCGGTCCTTGCCTTCCTTGTCCTGCCACTTGCGGGTACGCAGCGAACCTTCGACGTAGACCTTCGAACCCTTCTTCAGATACTTGCCGGCGATCTCGCCGAGCTTGCCGGGGAACACCACGGTATGCCACTCGGTGGCTTCCTTCTGTTC
Organism: Solimonas flava; assembly: GCA_040391865.1. Taxonomy (GTDB): domain Bacteria; phylum Pseudomonadota; class Gammaproteobacteria; order Nevskiales; family Nevskiaceae; genus Solimonas. Next base: position 7,329 of record JBEBWZ010000134.1, read on the forward strand.
GCCGGTCTGCTTGTCCTTCCAGCTTTCGGTGGTGGCGATGGTGGCATTGGCAATCGCGTCGCCGCTCGGGAAGTAGCGCACTTCCGGGTCCTTGCCGAGATTGCCGATCAGAATGACTTTATTGACGCCACGGGCCATGGGCCTCTCCTATAACGATGATTGCGGCGGATGACCGGCCCTGCGTGCCGGGCAAGACGGGGCCGATTCCTCCGGCGCCGCTGATGACGGGTATTACACCACAGCTGGCCGCTTGAATTCCCCGGCGGCGATGAGGCTGGTATGGTTCCGGCCATAACGATCAACGGCGCCCGGCTGAGGCGCACCGCGACCCAGGGGAGATCCGCATGAAGCAAACCCGCAAAGTGGTATCGACGGCGCTCGGCGCCTTGCTGTTCCTGACCGTTGGCCCCGTGCTGGGCAAGGTTTCGGCAGAGGAAGCCGGCCGCCTCGGGCAAACCCTGACCCCGATCGGCGCCGAGCGGGCCGGCAACGCCGACGGCAGCATCCCCGCCTGGAGCGGCGGCCTCACCCGCGCACCCAGCTGCTACAAGGGCCTCGGCGAGCGCTATTGCGATCCCTACCCGGCCGACAAGCCGCTGTACACCGTCACGGCACAGAATCTGGCGCAGTACCGCGACAAGCTGTCGACGGGCCAGGCGGCGATGTTCGCCAAGTATCCCAACTACAAGATGAACGTCTATCCGTCGCGCCGCTCGGCGGCGTTTCCGGACTTCGTCTACACCGCCACCCGCAAGAACGCGGTCAACGCGACCCTGGAATTCCAGGGCGAGTCGCTGAAAGGGGCGATCACCGGCTTCCCGTTCCCGATCGCCAAGAGCGGCCAGGAAGTGATGTGGAACCACAAGCTGCGCTACCGCGGCATCGGCGGCGCCCGCTGGAACAACCAGGCCGCGGTCACCACCACCGGCAGCTACACGCTGGTGAAGATCACCGAGGACGTCTCCTTCCCCTACGCCGCACAGGGCGTGACACCGGAGTCGCTGAACAACGTCATCACCTACTTCCTGCAGGTGGTGCGCGATCCGGCCCGCCTGGCCGGCCAGATCACGCTGGTGCACGAGACTATGGACCAGGTGCGCGAGGCGCGCCGTGCCTGGCAGTACAACCCCGGCCAGCGGCGCATCCGCCGCGCGCCCAACGTCGCCTATGACAACCCGAGCACCGCCTCCGACGGCCTGCGTACCAACGATCAGCTCGACGGCTTCAACGGCGCGACCGACCGCTACACCTGGAAGCTGGTCGGCAAGCGCGAGATGCTGATCCCCTACAACTCGTACCAGTTGCACAGCGATCAGTACAAATACAGCGACATCATCAAGCGCGGCCACATCAACCAGGATCTGCCGCGCTACGAGCTGCACCGCGTCTGGGTGGTGGAATCGATGCTGAAGCCGGCCACCAGCCACATGTTCAAGCGCCGTACCTTCTACGTCGACGAGGACTCCTGGCAGATCGCGCTGGTGGATTGCTACGACAATCGCGACCAGCTCTGGCGCTGGCAGGAGCTGCATTCCTATCAGGCCTACGACAAGCCGTTCATCGCGCCACCAGCGCTGGAAACCGCGTACGACCTGCAGTCGGGCCGCTACATCGCCTACTCGATGAACAACGAGGAGCCAGAGACGCAGGAACGCGCGTTCGATCGCGGGCACTTCGAACCGTCGAACGTGACCAAGATGGCGGTGAAGTAAGCGGGCCGCTGCGGGGCGAAGATCGAGACGCGGGCTTGGCGAGCCCGCTGTTTGCTTTGGTGGGTCTCTGTCGTTGTCGCTCGACCTGTGTGTTCCGCGCCGCGCCGGCGCGTCTGACTTCTTTTTGCTTGTGCAAA